>DYOK01000119.1 GCA_020720565.1 Acetofilamentum sp.
AACGAGGAGCTAATGAAAATACAAATGGATTGATTCGTCCATATTTCCCTAAAGGAACTTCGTTTGAAAATATTACAGATCAAGACATTAAACGAGTTGAAGACATATTGAATAACAGACCAAGAAAAAAATTAAACTTTCTAACTCCAAATGAATTTTTTGCTCTAAATTTGATCAAACCTAAAGTTACATTTGCGGCTTATATTCAGCTATTGAAGTCCCCACAACAATAATACCTTCCGCTTCTCAATGACATTAGTAAAGAAAAGTAAAATGTAGAAAAAATGTAATTTAGCTTATTAACAATCCGGTTTAAACTTTGTGTAAACCAAAATAATGAGAGCTCATAGATTAAACCTGAAACTTTTAACCTGTAACATTTAATAAATAAATCAACAATCAAATGAAGATGCTCTACCACATAGGACGATTTGGTTCGCTGATGAAAAAGGTATTGGCACGTCCGGAAAATCACAAAACCCTTATTATCCAAACTTTTAAAGAGATGGATAAACTCGCATTGGGCTCGATTGTCATCATTATGATTATCATGTTTTTTATGGGAGCAGTCGTAACCATACAAACCGCACTTAACTTGAGCAACCCATTTGTGTCGAATGTTATTGTAGGCTTTGCCACCAGAGACTCTATTATATTAGAGTTTTCGAGCACAGTTACTTCGGTTATTTTGGCGGGTATTATTGGGTCAAATATCGCTTCGGAGATTGGCAATATGCGCATAAGCGAGCAAATTGACGCCATGGATATTATGGGGGTTAATTCGGCCAATTACGTTATTTTGCCTAAAATTATTGCCCTGTTTCTAATGATGCCTTTTATTGTGATCATTGCGATGACGGTGGGCATTATTGGTGGCTTAGCTTCGACCTTTACCATCGATCAACTTACACTTCAAGATTATTTATCGGGTTTACAACTCGACTTTTCGGCCTATCGGGTATATTATTCACTTATTAAAAGCAGCATTTTTGCCCTGATCATCACCATGGTGTCGTCGTATCACGGTTTTTATGTGAGCGGTGGTGCACTTGAAGTGGGCAAAGCGGGTACAAGAGCTGTAATTTATAGTATTATTCTTATTTTAATGGCGAATTTATTCATCACTCAACTGATGCTCACATGATAGAGATTCGTAACTTAAACAAGCGTTTTGCAAATAAATCGGTACTTAACGACGTCAATTTTACCATCGAACAAGGTAAAACCAACTTAGTAATTGGTCAATCGGGCTCCGGAAAATCGGTTTTTTTAAAAGCTGTGGTCGGACTACATCCCGTCGATAGTGGCGAAATTCTTTACGACGGCCGCGATTTAACTAAACTAAAACGCAAAGAATTACAAGACTTACGAAAAGAAATTGGAATGGTTTTTCAGGGCGGAGCATTATTCAACTCATCTACGGTTGAGGAAAATGTTCGATTTCCGCTCGATATGTTTACTAAACTTAGCAAGGTCGAAAAGCAAAAGCGAGTCGATTTTTGCCTCGAACATGTGAATATCGAAAAATCGAATCATTTATTTCCATCCGAAATTTCGGGAGGGATGCAAAAACGGGTTGCCATTGCCCGTGCCATTGCACTTAACCCAAAATATTTATTCTGCGACGAGCCCAATTCCGGTCTGGATCCCAAAACATCGATTGTTATCGACCAACTGATTCAAAATTTGACCAAAGAATTTAACATTACCACCTTGGTTATTACGCACGACATGAACTCTGTGATGGAAATTGGGGAAAATATTATGTTTGTATTTCAAGGGCAGAATTGGTGGGTGGGCGATAGAAATCAAATTTTTAATACCGAAAACGAAGAATTGAACGGATTTGTGTTTGCTTCCGAATTATTTCAATCGGTTCGAAAAGCCAAAAATTAAAAAAAATTGCGACGAGGCTTATCATTAATTTTATCTTAATTTTGCAAATAATAAACAGAAGGCCTTCGGCCTATTTGTTTTTTAGCGATAAGTTTTTGAAGTGCTAGGATCGAAAACATACAGCATTATATTATCTCAATTATATTCAACCAGGGCACAACCCTATACACATCAAGCTATGTCAGTTCAATCTCATGTTCGAAAAATAACGACCCATGTGCTTTACGAAATGAAGCTCCGTGGCGAAAAAATAGCCATGCTCACCGCCTACGATTACTCCATGGCCAAAATTGTCGAAGCCGCGGGAATCGATGTAATTCTTGTTGGCGACTCAGCCTCTAATGTGATGGCTGGTTACGACACGACACTTCCCATTACACTCGATGCCATGATTTACCACGCTTCGTCGGTGGTTAGAGCAACCGAGAAAGCGCTTGTGGTGGTCGATATGCCATTTGGAACTTACCAAGGCAACTCCAAAGAAGCCCTGCTTTCGGCCATTAGAATTATGAAAGAAACTGGAGCTCATGCCGTAAAAATGGAAGGTGGATTCGAAATTAAAGAGTCGATTCAACGTATTTTGTCGGCGGGTATTCCCGTGATGGGGCATTTAGGATTAACACCGCAATCGATTTATAAATTTGGAACATACTCGGTTCGAGCACGTCAAGAAGAAGAGGCACTTAAATTGAAGGAAGATGCCAAATTACTCGAAGAATTGGGCTGCTTTTCGGTAGTGCTCGAAAAAATCCCTGCTCAATTGGCTAGCGAAGTCGCACAATCGATTAAAATTCCTGTAATTGGCATTGGTGCCGGTGGAGGCGTCGATGGACAAGTTTTGGTTTTACACGATATGCTTGGAATTACACAAGAATTTTCGCCCCGTTTTTTACGCCGATATCACAACATAGCTGACGAAATTCAAGGTGCAGTCCAAAACTACATCAGCGATGTAAAACAACGCGACTTCCCTAACGAACGCGAGCAATATTAATATTGGAAACGGAAAATAACCCGCACATGACACTTGAGGTTTTATACGAAGACAACCACATCATTGCCATAAACAAAGGCAATTCCGATATTGTTCAAGGCGACAAGACTGGCGATATCCCCTTGCTTGAGCACGTCAAAGCTTACATCAAAGCCAAGTATCAAAAACCAGGTGCTGTGTTTTTAGGTTTGCCGCATCGACTCGACCGACCCACCAGTGGCGTGGTGTTGTTTGCCCGTACATCGAAAGCCTTAACGCGACTAAACGCCATGTTTCTGGACAAAAGCATTAAAAAAACGTATTGGGCTATTGTAACCGATGCCCCTGTACAAGCCGAAGGAACCCTTGAACATTTTTTGTCACGTAACGAAAAACAAAACAAATCGTACGTTTTCGACCAAGAAAAACCACTTACCAAACGTGCTATTCTAAGCTATAAAACACGCTCTAAATCGGATCGGTACACCTTGCTCGAAATCGAACTAAAAACAGGCCGACACCACCAAATACGAGCCCAATTGGCACATATTGGCTCGGTGATTAAAGGCGATTTAAAATATGGAGCCAAACGCTCCAATCCCGATGGGGGAATAAGTTTGCACGCCCGTAGATTACAGTTCATCCATCCAGTCAATTTGCAACAAATCGATATCGTTGCACCTGTACCCCAAGACCCACTTTGGCAATTTTTCGAGCAAAGCCAAAAGCAATAAAATTATAACTATTGGGCTTTTTAGCATGTTCGAGTTAATCCAAAGGGCTATTAAAATGTGTTCGATGGACTTCGTATGCAAACCAAGCATCTCAAATCTGTTTATAAAAACTGAAAACGTATTTTAGTTTTTTTAGGTCAGACCATTCAAAACTTTTATTTTTAAAATCACTTTGAGTGGATCAAAATCCTCATTTTTTGACACATTCCGAGTTCTATTTACTCCCTTTAATACAGACTATCATGTTTTTGATTTACGATACCGAAACAACTGGACTGCCCAATAATTACAATGCCCCTTTAAGCGATAGCGACAATTGGCCACGAATGGTACAAATTTCATGGCAAATTCACGACGCTTTGGGCGAACTGGTCGAAGTTAAAAACTACATTATAAAACCAGAAGGTTACGAAATACCCTATGCAGTAGTAAAAGTTCACGGTATCACTACCGAACGAGCCCTTAAACAAGGTGCCGATCTGACAATGGTGCTAAACGATTTCGCTCTCGCTTGCTCAAAAGCACAATTTGTGGTGGGGCATAATATCGAATTCGATAACAACATTATAGGAGCAGAATTTTACCGTAAATCAATCTCAAATCCGATTTCGGGACTAAAAATATTAGATACAAAAAACGAAGGCACCAACTTTTGCCAATTACAGGGAGGTAGAGGTGGAGGTTTTAAATGGCCAAAACTTGAGGAATTGCATCACAAACTTTTTGGAGAAAAATTTGCCGAAGCACACAATTCTGCAGCCGATGTCGAAGCCACAACCCGTTGTTTCTTGGAAATGATTCGCCTCGAAGTTTTTAGTTTGCAAAAGATTGGTTTTACGGCCGAAATGCATCAAGCATATACCCGACATAATCCCTATCCAATTAAAGCCATCGGACTAAATACACAAGCTTACAACCCCAACGATTTAACCGATACAGAACCTATAAGGGAATCGATGGAACTGGATCAAGTGCCAGAAATTGAACTTGAAGCTGAAGATGTTCCAACGCAAATAGAACCAACTCTTGATCAGCCATTAAAAGAAAAAATATTTGCTCATTTGCACTTGCACACGCAATATTCCCTACTCGATGGAGCTTGCGATATTTCGGCATTAGCCAAAAAAGCTAAAAAAGATGGAATGAAAGCAGTGGCCATAACAGACCACGGCAATATGTTTGGGGTAAAATTATTCCACAAAACCTTACAAAAAGAAGGTGTTAAACCCATTTTAGGATGCGAAGTTTATGTTGCCCGTAGGGGAATGGCACGCAAAGAAACCAAAGAAGACCAAAGCGGTTGGCACTTGGTTTTGTTAGCCAAAAACAAAATAGGATATTCCAATTTAACACAATTAACATCTCTAGGATTTCTCGAAGGATTTTATTACAAACCACGTATCGATAAGGACTTGCTTAAAAAGCACAGCGAAGGCCTCATTGCCTTAAGTGCCTGTTTAGGTGGCGAAGTATCGAAAAAAATAATGAACGAGGGTGTTGATTCTGCACTTGCTGCGGCCGACTGGTACAAATCGGTATTTGGCGACGATTTTTACCTCGAAATTCAACGACACCAATCTGGCAATCCCGAAACCGACTCGAAAATCTATCAAGACCAGGTTTTTGTTAACGAAAAAATTCTTGAAATTGCCCAAAAGCTATCCATAAAAGTGGTGGCCACTAACGATGTGCATTTTATCGAACCAGAAGATGCAGCGGCGCAAGAACGTTTGTTGTGCATCAATACAGGCTCATTTTTGAGCGACACCAAACGGATGAAATACTCGGGTCAAGAATGGATGAAGACCCAAAGCGAAATGTTTCAGATTTTTTCCGATGTGCCCGAAGTTTTCGAAAATATTGCCGAAGTGGTTGAAAAAGTGGAAGATTACAAACTCGACCGATCACCACTGATGCCACAATTCGATATCCCAGAATCGTTTGCCCGATTCGACGACTACAAAGCTAAATTTTCCGAAAGCGATTTAATTGATGAATTTGGCGAAGAAAGGTTTCAGAAATTGGGAGGTTACGACAAAGTGATTCGAATTAAATTCGAGGCCGATTATCTGTATCAAATTACATACGAAGGTGCAGCTTTACGTTGGAAAGAAATCACTCCAGAAATTCGCGAACGTCTCGATTTTGAACTTAAAGTCATAAAGGAAATGGGCTTTCCAGGTTATTTCCTTATTGTTTGGGACTTTCTTAAAGCCGCACGCGAAATGGGCGTAGTTGTGGGGCCAGGCAGGGGTTCGGCGGCAGGTTCGGCGGCAGCCTATTGTATGCGGATAACCGAAATAGACCCCATCAAATACGATTTGCTTTTCGAACGTTTTTTAAATCCCGACCGTATCTCGATGCCCGATATTGATATCGACTTCGACGACGATGGCCGAGGCAAAGTGTTGCAATGGGTGGTGAACAAATACGGCGAAAAACGAGTGGCCCACATTGTCACATTCGGCACATTAGCCGCCAAATCGGCCATTCGCGATGTGGGTCGCGTACAACAGTACCCGCTTTCCAATACTTCGGCTTTGCAAAAATTGGTACCCGACAAACCAGGAACAACACTAAAAGACGCTTTTGCCGAAATAAAAGAACTTCGCGACATTAGAGCAGCAGGTGGCGATGCCGCCGATGTGCTTAAATATGCCGAAGTACTCGAAGGTTCGGTTCGAAATACCGGTACACACGCTTGTGGTATTATTATCGGCGCCGACGATTTGGAAAAACACATTCCAATTACCACAGCCAAAGACTCTGAATTGACCTATGTTACTCAATACGACGGTAAACATGTCGAGGACGTGGGCTTGCTCAAAATGGACTTTTTAGGACTTAAAACGCTTTCCATTATTAAAGATGCGGTTCAAAATATTAAACTTTCGCGAAATATCGAAATTGATATCGACCGCATTCCGCTCGACGATAAAGCCACTTACGAACTTTATTCGGCAGGCGAAACCACAGGCTTATTCCAGTTCGAATCTGACGGGATGAAAGGACACCTTCGAAATTTAAAACCCACACGTTTCGAAGACTTAATTGCCATGAATGCCCTTTACAGACCTGGGCCTATGGAATATATCCCGAGCTTTATCAAACGTAAGCACGGCAATGAGGCTATCAATTACGACGTGCCCATGATGCGGACTTATCTCGAAGAAACATACGGCATTACGGTTTATCAGGAACAGGTGATGTTACTCTCGCGTTTGCTGGCCAATTTTACGGGGGGGGAGTCGGACACATTGCGTAAAGCCATGGGTAAAAAGCTTCGCGATGTGATGGACAAACTTAAAGTAAAGTTTGTCGACGGATGCAAAGCCAATCCTAAATTTGTTGAGGAAGTTAACGAGAAAAAAGGCGACATCGATAAAATTATCGAAAAAATTTGGAAAGACTGGGAAGCTTTTGCCGAATACGCTTTTAACAAATCGCACTCCACTTGCTATTCGTATGTATCGTATCAGACGGCCTATTTAAAAGCACACTATCCAGCCGAATTTATGGCCGCTGTTTTGAGCCGTAACTTAAACGATATCACAAAAGTGACCTTCTTTATGGAGGAATGTCGTGCCATGGGCTTAGACGTTTCAGGTCCAGATGTCAACCACAGTTATAGAAATTTTACAGTCGATGCCAATGGTGTGGTGCGTTTTGGGCTCGAAGGAATAAAAGGACTAGGTGGCGCTGCGGTTGAAAACATTATCGAAGAGCGTCAAAAAAACGGACCTTTTAAAAGTATTTTCGATTTTGTTCAAAGGGTAAAACTTACGGCTGTTAACAAAAAAAGCATGGAATCGCTGGCCTATTCAGGGGCATTCGATGGGTTTTCGAACATCAACCGAGAACAATATTTTGCTGAGGAAGATGGCCGTGCGTTTATCGAAAAATTGATAAGTTTCGGCAACTTATTCCAAACCCACACCGCCAGTAACGAAATGAGTTTATTTGGTGGTGCCAACATGATTCACATCGAAACGCCCAATATTCCAATTAGTCCTGAATGGAATTCCATGCACAAACTCGAAAAAGAGAAAGAGCATATTGGCGTGTATTTGTCGTCGCATCCGCTCGATGAGTTTCAGCTCGAAATTTTGCATGGCGGATTTATTCCGCTCAAAGATATGGTCGATTTGTCGAAACGAACCGGACAAGATGTCAAAATATGTGGTTTTATTACGGGGGTAGAAGAACAAATCGACCCAAAAGGGAATCCGGTGGGCTATATGACAATTGAAGATTACACCGGCACCTACAAACTACGGGTCAGTGCAAAAGATGGCTATCTGAATTACAAAGGCTTTTTTAGGAAAGATATTGTGGTGGCAGCCAATGGCAAGATTGCTTCTTGGACCCCCGAAGGGAAAGAAACCAGATACTTTTTTAATCTTACGGGTATCGATTTGATGGCCAATAAACGAGAGGCTTTGCTAAAAAACATACTCATTAAAATTAATTTAGCTGACATTAACAAGCAAATGGTCGATCAACTTAAAGCACTTATCGAACAAAACAAAGGCAAAATGGCACTTAAATTTTTGATATGGGACGAAGAAACACACACCGAAGTGCCCATGTTTTCGAAAACGATGAGCGTTCAAATTAATAAAAACTTGATTAAGAATTTAAAAACATTCGAAAACATACAGTATTTGATTAATGTATAAGGTCTTCGACCTATTAATTG
>DYOK01000343.1 GCA_020720565.1 Acetofilamentum sp.
AAGGAAAGATTGAAGGAAAGATTGAAGGAAAGATTGAAGGAAAGATTGAAGATGCAATTAAAATGATTGAAAAAGGATTAGAAATATCATTAATCAGCGAAATTACCGGATTAAGTGCACAAGAAATTATGGGATTAAAACCATAACAACTGGTAACAAAGTGTATTTGCCATTAGTGGTTCGGTGGGGTATTCAAGCTATGAAGTCCGCTTAAAATTTTGTATCGGGGGACAGAAAATCGCCACTCTATTCATTACGCAAATTCATTCAGCCGTTAGTGTTTCTGCAAAGAAAATGAACATTAATAATCTCTAAAGCTTAATTTGGCTTAGTTCTCTTTAATTTATTAAATAGGGACAGAAGTAAATCCTATACTTGGGAACTTATTTTATAAAACCAACATTTTTTTTAAAATAACTTTTCTAAAATTTAAAATTCATAATTTAACACCTGTCTCCTAAGGACTATAAATCTATCCTACCTGCCGGCAGGCAGGATAGATTCAAATTTTCCTAAAAGTGTATTCCACAGTTGCACTCTTTTTGAAAATTGAGGCAATGGCATCGCTTAGGATTAATGCAGGAGAGACTGCAAAATAGATAAGCTTTTCGATTGATAAACTCAGTTTCGAGTTGTCTTTGGTATATTCACGATTCCCTTTAAGGTGTTCGAATAGCAATTCACGTTTTGCATGAAACCGATTGGACCAACTTTGAAAAGAACCGAAAGGATTTTGTTCTATCGAAAAATATAGTTCTGTTTTAAGTTCAAAGCCTTTTTCTTGCATCAATTTTATAAATGGGTGTCGTTCGAAGAAGAATAAATGTCGTGGCGGGTCGAGATGTAACCATTGGCCTTTATGAAAACGGGCTTGCCAACTGTCAATGTTGGGAAACGAAAGCACCAAATGGCCATCTGGTTTCAAATGTGAGTAAATCCAATCCAAATATGCTTCGGGCTCGACCAGATGCTCGAACACATGAAAAAGCGTGATGGCATCGAATCTGTTGTCGCCGTATGGTGAATCGAAGAGTTCACCAATCCAGAGATTTAATTTAGGAATCTTCTGTGCTCTACGAGCTGAATTTCCGGGCATTTCGGTCCCGAAAATCTGTATTTGTCCTTGTTCCGATAAATGGGCTAAAAACTGTCCATTTCCACAACCGATATCAAGAACATTTCCTTGGTATTGAATGATTTTGGCAACGCGATTTGCTCGTTTCTTTCGAAAATACTCGATCATTCGCTCTACCAAGCCTTCAAATTTACTATCGTCGGCTTCGCCACCATAATAGCTGTCGTCGTAGGCTTGGAGTAGTTCTTCCGTATTGGGCTGTGGGTTAAGATATTCGGCCTTACAATTTTGGCACTTCGATAGCTGTCGGGTTTTACCAAACATATCAGTGACAGGAAATAAAACTTTGTAATTCAGGTTTTTGCAATATGGGCAAGCGGAGGAATTTATTTTGTACATTGATTTACTTGATATTGTTTTTTATTAATGCAAAACACATTAAAATTATA
>DYOK01000120.1:0-1519 GCA_020720565.1 Acetofilamentum sp.
CTAGATTAATAATACCGATTTAACTTTCAATATAGTCTAATAAAACGAAGTTGAAATTGGACTATTTACAAGTATTATCGGCATTAACCATTGTAAATTTATAAAATGTTTGGACTTCCGAATTTCGGAACGCAGTATTTTATAAAAACAATTGGTTTAAAATACGACATTAAATTATTCTAACTACTAATATAATGTCGTGTTTAATCTGGATAATAGATTCTTTTAATGTTAGTTAGAAAAATTAATCAATTAGTCGAAGCTCTTACTTTATCCAGCCTTGGTATTTAAATGGACAAGTTTTAAAGTCGTCTTCAAGTTTAATGTAAGTCGATTGTTGTTTTTTAAGAACCCAAGCAGTCATTATATCTTGTTGTTTGTGGGCTTGACAAATATCTTGAATCAACTGGTAGTCTTGTGTCATGTTGGCGGTATGAGGCTCAATAATTTCTTTGATGTAAACAATCTTGTACACATCGCGAGCGCGCTCGTCTTGAGTTTTAAATGGTTTGCTCATGCCATGTTCGGATACATCTTTCAAGGCATAGGCCATAGCGGGTTGTAATTGGTCGTATTCAAAAAACGTGTTGCCAGTCATTGGGTTCATCATCAGACCATTGTTTTTATTGGTTTCAACATCTTCGGAAAAACGAGTTACCGCTTGGTCGAAACTTATCGAATCGATTGAGATGGCTAAACGCAAGCTATCGGTCAATTTTTGAGCTTTTAAAAGATCGGTAGGAGCAATTTTTGGTTTAAGTAAAATGTGGCGTAGGTTCATTTGCTCGCCCCTTTTTTCGATCATCTGAATAATATGGAAACCAAATTCGGTTTCGACAATTCGCGATACGTCGTCAGGTTCTTTAAGTTTAAAGGCTACAGCAGCAAATTCGGGCACCAAGTCGTTTCGCCCCACAAAACCGAGCTCACCACCTTTTCGAGCCGAACCAGGGTCTTCGGAATATAAAACGGCTAAAGTCGAAAATTTTTCGCCTTTAATAATTCTATCGCGATAGGCTTTAAGTTTTTCTTTTATCTCAAGTTTCTCTTTTTCGTCGATAGGCGGATAACGAACCAATTGTTGTAAAATAAGCTGTTTGTTTATTTTTGGCAAACTATCTTTTGGAATGGTGTTGTAAAAACGACGAATTTCGGTAGGGGTAACTTTAACATCGCCTGTAAGTTTGCCTTGCATGCGTTCCGAAAGCATCTGACGTGCAATCACTTCGCGAAATTCTTCTTTAATTTCGCTAATGCTTTTGCCGTAAAATTCTTCGAGTTTCTGCTCCGAACCAACTTGGCTTACAAAGTACCGAATACGACGATCGAGGTTGTCATCAATTTCTTTTTCGGTAACTTCGATAGAGTCTTTTTGGGCTTGGTCGAGCAATAATTTTTGGTACAATAAATCCTCGAATACTTCGCATTTGGTCGACTCAGTGGCACTCCCTTGAGCTTTCATTTGTTGATATTGTGTTTCGATATCGGACAGTAGCACTACATTTTTGCCCACCACAGC
>DYOK01000120.1:1619-8147 GCA_020720565.1 Acetofilamentum sp.
TTGGATTACTTTTTTTCGTTGATTGATAATGATTTGAGCAATCTCGTCTTTAGCAAATTCAATAGGCATCATCTGACCTTTGTTAACGACATCGCTTATTAAAATAAAATATGCCAAACTATCGTCTTGATGTTCTAAAACCGTATTTGCAACTAGTTGCGCATCGTCGACCAAATTGTGATGGGCCATCCATCTAATCTGATCCATCATCAGCCACTGTTGTTCGAAATCGTCGAACACTCTAGCATTTTTATAACAGTACACTTTAAGATTATCTTGATCTTTTTCTTTGTTCGAAAGTAGCCAAGGTTTAATTTTTTGTGTCTGCTTCACTTGATTCGAAAGTTCGATGTATACCGCTTTAACAATGGCGTGTTTGGCTAACAATTCTTTTTTATGTTCATTGTAGAATGCCTGAATTTCTTCGGCACTTACGGTTTGATTTATTTTTTGACTGATGTAATAATTCTCGAACCGATAACGCAATAAATCGGCTTTATATTGTAGCAACTTAACTTCGATTTCGTTACCCAAATTGGGCAAATCTTCTTCTGCTTGCTCAATAATAAAATGGTTTCTAATCCATTGTCGTTTGATTTGTTCGATGTTTGCAACGCTATCTTTGGCATTTTCGAAAGGTGGCATAATCGACAAGGCGTCCTCTACGGTAAGCTTATGTCCATTATGTTCAATTAAAACACCATTTTGCAAACCATTGGAAGGCCCTTTGCAAGACCCTAAACCCATGATTGCAGCGATTGAAAATAGAATAATCAAACGAAAAATTGTCATAAAATGTAGACTTTAAGGTCTTCGACCTATTTATTGTTTTTGTAACTATTTAATTGGCAATAGTCTAGCTTAAAAATACAACATTATATTATTCAAACTACTTAGGTGTTATTTGGCCAAAGATCTTTATGGGTTTTGTCTTAACTTACTCCATAAATTTTGGTTGACGACCACTGGATATTTTGATCGTAACTCGGCAATCCACTTTTTCTCTAAAACGTCTTGATAATCTGCGGTAATTTGACCTTTGGCTTCGTTTAGTGCTTTGGTCTGTGCAGGGATTATTTCGGATATTAAAACCACATTAAGTTCTTTTTTAAAGATGATAGGTGTTTTAAGGTCTTGCACTTCGAAAAATTTCAATGTTTCGTTGGCTTCGTCCACTATAGCATATTCGTCGGCAGAATATATTTTTGAATTTATCAATTCTACATTTTTTTCTTCGCCTTTGTTAAACATGGCCAAAACTTGCTCGTCAGTATACGATTTTGAAGCTTTTTTCTCAAGTACTTTGATCAACTTAGCCAAAGTTTTATCGTCTTTTGCCGAGTATACTTGTGCATTAACTCTTTGACCCCACATGTAATTCTTTTTGTTGGCTTCGTAAAAAGCTTGCATGCCTACAGAATCGTTAATGGCTTTCGACCAAACTTCTAGGTCGGTGATATCGAACAGCAATATGCCATCGTGGTACTCTTGCAACAAATAGGCATAGTCGGGATATTTTTTCGACAAATTTTCGCGTTCTAAATTTTGTAGCTCATTTTCGAGGTAAGTACGATACATTTTATCGATAAACCCTCTTACATCTTCTGCTTTACGTTTGGTGCTGGTATTTTTCGCTAAGTATTGAATAAATTCAGCTTGCGTATAAACTTTGCCATTGAGGTCGAATAAATTGTGTTTATGTTTAGAGAGGCTGTACAATTTCTTTTCGGCGGCTTTAGTATCCCATTTGCCAGAGAAAATCGATGTGTCGACAGCCGAGTAAAACATGCTTAATCCCAATTGATTTGGTTTGTAGTTATAATCTGTTTTCAAACGATTGTATACGGCATCTTTACTCATACGTGCACGCATATCGTTAGAAATGCGTTCTTTTAAACTTTTTTGACTCTCTTCGTATTTGGCAGGTTCTTTTTTATCGAGTAATTGGATAATATGCCATCCAAATTCGGTTTTAATCGGTTTGCTGTAGTCGCCTTTGTTAGCTAAATCGAACGAAGCTTTTTCGAAACTAGGCACCATATAATTGGTTCCAAACCATTGCAAAGTTCCACCGTTTTTAGCTGAACCTTTGTCGTCGGAATAGAGTTGAGCCAGTTTTTTAAATTCTTCGCCAGCAATCAATTTGCCGTAAATCATGTTTATTTTGGACTCTGCGGCCTTGCTGGCCGTCGAATCGGCATCTTTTGGTGTCGCTACCATGATGTGAGCAACCAATACTTCGCCTTTTGCAGGTCTAAATTCGGTCACTTTTAAAATGTGATAGCCATATTGGGTGCGAACAATTTCCGATACTTGTCCTACTGGCGTGTTGTATGCTGCACTTTCGAATGGGTAAACCATCTGGAATACGGTAAAGAAACCTAAATCGCCACCGTTTTGTTTGGCCGATGGGTCTTGCGAGTTTTGAATGGCTGCACTGCGGAAATCTTTTTTACCATCGATAATTTGTTGTCTGATGCCTTTTATTTTTTCGTATGCGGCTAGGGTATCGGCAGGAGCGGCATTTTTATCGACCATTATTAAAATGTGCGAAGCTCTTACATCTTTTTGCTGACGGTCGAAAGCTTCTTTAATCAATTTCTCATCGAAATTTTTATCGGTAAAATAGGGCTTTTCGAGTTGACTTTGATAGCCCTTAAGTTCTTTAGTGAACTTGCTCGATGTGTCCATGCCGCGTTGTTCGGCTTCGGTTACTTTTAATTTGAAGTTGATAAATAAGTCGAGATACTCATCCATCGATTTTTTGTCGATTACACTTTCGGATGAATTATTCTTTTGGTAGATTCTCAGAAACTCGCCCGAGCTCACAGGCTTATTATCGATGGTCAATAAAGTATCGGTCTGTGCCCAAAGGCTTTGAGTTAATAAGCCAACAAAAAGGATTGAAAAAAGTTTTTTTGCGTTCATCATAATGATATCGAATAAATTAATTAGAAATTAGATTAATATAATGTCGTGATGTATGGTTGTAATCTGTTAATATTCAGCATTATTCTTAAACTATTATAATAGTTTGAAGAGTTTATCTGCTATAATTTGGTGCTTCTCTGGTTATGGTGACATCGTGAGGATGGCTTTCGTTCATGCCCGAAGACGTAATTTTTACAAATTTAGCTTCTTGCAAAGTGGCAATATCTTTAGCACCACAATAACCCATACCTGCACGTAAGCCGCCCACCATTTGGTAAACCACTTCGGTAAGTGTTCCTTTGTAGGGTACACGAGCTGCGATGCCCTCTGGCACAAGCTTTTGGATGTCGTCTTCCACATCTTGGAAATATCGATCTTTTGAACCCTGTTGCATAGCTTCTAACGAACCCATACCTCGGTACGACTTAAATTTACGGCCTTGGTAAATGATGGTTTCTCCTGGCGATTCTTCTACACCAGCTATTAGTGAGCCAACCATTACCGTGTCGCCTCCTGCGGCCAGAGCTTTGACAATGTCGCCAGAATATCGAATTCCGCCATCGGCAATAACTGGCACGCCAGACCCTTTGATGGCTGCAGCTACTTCGTAAACCGCCGACAACTGTGGGTATCCCACACCTGCAATAATTCGGGTAGTGCAAATTGATCCAGGGCCAATTCCAACTTTTACGGCGTCGGCACCTGCTTCTACCAAAAATTTTGCGGCATCTGCTGTGGCAATATTACCAACCACATAGTCGATGGTTGGGAATGCAGTTTTAAGTTTTTTAAGCATTTCGGCCACGCCTTTGGTGTGCCCGTGTGCAGTGTCGATTACTAGAGCGTCGACACCAGCTTTAATTAATGCTTCGGCACGTTCCATGGTGTCGAATGTGACACCAACACCCGCGGCTACTCTTAATCGGCCTTTGCTGTCTTTGCAAGCATTGGGGCTGTCTTGTGCTCGGGTAATATCTTTGTAGGTTAATAAGCCCACCAACTTGTTGTGCTCGTCGACAACAGGGAGTTTTTCAATTTTATATTCTTGTAAAATGCCTGCTGCTCGTTTTAAATCGGTCGACTGACGTGTAGTGACTAAATTCTGATAAGTCATCACTTTGTCGATGCGTTTGCCCAGTTCGGTTTCGAAACGTAAATCGCGATTGGTAACAATCCCCACCAAAGTTTGGTCTTCTTCCACAACGGGAATACCGCCAATTTTATACTCTTTCATCAATCGTAAGGCGTCGCCTACAGTTTGGCATTTGAGTATGGTTATGGGGTCGTTAATCATACCGCTTTCGGCACGTTTAACCTTCATCACTTCTTTGGCTTGTGCCTCGATACTCATATTTTTGTGTATGACCCCAATGCCGCCTTCTCGTGCCAGTGCCATGGCCAATTTGGCTTCGGTAACCGTATCCATAGCTGCCGATACGATGGGCACGTTTAGTTGAATGTTTCTGCTAAAGAAACTTTTGGTTTGAACGTCGCGAGGTAATATTTCTGAATAGGCTGGAACCAGCAACACATCGTCAAAAGTTAATCCTTCGGTGGTGATTTTGTTGGAGAGAAACGACATAGATATTGTGATTAGTTCAAATTTTTAAAATTGTGCTAAATTACAAAAAATGCTCGTACTTACAGAATCTATCCGCTCATTTTAATATATCTTAGCTTTTCTTAACATGACAATGAATCGTTTCGAAGAAATTCTATATCAATTTTGGGGATACAAACAGTTTCGTCCCATGCAACTCGATATTGTTCAGTCGGTTGCCGATGGCCACGATACATTAGGTTTGCTGCCCACTGGTGGCGGAAAGTCGATCACTTTTCAGGTGCCTGCTATGGCTCAAGAGGGGGTTTGCTTGGTGGTAACGCCTCTGATTGCGCTGATGCTCGACCAAGTGGAACAGTTAAGACGCCGCGGGATTGCGGCCGAGGCCATATATTCGGGTTTGACGCCTCGCGAAATTGAGATTATTTTTAATCGAGCCGCTGCTCGGCAGATTAAGTTTATTTATTTAAGTCCAGAACGACTTAAAACACCTGCTTTTAAACAACAAATTACCGGAATTCATATTAATTTGATAGCGGTTGACGAAGCACATTGCATTTCGCAGTGGGGTTACGATTTTCGTCCGCCTTATCTCGAAATTGCCGACATTCGTACTTTTTTACCCGATGTGCCGGTGATTGCACTTACTGCGTCGGCAACACCCGATGTGGTAAAAGATATTCAGGAACGATTGCATTTCCCAAAAGAAAACGTGTTCCGAAAAAGTTTTTTTCGCGACAATCTGGTCTATATTTCGAGGATGGTCGAAGATAAACAACATTACTTGTTACAAACCATTCGACGCGTGCAGGGCACAGGTATTGTGTATGTAAGAAATCGAAAAAAAACATATGAGATTGCTAAATTTTTGGCAGAAAATGGCATTTCGGCCGACTACTACCATGCAGGACTTTCGCAAGACGACCGTAAACGTAAACAAGCCGATTGGCAAAATAATAAAATCAGAATTATTGTTTCGACCAATGCTTTCGGGATGGGTATCGACAAGCCCGATGTGCGGTTGGTTTTGCACATGGATTTACCCGATTCGCTCGAAGCATATTATCAAGAGGCGGGAAGGGGTGGCCGAGATAGTGCAATTGCTTATGCTGGTATTATTTATAATCAAGAAGATATTCTTAAACTTGAGGCCAGTATCGAGCTGAGTTTCCCCCATTTCGACGAGATAAAACGTGTGTATTCTGCCTTGGGCAATTATTTGCAAATACCCTTTGGGGCAGGTGTTGATGCCGAGTTCGAATTCGATTTTTCGAAATTTGCCTCACATTATCAGTTTAATCCCATTATAGCATTGAGTGCCATTCGAATTCTCGAAAAAGAAGGTTGGATACAAATGGTAGAGCCCATCGATTCCCCATCGCGAATTCATTTTTTGGTAACCAACAACGATTTGTATCGGTTTTATATTTCGAATCCCGATTTCGAAACATTTATACGTTTGTTACTCCGGTCGTATCAGGGCTTATTTACAGGTTATATCCATATTAACGAACACCACATAGCACAAAAAGCCAGTATCAAAGTCGAAACCGTAGTTAAATATCTTAAACTGCTTCAAACGCATGGTTTGATAAGTTATTTGCCACGTAAAAACTCAGCTTACATGGTGTATTTGCAGGAGCGAATGGACGAAAAATATATTCATATCTCTGGCGAAAATTATCAGCAGCGCAAATCTTTAATGACTCAGAAAATTGCAGCTATGAAGCAGCTTGTATTGTCGGAAGATCGGTGCCGAAGTGCTATAATTTTAGAATATTTTGGAGAAAAAGACGCTCAAGATTGCGGTATGTGCGATGTGTGTATGGAACGGAAAACACATCAAGAAAAAATCACAAATCTGGAATTAAAAATATTACAGAACTTAGCATTGAGTCCAGCCACTAGAGACCAATTAGCGATTGCATTACGAACCAATGCCAAACTTGTAATGGAAGCGACAGAACGCCTTATGGACGAACAGAAAATTATTTTAAACGAAGATTTCTTGTTTGAGATAAAGCAGTGAGTTAAGG
>DYOK01000121.1:0-5745 GCA_020720565.1 Acetofilamentum sp.
ATTTTTGAGAAGCCAATATTAGTAGGGATTTCACGTAAATCGATGATTTATAAAGTCTTAGATAGTGATCCTAACGAAATCTTAGCAGGAACAACAGCAGCACATACCTTGGCTTTAATAAATGGTGCAGATATTCTGAGGGTTCACGATGTAAAAGAAGCCAAACAGGTTATAAAACTGATTTCGTATTTGAGTTAAAACCTAAATACAACTTTCAACCATTATTATCGAAACTACCTTTTTCCAGGTAGTTTTTTTTATGTATTTATTAATATGGTTATATATAACCATTTATTGATAAATTCGTTTAAATCGAACATTATGCACATTGATAATTATCATATTTAAAACCTACAAATGTCATGAAAATCAAAAAGCCCTCTCACCTACTTTTACATGGTAACTTAATAACAAAAAATTATGGCTGAAATTGCTGAAATTATCAACGACAAAATTAAACATTTTGGAAGAGAGCGTGTGGCATTGCTCCCTATTTTGCAAGGTATTGTTAAAGAAAAAAATTTCGTTAACAATCAAGACATGGTTCAAATAGCCGAGGCATTAGATATATCTGCTGCCGATGTGTTTGGAACCGCGTCGTTCTACTCTTTTATAGACCATGTTGAACGTGGAAAATACGTGATAAGAGTATGCAAGTCAATAACTTGCGAAATGAAAGGTAAACACAAAGTTTTACAAGCATTAGAAGATGAATTGCGAATAAAACTAGGAGAAACCACACACGACAAAAAGTTTTCTTTATTACAAAGTAACTGTCTTGGTTTGTGCGACCAGGGGCCTGCAATGCTCATTAACGAGGAGGCTTATACGCATTTAAATCCCGTGAAAGTTCACGAAATTATTAACCATTTTAGAAACCTTTCAAAGTAAGACTTATGTCAACAAAACAAGTAAATAGAGCCGATATTATATTCAGTCCCTACTCTGTAGCGCCTTATGAGATTTTAAGACTTTCGATGCAAAAAACCAAACCCGAAGTTATTGAAGAAATCACCGAATCGGGACTTAGAGGCCGTGGAGGAGCTGGTTTTCTTACAGGGCTAAAATGGAAGTTCTTCGCTAACACTGACGGCGACGAAAAATACATTATTTGTAATGCCGACGAAGGCGAGCCTGGAACATTTAAAGACCGTAAATTATTGGTCGAAGTACCAAGAAAAGTGATTTCTGGAATGGCCATCGCAGCTTATGCTTGTAACGCCACCAAAGGTGTAATCTATTTAAGAGCAGAATATAACAACTTAATTCCTGCTTTAAAAAAAGAACTCGACATTTTTGATGAGCATGCCAAAAAATTCGGTTTAAAATTCAAAATCGAAATTTTCAGCGGTGCTGGTGCATACGTTTGTGGAGAAGAAACTGCTCTTATCGAATCGATGGAAGGACAACGTGGTGAGCCAAGAAACAAACCACCTTTCCCAATCCAAAATGGTTATTTGGGCAAACCAACCTTAGTTAACAATGTCGAAACATTTGCTACTGCTTCGATGGTTTGTCGTTATGGTGCATCTACCTACAAAACATATGGCACAAGTGACCAAAGAGGTTCAAAATTATTCTCAATTTCGGGCGACTCACCAAAAGAAGGTGTTTTTGAATTAGAATTAGGAATGAAAATCTCTGATTTTGTCGAAGAATTTGGCGATGGCGATACCAAAGCAGTTCAAGTAGGCGGAGTTGCCGGTTTCTGCATTCCGCGTAAACAATTCGAAACAGCAATTGTTGGCGAAGGCAATACTACAGGCGGTGCCACCATGATTTTTAACAGTACCCGCTCTATGTACAATGTATTACATAATTATTTAGACTTTTTTGCCGAAGAATCTTGCGGACAATGTACACCTTGTAGAGTTGGAACACAACAACTACTTAAAGGAATTGAAGCCGTTAAATCGGGTACAAAACCAGTTGAATACTTAGACGATTTGATTAAACTGAGCAAAACTATGCAAATTACTTCGAAATGCGGTTTAGGTCAATCGGTTACCAATTCGTTCACTTCAATTGTACAGAATTTCAAAGAAGAAATGATTTACTAAATCAAAGCAGTAGAAATTCAATCATTAACAAAAAAAGTTATAATTATGTCAAATATCACATTAACCATAGACGGCCAAACCATAGAAGTTCCCAAAGGAATCACCATATTGGAAGCTGCCAAAAAAATAAATGTAAAAATCCCCACCCTTTGTCATCACGAAGATTTATGCGTTGCTGGTAATTGTCGCGTTTGCGTGGTCGAAGTAAAAGGAAAACATCGATTAGAAGCCTCTTGTGCCGTACCAGCTGAACAAGGAATGGAAATTCTTACCAATTCTGCCAAAGTACGTATTGCCCGCCAAGATATTGTTTCGCTTTTAGTTTCGGAACATAACACCCAATGTACCACTTGTTATAGAAATACCAACTGCGAATTGCAAGATTTGGCAGCTGAATATAATGTAGATGGAAACCGTTTCTTGAGTGTTCTAAAACCCAACATTAAAATTGATAAATCGAGCTGGTCTATCGAAAAAGACGACAGTAAATGTATTCGTTGTCAACGATGCGTAAGAACTTGCGCCGAGTTACAACACGTGAATGCGCTTACTGCTTCGCACAAAGGACACGAAATGAAAATTTCTACCTTTATGGACTTGCCATTTAACGAAGTAGTATGTACCAATTGTGGACAATGTGTTAACCGCTGCCCAACTGGTGCTTTAACAGAACGTCGTTATTTCGATCAAGTATGGGAAGCTATTGGTGACCCAACCAAGCACGTGGTAATGAATACAGCACCATCGGTACGTGTAGCATTAGGCGAAATGTTAGGTTACGAAGTAGGTACTAGAGTAACTGGCAAAATGGTTACAGCCATGCGAAAATTAGGTGTCGATTCTGTTTTGGATACCGATTTCTCTGCCGACTTAACCATTATCGAAGAAGGTAACGAATTATTGACCCGATTGAAAAAAGTTTTAGTCGATGGCGATAAATCGGTTAAACTTCCAATGATTACATCATGCTCTCCAGGTTGGGTAAAATTTATCGAACACATGTTCCCAAATCATTTAGGACATCTTTCGACTTGTAAATCGCCACAACAAATGTTTGGTGCATTGACCAAAACATATTATGCCGAGCAAAAAGGCATCGATCCTAAAGATATCGTAAGTGTAGCTATTATGCCTTGTGCAGCCAAAAAATACGAAGCCAATCGACCCGAAATGAATGCCAGTGGATATCGTGATATCGATGCCGGATTAACTACACGTGAATTTGGATTGATGATTAAACAAGCAGGCTTAGACTTTAAGAACCTACCCGATTCTGATTTCGACAGCATTATGGGACAATCGACCGGTGCAGGCGTTATTTTCGGTGCAACAGGTGGTGTAATGGAAGCCGCTTTAAGAACCGCTTATGCCGTAGTAACAGGCCGTAGTGTACCTTTCGAAAATCTTAATATTACAGCTGTTCGTGGAACCGAAGGCGTAAGATCTGCCAGCATTAAAGTGGAAGGTTGTTTACCCGAATGGAAATTCTTGGAAGGCGCTGTATTAAATGTAGCCGTGGCTCATGGATTGAAAAATGCACGTGTAATTATGGACGAAATTGCAGCCGGAAAATCGACTTATCACTTTATCGAAGTGATGGGTTGCCCAGGTGGATGTATCGGTGGTGGTGGACAACCTATCCCAACCAATGCCGAAATACGTGCCAAACGTACTAAGGCTATTTACGAAGAAGATATGTCTAAACCAATACGTATGTCTCACGAGAACCCTGAAATTACCAAGATATACGAGGAGTTCCTTGGCAAACCACTCGGACATAAATCGCACGAGTTATTACATACACATTATCAAAAACGTCATAGACATTAGCAGTTAGTTAACTTGGGTGGTTGGAATATTCCAACTACCCGAGTTTATTTTATATTCACCTAATCTTCGAGTAATCACTTATGGAAAAGGATAAGATTATTGCTTCGGCACTCATTACTATCGAAAAACAGAGCCCTAGCATTAAAGCATTGAACCAAATTTTAGGCGACTTTTCAACAGAAATCATCGCTCGTCAGGGGCTTTCTCTGCCTCATAAATCAATCAATATTATATCTCTTATCATCGAATCTGAAGTGAATACAATCAACAGCTTGGCCGGAAAAGTCGGCAAACTGAGTGATGTGCACATTAAACTATTGATAGATAATAAACTAAAGATATAATCTGACCAAAATTATTTGAAAGAATATACATTTTTGGTCGCAACCATTTGATTGAAATGAAATTTACACCAGAAACTTACAGTATTCCCGATAGACCGGGAGAACCTTTTATCGATGCCAATGAAATTTGGAATTACATCGAAACTGCCGATTCAACAGCCGAAAATGTCCATCGCGTTATCGAAAAAGCCCTCAATAAAAATCGACTGACCTTAGCGGAAACTGCTATTTTAATTGGAGCCAAATCGCCCGAATTGGTTAAAGCCATTAAAGATGGGGCTCGTCAGCTCAAAGAAAAAGTTTATGGGAACAGGATTGTGCTCTTCGCTCCTCTTTACATTGGTAACAAATGTTCAAATAACTGTCTGTATTGTGGATTCCGATCGACCAATACCGAAGCGGTACGCATGACATTAGAAGATGAGCAAATAATAAAAGAAGTCGAAGCATTGGAAGATAATGGCCAAAAACGTTTGATATTGGTTTATGGCGAACATCGCGATTACGACGCTGATTATATTGCACACACAGTTAAATTGGCTTACTCTGTTAAAAGAGGACATGGCGAAATTCGACGCGTTAATATCAATGCAGCACCTCTAACTAACGAAGGATTTGCCAAAGTTAAAGAAGCCGGAATTGGAACCTATCAGATTTTTCAAGAAACGTATCATCCCGAAACCTATAAAAAATATCATCTTTCAGGTAAAAAAGCAGATTTTAACTATCGCCTAAGCTCACTCGACAGAGCACAAGATATGGGTTTGGACGATGTGGGCATTGGGGCACTATTTGGCTTGTACGATTGGCGTTACGAAGTGATGGCCTTGGTTCGACACACCAACCATTTGGAAGCTTGCTATAATGTGGGGCCACATACCATTTCGTTCCCAAGGATTCAAGACGCCTCGTTGTTAAATGTCGATTCACAACACTTTGTAAATGATGACGATTTTGCCAAATTGATCGCTATTTTACGTTTAGCCGTTCCATATACTGGAATGATTCTCACCGCACGAGAAAGTGCACGAATAAGAAGCGAAGTGATTCATTTTGGTGTGTCGCAAATTGACGGTGGTACAAAACTAGAATTGGGAAGCTATTCTGCAAATTTGAACGAAAAACAAGATTTGAACAAAGAACAGTTTAAGGTCAACGATAACCGATCACTTAACGAGATTATTGACGAACTGCTCGACGACAATATGCTTCCATCTTTTTGCACGGCTTGTTACCGTTTAGGCAGAACCGGCGAACATTTTATGGAATTTTCAGTTCCCGGATTTATCAAAAACAAATGTACACCAAATGCGATACTCACACTTACCGAATACATTGTAGATTACGCACCAAACGACACTTCGCACAAAGGATGGAAAGTCATCGAAAAGAACTTGAACGATTTACAAAATGACGATATGAAACAATCTGTTCTTCAAAGAATTGAACAAATTAAACAAGGCAAAAGAGACCTGTATTATTGATGAATTTTGAATTATGAATTATGAATT
>DYOK01000121.1:5845-8072 GCA_020720565.1 Acetofilamentum sp.
ATCAACAACACAATGAAAGGCAAAGATTTAAAACCACATATCGGGCTATTCGGCAGACGAAATCTCGGAAAAAGCTCATTGATAAACTGTTTAACAGGTCAAGACGTGGCCATTGTGTCGGAACATGCTGGTACTACAACCGACCCCGTTAAAAAATCGATCGAAATATTTGGTGTCGGACCGGTCATTGTTACCGATACGGCCGGCATTGACGATGTAGGCGATTTGGGCAAAATGCGTATCGAGAAGACTTTGAGTGTTATCCCCAATATCGATTTTGCTTTACTGCTCATTTCCGAAAATATTTTCGGAACCTACGAAAAGCAACTTATCGATGCATTTAGTGAATACAAGCTGCCCTATTTGTTGATATACAGCAAGTCGGATATATCGCCAATGGAACCAAAAACTATTGAATTAATTCAAAAATTCGGCGCTAAGGAAATTCTTGAATTTAATATTTATGATTCTAAACTCAAAGACCGTTTGATAGAAGCCATACAACGTTTGATGCCGGAAAATGTGTACAAGAAACAATCACTATTCAAAGGATTGATTCAACCCAAAGACGTGGTATTACTCATTACCCCTATCGATTCCGAAGCCCCTGAGGGCCGTATGATATTACCTCAGGTTATGGCACTTCGCGACGTGCTAGACAACGATGCCATTTGCGTCATCGTAAAAGAAACAGAATTAGAGCACTTTCTGGCACTCGGAATTAAACCCGCTTTAGCCGTTACGGATAGTCAAGCATTCGGAATGGTATCGAAAATTATCCCTGACGATATTCCGCTAAGCAGTTTCAGTATCACATTCGCACAATTTAAAGGAAATTTTGAAGCCTTTTTAGCCGGCACACCCCAAATTGCAGAACTGAAAAACGGAGACCGAATTCTGATGCTGGAATCGTGCACCCATCAAGTTTCGTGCGACGACATTGGCCGACATAAACTACCCAAATGGTTAAACGAATTTACCGGAAAACAATTGGAATTCGATTTTGCAGGGGGGCTTTCGACTTTTCCACGACCAATCGAAGCCTATGCCATGGTGATACAATGCGGTGGTTGTGTAGTAACCGAAAAACAACTCACCAACAGACTGATACCCTTTATTAAGCATCAAATTCCGGTCAGTAATTACGGCATGGCCATTGCTTACGTCAACGGCATTTTCGACCGGGTTACTCAACCTTTTCAGCAAGTGAAACATGATTGAAGACATCCTATATAAATCTGAATTTTCGAAAGCGGAAATTATTCAATTGCTCGAAACTCAAGGCGACGAGGCTAAAAAACTATTCGAAGCCTCATCGAAAATTAAACTCGAAACAGTTGGTCGAATGACCTATTTTCGAGGATTGATCGAATTCTCGAACATTTGTTCCAAAAACTGCTATTATTGTGGCATTCGACGTTCCAATGCTAATTTTGAACGCTATGAACTTTCCGAAGCCGAAGTGCTCAAAGCGGCACAATTTGCCGACGAAAATAATTATGGTTCTATTGTATTGCAAGCCGGAGAAATCAGTAGCCCACATTTTACAGAGCATATCGAGTCGTTGTTAAAAAAAATTAAAGCACTATCTAACGGACGGCTTGGCATTACGCTTTCGTTGGGCGAACAAAGCGACGAAACATACCGGCGTTGGTTCGATGCCGGTGCACACCGATATTTAATCAGAATCGAAACTTCGAATCGAGATTTGTATTCAAAATTGCACCCCAACGACACCAAACACAGCTTCGACGAACGAATCGGATGCCTCGAAAGTATTAAGAAAATCGGTTATCAAGTGGGTACGGGTGTCATGATCGGCTTACCGTTTCAAACCGCCGAACACTTAGCCGACGATTTGCTGTTTATGAAACAACTCGACATTGACATGTGCGGCATGGGTCCCTACATCGAACACGAAGACACACCCTTGTATCAATATAAAGACAGCTTGATGCCGCTACGCGAACGCTTTATTTTAAGTTTAAAAATGGTAGCCATTCTTCGATTGATGATGCCCAACATTAACATTGCGGCAACTACAGCCATGCAAACGATAGACCCGGCAGGACGTGAAAAAGCGATAAAAATTGGAGCCAATATCATTATGCCCAATATTACTCCTGGTATGTACCGCGACGAATATAGTCTCTATCAAAACAAGCCCTGCACCGACGAAGAACCCGAAGATTGTGTCAACTGCCTCGAAGCTCGGATAAAATTAGCC
>DYOK01000344.1 GCA_020720565.1 Acetofilamentum sp.
CAAGAAGTAGGAAGGCTTTGTTCATGGTGCTACTATCAAAATTTGACAAATATAATACAATTTCAGTTTTTAAAGGCAAAAACCAAATTTGCAGGTTAAATCTTTTTTTAAGGTGCTATGAATTTAATTGATAATTCTTTTTAATCCATTCTTAAGGGTTGTAATGTGAAAATTGAGTAATAAACCAAGTTTAAAATTTCCAAGTTTTAAATAGGTTAATACTAGCATATTCCATTTCGATACTTTGGCAAGCTAAGTGCAGGCAAGCTCAGTGCATCGCTTTGTGTGTTTTGGTACGCCACGAGGCGTGTGTTTATATATTAATTAAATACCTAATTGTATGAAAGTTACAATCAATCAAATTTGTCGTTCGGGTTGAAGCATTAGCGATAATGTACAAGGAAACGAATACATCAAAGCTCGCAAAATATGGACACTTAAGCTGCAAAAGTCAGGCTTCATTACACTAAACAGCAGTGGTCAAGCTCGCAAATAAGCTTAAACCTGCCACCACGTTGTAAACGTAGGGAAAACAACAAAACCTACCACAAATGGCAAATACAACGGGACTGCTCGGAGTAATATTTAGTTGCGTGAGTGTCAAAGGTAGCACATGAACGTGGGAGACCCTAACGATGCGACAAATCGACCCGCAGTCGAGGGAGTCGGATATGTTCATCGTAGTGATAGACTTCCGAAAAGGTAAAAGCGGAATTAGCGAAGGGACATAACTGTTTAAAAACTTCAAAATAATGATTAATAGTAGCAATTGATGAAATACGGTCAGCAAAAAAACGGAGCAGAGACACAATCGCAAATTTTCAACAGAAAACGGAGCGAGATACCCACAGCAGAAAGATTACAAACATTACAAGAGAAGTTATATCAAAAAGCCAAACAAGAGCCGAATTACAGATTTTATGTACTGTATGATAAGACATTCATACCCTATATGTTACAAGAGGCAAGGAAAAAGGTAAGAGCGACCAACACTGCGCCAGGCATAGACGGACAGACCGTAAAGGACATAGAACAATACGGAGTAAGCCAATATCTATACGAAATAGGCGAGGAATTACGCAATACAAACTAATAGACCCAACTAAATACTAATACCTCTGACATCAAGTTTACGGATTGACGAAATAAGCAGGAAAGCCGTATGCGGGAAAACCGCACGTACGGATTGATGAGGGGGAGGTGTAGAGGACTGAAAAGTAACCTACTTCCTTTCTACTTTACTGGTATAGCTGTTACACAAAGCGATGCACTGATCATGTCGAAGTGTCGTAGTGGTGCACACCTGTCAATCACGCTGTGCGTGACAGACCGTAGGCATGAAAGATTTTTTTATAACACCTTAAAAAATGAATTAACCAAAAAATACTTTTCTGTATTCAAATAAGAACTGTATTTTTGCATCTTTTAAACCCTAAGTATCAAGTTGAAACCGGATTATCCATTAAAATTTAAACCCATTCTCAAA
>DYOK01000345.1 GCA_020720565.1 Acetofilamentum sp.
TGATATCTAGTTTTTCCGAAATGGGGTACAAAACTACTTTCGATATAACATAGGATATAGTTTTGATTCTAGAAAACGGGTATTCATAAATTGCAAGACCAATACATATTCAAAAATTAAGACTGGTGTCCGATATCGAACCAATGCACCAAGTACAGGCGTAGTGAGTCCTACTAGGATTAGTAAGCCCAAAATAAACAGACTATAAAACCAAAGTAAAGCGAATTGACTTGGTTCGATGCTGTTGGGGTAACGCAATGCAAACATCAACATAATGATTAATATAGTCGTTTGCAAGATGTCAGGCCAATACATGGGCTTTTTGGCATCGAAAAAACTTGGTCTAATCAACGCTTTGGCAAAGGCCGACACAGAATGCCACATGAAATTGTGCACACTGCCCGATAAAACTGTAAACTCTATTTTGCTTCCTACTTTTTCTATTTTCTCTGCTTCTTCGATATTTTTGATAAACTGGATTTGTTTCTTTTTAATTTTTTGAATGGGATCTATTGGGGTATTATTCACTAAAAACAGTCCAATTACGCATCCTATAAAAGTCAAAAAAACTATTCTGCTTTGTTTGGTAAACGAGAGTTCTCTGTTACGAAACAAGACATAAACCGCCCATGCCATAAACATAAATATCGATACATAAGGTTTAACTATCAAACCTAAAAAAAGGAAAATCAGACTTAAGAACAGATCCGCTTTTCTTTTCGATCTTAAAAACTGCTCGCTAAAATACAAGCCCCAACCCATGGATAAAAACAACAAAGGTTCTTTTAAAATAGATGAATTCCATATTAGAACAGCCGGAATAGCGAAAACCACCAGCAAAATGATGGCTTTTTGTTTTGGATGATTGAGAATCAAAAATCGATACAAGCCTATCTGCCCTAATAAAGCCACAAAACTCATTATTAACGCATTACCATAAATTTGACTTCCAGTTAAATAGGACAATAGAACGTTAAGCAGAATGATGGTATGACGTTCGTTGACAAAGCCGTCGGGTTCCGACAAATCCCAGAAATTTAATTGATTGTGCAATGCCAAAGCGTTCACTTCGGTGGGTTTATGTCCCAAAATAATATTGAGAAAATCGACAGGGAACTGCTCTAAGCCTTGTTTAATGACTTGTGCATCGTTAAAATACAAATAAATGTCGGCGTGCTCCGGATTATAATAATGACCATAGAGCCACACCAATCCTGTACCAGCAAGTGCTTTTAATAACCAAAGTACCCACAGTGTCCAATTTTTTAATTTTAAGGCTTTAACCCATTTGAGCTGAGTAAAAAAAAAGCCAAAAGCAACAAAATATATAAATGTAATCCACATAAAAAGAAAATGCTCGATAATTCGGTTATTCGACAGGATGCCAGTTTACACTGAGCTTGCCGAAATGCGGTGCACTGAGCATAGTCGAAATGAAATTCAAAATTAAGAATTAATCTGACTTTGTGAAATGTATTTTTCTCG
>DYOK01000122.1 GCA_020720565.1 Acetofilamentum sp.
AACATCATATATCTCTTATTCGAAAATAAGCATTCGTAAAGCGTCTCATTTACAATGACAAATAAAAATAATAATAGGTTCATAGAACTTAGTTGAAAAAATCTTTTACTTTTGTAATAAATCTTGTTAACATGGTGCAACTCTATCAAGACGAAATTAAAAGATTGACCTCGAATATTGGTTTATTGAAAGAACGTTTCAAAAACCAAAAGGATCAAAATTTAAATTTGCAACAGGAAAACATTGGTTTAAAAAAGGAACTTAACAACAAAGAATTATTAATCGAAGAATTAGAATACAAATATAAAACCTTGCTTAATGCAAGAAATTTGGAAGGTGGTACCGAAGGGAAAGAACAAACAAAAGCAACCATCAACCATTTAGTGCGGGAGATAGATAAATGTTTAGCTCTTTTAAACGACTAAATTTGATATGGAAGACGAAAAACAAACTATAAGAGTTAATGTTAACGAGCGTTTTTATCCGTTGAAGATTGAGTTGAAAGACGAAGAAAAGATAAGAAAAGCAGCAAAGAATATTAACACCATGGTGGCCAAATATAGAGAGATTTTTAAAGACAAAGATGGGCAAGATTTTTTGGCAATGGTAGCTTTACAGCTTGGAATTAAAGTGATTGACTTAGATCAGAATCAAAATATGACCGAAATGGTCGACGAACTAAGAACACTCAATCGCGACTTGAATCAGTTTTTAGAAGAGTAGTCGTTCTTTTACATAAAAAAATTTAGAATACTCCCGTATTCAAATCATGATTCAATTTTTGAAAAATCAACACTTTTCACTTTAGAGAAAAGCTCCGATTTTCAATGACAGGCCTCATTCCAACTTGTTGGAATCTTTTCGTAAGACAGTGGACGTCAAAGCTTATTAGGCATCTCTACGAATACTTTTTTAGGATTTTTCCTAAAAATAATTATGATTTGATACGGGTTTTTTCGTTTCTGGTAATTCCCTTTACTTCAAAAAAAAGTTAAGAAGATACCCAAAACTAAAGTCAAACAAAGAAATATTATAAAAACAAAAATAGGTTTTAAACCTTAAAATCAGTAATTTAACAAATATATTTTACCAATGAATGCAATCCAAATATCAATAGAATTGGCCGCTTTTATTCTGGGCGTAGGGGCTTCCTACTTTGCTTGGAACAAAGCCTTAGCCAAAAAAGCCAAGACCATAGTCGAAAATGCCGAAGCCGATGCCGAGGTGATTAAAAAAGATAAAATCCTTCAAGCTAAAGAAAAATTCTTACAACTTAAAACAGAGCACGAGAAATCTACGAACGAGCGAAATAGCAAAGTACAATCGGCCGAATCGAAAATTAAAAACCGTGAAACTGAGTTGAACCGAAAAGCTGAAGAATTACAACGAAAAAATAAACAACTCGAAGATTTACAAGCCGAATTCGAAAACAAAATTAACGGTATAAATATCAAAACCGAAGAGTTAGAAAAGATTCAAAAACAACATGTGGTTCAATTAGAGACCATTTCTGGTTTATCGGCAGAAGACGCTAAAAAGCAACTCATCGAAAACATGAAAGATGAAGCTAAGCACGATGCCATGACCATAATTAACGATATTATTAACGAAGCCAAACTTACCGCAAGTAAAGAAGCTAAAAAGATTGTAATCGAAACCATTCAACGAATTGGCACAGAAGCTTCTATCGAAAATTCTGTTACCGTATTCCATATCGAAAGTGACGAAATTAAAGGTCGGATTATTGGTCGAGAAGGTCGTAATATTCGTGCTTTAGAAGCGGCCACTGGTATCGAAATTATTGTCGACGACACCCCAGAAGCTATAATTTTATCCGGATTCGACCCCGTACGACGCGAGATTGCTCGTTTATCGCTACACCAGTTGGTGACCGATGGTCGTATTCACCCCGCTCGTATCGAAGAAGTGGTGAATAAAACCCGTAAACAAGTCGAGGAAGAAATAATCGAAACAGGTAAACGTACTGCAATCGATTTAGGAATACATGGAATGCATGCCGAAATTATTCGTTTGATAGGTCGGATGAAATACCGTTCATCTTACGGACAAAATTTATTGCAACACTCTCGCGAAACTGCCAACTTATGCTCAATAATGGCTGCCGAATTGGGATTGAATCCTAAAATAGCCAAACGTGCTGGTTTACTCCACGATATAGGCAAAGTAGCCGAAGAGGGCGAAGAATTACCACACGCATTATTGGGGATGAAATTGGCCGAAAAATATAACGAGAAGCCAGACGTTTGTAACGCCATCGGTTCGCACCACGACGAAATTGAAATGACCTCGATTTATGCTCCTATTGCTCAAGTTTGCGATGCCATTTCTGGTGCTAGACCAGGTGCACGACGCGAAATTGCAGAATCGTACATACAACGTCTTAAAGACCTCGAGGCTCTTGGTTTATCATACCCTGGTGTATTAAAAACCTACGCCATTCAAGCGGGTAGAGAACTTCGTGTCATTGTAAGTAGCGAAAAAATTAGTGATAAAGACTCTGAAACCTTATCGTTTGATATCGCTAAAAAGATTCAAGACGAAATGACTTACCCTGGACAGGTAAAAGTTACGGTAATAAGAGAAACTCGTGCTGTAAACTACGCAAAATAAACCTTAGAATTATTAATCGTATCGAGCAAAATAAAAAAAACACTTTGTTTGATTTATTAGTAAACCGATACAGGGTTTCCCCAAACAACAATTTAAAGCCAGATTAATCTGGCTTTTTTTATTACTTTTGCATCAATGGAATGGACATTTGAAAATCAGAAATTTGCTATAATCGACATTGAAACCACTGGCGGTAGTTCGGCAACAGGCAAGATTACAGAAATTGCCATTCTGATTTGGTTAAATGGCCAAATAATCGACCGGCTGGTTAGCTTAGTAAACCCAGAACAGAACATCCCCTACTACATCTCATCGCTTACTGGTATCGACGACCAAATGGTTAAAAATGCTCCAAAGTTTTTCGAGTTAGCCAAGTCGATTATCGAAATTACTCAAGAATGCGTTTTTGTTGCGCACAACGTCAACTTCGATTATGGATTTGTAAAAGAGGAATTTCGGCAATTGGGGTTCGATTATCAACGTAAAACACTTTGTACGGTACAATTATCGAGGAAGATTATCCCTGGATTTCCTTCGTATAGTTTAGGGAAATTGTGCAGTCAACTTCAAATCAATATCGAAAATAGACACCGAGCATTGGGCGATGCCGAAGCGACTGCATTGCTGTTTAATATGCTCACAAAAACAGATACTGAAATTATTACCAAAGCCTTACTCGACAAAAAACACCGATACCAGCATCCATTTATTGAGGCTTCGGTTTTGGAATCTATCCCAGAATCGTCGGGTATTTATTATTTTAAAAATGCTGAGCAAAAGATTATATACATCGGCAAAAGCATCAACCTCAAAGAACGAATTTATACGCATTTGAGCCAGACCAAAACCAAGAAAAACCTTAAGATGCTTGAAGAAATTCAAAGTGTCGAAGTCTTCGAAACGGGTAGCGAACTCACTGCATTGCTCGAAGAATCGAAATTAATTAAACAACATAAACCCAAATACAATCGTGCACTGACTCGTATTAAAAATGCTTTTGGCATTTTTCATTCAAAAGACGCAGAGGGCTACATCCATTTTAAAGTACAGAAAATAAATGCGTCACACACCGCTCCATTGGCCGCATTTTCGAATATTCAACAAGCCAAATTAACTTTAGGCAATTGGGTTGTAGACCAAGCACTTTGTCAGAAAATGTGTGGATTACACGATACAGCTGGGGCTTGTTTTTACCATGGAATTGGCGAATGCAATGGGGCTTGCATTGGCGAGGAACCTGTAAATGAATACAATGCAAGGGCATTACAACTTATTAAACAATATAGCTACAAGCAAGAAAACATGCTTATAGTTGATAGAGGACGTCAAAAAAGCGAGCGCTCAGTTGTTTTAATCAAACATTCAGTTTATCAGGGGCATACTTGGATTTCGGAAGAAATGCTGAGTCAAATTCAAACTTTGATTCAAATCATTCCACAAGAAGAAAACAACCAAGATGTACAACTGATTATCAATTCGTATATCAAAAAACATCCTGAATTAGTAATAATTCCTTTTGATTTAGATTAATGTCTTGTAGCTTCTTCGGGATAAGCAACTCTGGCGTGGTAGATAGTCAATAGTTTTTCGACTAAAACTTTTTTTATTAGATTGAGGTCTTTGAAAGTCATGTTGACATTCTCGTACTGTTTTTCGCTGAGCTGATAATCGACTATCTGATGCACTAAACCACGTATGCTATCCTCGGTATATTCTTTGAGCGAACGCGATGCTGCTTCGACACTATCGGCTATCATTACAGCTACTGTTTCTTTACTAAATGGTTTGGGTCCGGGGTAAGAGAATAAACTGGTTTCGATAGGATTATTGAGTGTCTGCTTGCGGTATTTGAGCAAAAAGTATTTTGCGGTTAAAGTCCCTTGATGGGTCGGGATAAAATCGATAATGGATTGTGGCAGATTGTATTTTCGCCCCATCGCAATTCCATCGGGAATGTGTTGAATGATTATTCTTGCACTTTCGATACTGTCGATAGAATCGTGTGGGTTAAAATGTCCGCTTTGGTTTTCGGTAAAATAGGCTGGATTAACCATTTTACCAATATCGTGATACAGTGCTCCGGTTCTTACTAAAAGAGGATTACCTCCTATTTGCTTCACTATTTCCTCTGCAATATTGGCCACTTGCAGAGAGTGTTGAAACGTTCCGGGTGCTTTTTCCGACAATTTCTTTAACAAGGGTTGATTGGTGTCGGACAGCTCGAGTAAGGTTACATCGGAGGTAAAGCCAAATAATTTTTCGATTAAAAAAACCAAAGGATAAGATAAGGTGAGCATTATGCTGTTGCCTCCAAAAATAGCCACATAAGTCCAATCAATTTTATGAATGTCAACCTCTTGAGTTAAGAGCATGCCATAATAACTAATCACATAGGTTACAAAGACAATTACGGCGGTTCTGAAAATATGACTCCTTTTGGTAATATTGACCAAAGTAAAAACGGCAACTGTTCCTGTAATAATCTGGATATAAATAAATTCGAAGCTATTTGGTACGATATAGGCCATTAACAACAGTGATATTAACAGCACAAAACTGGCTAAGCGGGTATCAAAAAACGAACGCACTAAAATGGGCAATATCACAATGGGAATCATATAAATATCGAGCGAGTCGAGTTTGTTATTCAGCATAACCAAACCTACAAAAACGAGTATCGATATCAGTAGAAAGCTGGTCTTTTTTGAACTAAGCAAGACTTTTTTGCGATACAGAAATAAAAACAAAAACAACAAGGCTAAAGGCGAGCCCACAATAAGCAAACTGCCCGCATAAGTATGCCATGAACCAGAGCCCGAAAATCGTGCGGTAAATTCGTGTTTATATGAGTTAATCAACTCAAACTCGTTCTCTCCAACTATTTGCCCTGTCGAAACGATCAATTCCCCTTTTTGAACCATGCCTTTGGTTTTGGAAATCTGGTCGAGCTTCTGTTGTAATAACTCTTGGGTCAATTTCTCGTTGGGGGTTAAATTACTTACGATAAAGCCTTCGATATCGACCTTGTTGAGATTGCACGAACGACCTGTTTTAGCACAATCTTTTTGATACGATTGAATGGACTCTTGAGCCTCAACATAAGCTTTTTTGGGTGTCAGAATCATCTGTATCGAGACAGGCTGCGATTCTCTATCGCTAACCACCACAACCTCCGATTGCTCAATTTTATCGAACCAAACAGGATCGATTATAGCCCGAGAATAAACCGATTTTAACAATGAATCTAAAAAAACAGTTTCAGTAGAATCGAGCAAATTCAGATACTTCTTTTGCAATATCCGAAAATTCTCTTTGTCTAAGTTTGAATTCTTATTAAAATAATTAGGATGATTGGACGTAATCTGGTGTTTTTCAGAATCCATTTGTGCTTCCGATTTACCAATTGGAAAGCTAAATGGTGCTATAAGTTTGGCATGAGCCCATGGTTTTCCTTTCGAATATTCGTATTGAAATTTGGTTTCTTTTGGAAACAATGTATAAATAGCCAAACCAAACACTACAAATAGTATGCTTGGCTTAATTAACTTATGATGCCCATGCGGCGAATTGATTTCCATGCTTGTGCTATTTGGTCAAAAAAAAACTATAAAAAATCAAATTTAATAATTTGCGTCTTACAAAAAGTCAAATTAAGTATTCTGTATAATTTAATGTCGTTTATTATTTAGCTATTAAGGTTATTAAGTAGAAGTTACAAAAACAGAAAAATAGGTCGAAGACCTTACATAAAATCGACCAATTGAACATCAAAAATTAAAGTCGCATTGGGTGGAATTACGCCTCCTGCACCACGCTCACCATAACCAAGTTCTGATGGAATTATTACGCGATATTGCTCACCTTTTTTCATTTTTGCGATGGCTTCGTCCCAACCTTTAATCACTTGCCCAGAACCTAATGTAAAACTAAAGGGCTCATCGCGCTTAACTGAAGAATCGAACATGGTTCCATTGGTTAGATATCCAGAATAGTGTACTTTAACAGTTTGTCCGTTGGTTGGTTTTTGATTTTCGGTCAAACGAACCGGTATCATTTTAAGACCCGAAGGTAAGGTAATCGTGTCTTTTCCTGCCACATTGTAGGCTTCTACTTTAACTTCGGGAATGTTGGATATTAATTCGACATCAAAAATTAAATCAGACTTAGGCGGAATGCTTTGTGGACGACCTTTCTCGCCATAGGCTAATTGCCATGGGATAATCAATCTAAATTTATCGCCTGCACGCATCAATTGCAAACCTTCGTCCCAGCCTTGAATTACTTGACCAACGCCCAATGCAAATTTGATGGGTTGACCACGTTTTACCGAGGAATCGAAAATCATTCCGTCTTTAAAGTATCCCGTATAATTAACGGTAACATTTTCGCCAGATTTTGCTAATGGGTTTAATGAGTGACCTTTATCGACCACAATATATTTAAGACCCGATGCTGTTACCAAAGTGTCTTTACCTTTGGTGTCGTATGGTTCAACTTTGATAGGATTTTTAACTTCGACCAACTCAATATCAAAAATCAAATTGGAATTGGCAGGAATCGAGCCCGTTGCTCTTGCTCCATAGCCCAATTCTGATGGAATAATCAAAGTAGCTTTGTCGCCTTGATTTAGCAAGGCCACACCTTCGTCCCAACCTTTAATCACTTGACCTTTACCCAAGGTAAAACTAAATGGTTGATTACGTTTGTATGAACTATCGAAAACGGTATCGTTTGTAAGCTTGCCGGTATAATGCACCTTTACGGTTGCTCCATTTTCTGGTTTAACACCTCTACCCTTTTCTCGAACAATATATTGGAGTCCACTGGCCGTTTTAATGGTATCGTTTGAACTTTTTTCGACCGAATTTTCTTGTACCGCTTTGTTGGTCTTGCAAGAATAAGACAATGCAGCGACAGAAATTACCGCTGCAAAAAATACAATTTTATTCATAATGGATGAATTATGCAATGCGTGATTGATTGTTACAATAATATTGCAAAGTTAATCTTTTATACATCGCACAGACATTCCAATGGATTTTTTATGATAATTTCTCACTACTATCCGAAACTTTAAAACGGAACTTACTTGCAACTTTTCAGGTTTTACAGGCGATTGCTCTAAAAAAAGTGCATTCAGTAATTTTTGCGAAAAGGTACGTATTTGTTTACTCCACTAAGGTCTCCGACCTATTTATTGTTTTTGTAACTATCTGTATATTTGCACTCTAGCTTAAATAAAGTATGGCATTAAATTATTCTAACTACTTGTTTAAGCTTAGAATACATTTGTAGCATCAATGGGAAGATCAATAGAGTGGAAATGCCACCCGGAAAAACATTGTTCGATATAGATAAATTCCC
>DYOK01000001.1:0-72869 GCA_020720565.1 Acetofilamentum sp.
CCTACTCAATATTAGGAATATACCTTGTTGACAGTACTTTGAACTCTGTTCGACGGTTTATTTTGTTGGCCTCTTCTTTTAAGGCAGCAGTTTTAACTTCGTCTTCGGCTGTTAAACTTTCGACAAATTCAGGAGTGAGTACAGTACCTTCTTTAAAAAAGCCATTCGTTGCTTGGACAGCCGAAACTGTTTGAGGTTTGCTTTTACCATACCCTTTGGCAGTTAGTCGTTCGGCATCTATGCCTTTTTCGATTAAGAAATCGACCACCGATTGTGCTCTTTTTTGTGATAATATTTGATTCGACGCTTCGTCGCCTATCATGTCGGTATGCGAAGCCAATTCGATGGTGATATTGGGATTTTCGTTTAAAATATCGACCAATTTTTCGAGCTCTTTTTTAGTACCCTCTGTCAATGTCCATTTCCCAAATTCGTAGAATGTATTGGCAATTTCGATCGGCTGTCCGAGTTCGGAAAGGGCAATTTGTTGTTTAAAGTGTTCGCTTTTATCTAAATCCATGGTCGATACTTTGCCTTTGCCAAACAAATAGCCTTCCTTTTTGACCAAATAAATGTATTCGACATCTTTTTTAAGGGTATATTTAAAACGTCCTTCTTCGCTGGTTTGAATGGTTATTTCGGAACCATCGTCACCAAAAATTTGCACGATGGCATTGGGTAATGTCTTTTTCGAAGTCCCATCGACTACGGTTCCTGTAAGCGAAAATTCTAATACAGGTAATACAAAAGTATAAATATCGTCTCGTCCCTTCGCCTTAATTTCGAATGGTTTTTCGGTTCCATTAGGAATCTCGGTGGTTTTTCTCGAAGAAGAAAACAAACCTTCTTCTTTTCCTTTTTTAAACACAATTCCAAAATCGTCGGCCGATGAATTAATAGGAAATTTCATATTAAAAATCACCCACGACTCTCCTTTTGGCAAAGCCCTAAATACATCTAAACCGCCCATTCCGGGATGATAATCGGATGAAAAATATAAGGTTCCATCGGTATGGATATATGGGTACAATTCGTTACCAACAGTGTTGATAATTGGCCCCATATGGATAGGTTTACCAAACATGCTTCCAACTCCTTCGCGTGTAGCCATCCATATATCGCGGCCACCATACCCACCAGGCATGTCGGAAGCAAAGTATAGCGTAAGGCCATCGGCACTTATCGATGGTTGTCCTACCGACAAACTGTCAGCAACCAATGGAACGTATGTGGCGGCAAAAAAATGCTCGTCTAGGCGACGTTTACCCTCGTATATTTGACAACCTAAAAAGACATCTTTTACCGATTTACAACGGGTAAAAAACATCGAATTATAATCGGCTGTAAACGATGGTGATCCATTGTCGGAACGTGTATTAATGGTGTCGTTAAGCGGTTTTAGTTCTTCCCACTCACCTGCTCTATTTTGGTAGATTTCGAAAATACTGGTATAAAATTGACCAGTAGCTTTGTTAATTTTAGTGAATCCATCAATTTCTCGGCTCGACGAAAACATCACTTCAGTCCCGAGCGAATTGGCATAAGCGGGTGCAAAATCGCTGCCCTTCGAATTAACTTCTTTTAAATTGGTTATTTGATAGCGTGTTGGGTTTTTCATCCATTCGACAGAGGCCTCGCACGAACGAATTCCCATTCGGGCTAGACTATCGCCATGCGATTTTTCGTTATAAATTCGATATTGAGCTAAGGCCTCGTCATAAATCATAATGGCCTGTAACATGGTGGCTAAATATAAATTCGCTTTGGGGTCTGGATAGTTTTTTTGTATGGCCGCTTTATATTTTGTAATGGCTTTTTTGTAATCTAACGTCAAACGGTGAATTTCGCCTTCTTGAAAGTTGATATATGCTTTTTCTAATTTGGAATCAGAATCTTGAAACGCACTTTTGTATAACTCAAGTGCCCTGGTCAATTCGTTAAAACTAAAAGCTTCGTCGGCTTTAAGCGTTTTTTTCGATTTAGGGATTTCTTGCGAATACCCAATCATTGCTACTAAAGAAAATAAAACGATTAAAAGTCTTTTCATGTTTTTTATAAAGCTAAGGTCATTTTTCGACCTGTTTTTGTTGTTTTTTTTATTTTTCTTGATCAAGCAATTTAGTAAATTCTATCGATAATTTTGATTCAATCGAGCAGCCTTACTGTTTGTTGTTCGAATTCAATGCTTTTGAGACTTAAGTATTATTTATAATTTATTGTCGAATTTTATCAAGCTAGAAGATTGATAAATTTATAGTTACAAAATAATAAAATAGGTCAAAAACTTTGATTTGAGCAATTTTAAATAATATTTTCTTATTTAAACAATAAAATAGAACCTAAGTACGTATATCTGTTTGAAAAAACAAAAACGTAAGTCATACTATGATTATTGTTTTCTGTGCAAAGTAAATTAAATAGAATCAATTATCAAACGAAAGCTATATCTTTTGTGTTTAGTATTAGCATACTTCATAATTAATGCAATCACTTTTTGAAAAATGACTTGTTGTTGATAAAACAGCTTTTTTTTCAAGTACCCTATTAAGTTTGTAAGCACGTTAGAATAATATAATATCGTGTTTAATTAGGCAAAGAGATTGTATTAATGCAAGTTAGAAAAATATTAAATAGGTCGAAGACCTTATATAAATAAAACAGAATTAGTTTTGTATTTTTGATGTTTAATTTCGAACCACTTTTCATGTCTATATTTCGCTTTTTGTTGATGGTTTTTTTATTGGGTTCACAATGGGCTTTGGCTCAAAGTCAAGCGACTTTATATGGAAAAGTGACCGACGAATATGGACGCCCTGTCGATTTGATGAATGTTTCGGTAAAAGAGTTTAATATTGGTACTTCGACTGACCCATCGGGCTATTTTACCCTTAAATTACCTTCAGATACTACTTTGTCAATCGTTTTTTCGCATATCGAATTCGAAACAACCCATAAAAAAGTTAAGCTACTAGCTGGCGAATCGAGAAAAATGGATATCAAAAGTCAGGCTTCGCGAACCACTTTAGGAACTGTAATTGTCAGAAACGAAACAGAACGATATTCTAGTGTGGTGAGGTTGAATCCCAAGGTGTTAGAGTCTTTGCCTAATTCGTCGGGTGGAATTGAAGCGATTATCAAAACTTTACCAGGAGTAGTTTCTAATAATGAACTGAGCAGCCAATATTCTGTTAGAGGCGGAAATTTCGACGAAAATCTGATTTATGTTAACGATGTTGAAATTTACAAACCTCAATTAATTCGTTCGGGCGAACAAGAAGGTTTATCGTTTGTTAACCCCGATATGGTAGAGTCACTGAGCTTTTCGGCGGGTGGTTTCGAAGCCCGTTATGGCGACAAAATGTCTTCTGTGCTCGATATCAAATACAAAAGGCCCCGTTCGTTTACCTCATCCATTTCGGCGAGTTTGCTGGGGGGATCGGTCTATGTGGCGGGAGCTGAAAAATCGAGACGTTTTACCCATTCAACTGGAGTTCGGTATAAAACAGCTCAGTATTTACTCAATTCGCTCGATACCAAAGGCGATTATAAGCCCTCATATTTCGATTTTCAGACCTATTTAAGCTTCGATATCACCGAAAACCACCAGATATCTTTGCTCGGAAATATGTCTCGAAATGCCTACCACCTGATTCCTCAAAGCCGAGAAACCACTTTTGGAACCATCAACCAAGCACTTGGGTTAAATGTGTATTTCGAAGGTCAAGAATTTGACTTTTACAACACCTTGTTAGGTGCGGTTACATACGAATACCATAAAAAGAACAGAAGTATAAAAACCATTGCTTCGTCCTATTTTACTCAAGAACGTGAATCGTACGATATTTTAGGTCAGTACTATTTGAACGAGCTAAACAAAGACGTTGGCAGCGACAATGTAGGTGATAGCTTATTGAATCTTGGCGTAGGATCGTATTTAGACCATGCCCGAAATGCTTTTGATGCCATGGTTTATAGTTTTAGTGTACTCGGAAAAGAAGAAAAAACTAAACATACCATTCAATGGGGTGCCAAATATCAACACGAAAGTATTGCCGACGAAATTAATACTTGGCAGGTTCGCGATTCGGCAGGTTTTTCTTTACCTTTTCCCGATACGGTAAACTACTACCCTGGTTTTGCACCCATGTTGTATTCAATTAACTCAAAAAACACTTTAGTTAGTAACCGATATAGTGCTTATATTCAAGATACTTATACCATTCGGAAAGACTCAGTCGAACTGTATTGGATTTTGGGTGTACGAACCAACTATTGGAATGTAAATCAAGAGTGGTTGGCCAGTCCGCGAACAACTTTAGCTCTAAAGCCCAACTGGAAAAAAGATTTTATGTTTCGACTCAGCCTAGGCAATTATAATCAATCCCCATTCTACAAAGAGTTTAGAAACGACGATGGTAGCTTAAATTTGAATCAAAAAGCCCAGCAATCGTACCAAGTGGTTTTGGCAAGCGATTACAATTTTACCATGCGCAAAAGACCATTTAAGCTAATTGGTGAGGTGTATTACAAATATTTGCAGCACATTGTGCCCTATTCTGTAGAAAATGTCTTGATTCACTATTATCCCAACGAATCTGCGGTTGGATATGCAAGCGGTATCGATTTGCGTTTATTTGGCGAATTTGTACCAGGAATCGACTCTTGGGCTAGTATTTCGTTTATGAAATCGGCCGAAGATATCGATGGAGATGGACACGGTTACATTGTTCGACCAACCGATCAGCGTTTTAATGCTTCGGTTTACTTTCAAGACTATTTACCCAATAATCCAAACTATAAAATCCATTTAACCATGTTTTATGGCACTGGTTTACCTTTTGGGCCACCCAATTCGCCACGCTATACGCATACAGGCAGAATGCCCGATTACTTTAGAACCGATGTGGGTTTTACAGCCATTTTAAAAGATGAACATTCAAAAAAAGGCCAAACAGGCTTATTTAAACATTTAAAAGGTGTCATGTTGACGGCCGAAATCTTCAACTTAATGAATAAAAATAATACCGTATCTTATATTTGGATAACTGATATAGAGAATAAACAATACGCTGTACCTAATTATCTTACGGGCATTCGTCTCAACGTAAAGTTAACCATTAAATTGTAATTTGCTTATGTGTGGCTTGGTTGGGATATACAAACAAACGTCGGTTTTAGAACAAGACAAAGCATCGCTTAAAATTGGAATGGAATCCCTTTCGGGTCGAGGTCCAGATTATTCGTCTATTTTTTCCGATCAGTTTGTTGGTCTTGCCCATACCCGACTTTCGATTATCGATACCAGTTCTGCTGGGAATCAGCCCATGATGGATGCCAATAATCAATTGGTAATGGTTTATAATGGCGAATTTTATAATTACAAAGCTGAAAAAGAAATTCTGTTATCTAAGGGATACCAGTTTAAAAATCAGACCGATACCGAAGTATTGATTAATATGTATCTGGCCTATGGGGAGTCTTTTTTACAACGTATCAATGGATGCTTTTCTTTGGCTATTTATTCGCAAACAGATCATTCGTTGTTATTGGCACGCGATAGGTTTGGAATTAAGCCCTTATATTGGGGAAAAATAAACGATAGCATTGTATTTGGTTCTGAAATTAAATCCATCGAACCCTTTATTGTATCAAAAAATTTAGATTATAATGCATTGCATCAATATTTTAGATTCAATTATATTCCAACGAGCCAAACTGTATATTCCGAAATTTCGAAACTTGAACCCGGACATTTAATCAAAGTAGGTCTCGACAGTTTCGAAAAAAAGCCCTTTTATCAGCTCCCCTATTCAAGGCAATATATCAATAATAGTCAAGATGTTAATCAAAGTAAATTAAAGCAATTGTTATCGGATGCTGTTGAACGTCGATTGGTTTCCGATGTACCACTAGGCACTTTTTTGAGTGGTGGTGTCGATAGTTCGATAGTTTCGTTATTGGCTGCACGTCAATTGCCTCGTATCAATACTTTTTCGATTGGATATAAAAATGAACCGCTGTTCGACGAAACGCGATTTGCACAATTGGTTGCCAAAAGAATTCATTCAAATCATCACACTTTTTCTCTGACTAACAGCGATTTACTCGAGTCTTTGTTCCCGTTTCTAGACTATTTAGACGAACCATTTGCCGACAGCTCTGGATTGCCTGTGTTTATTTTAAGCAAGCTAACACAAGCCCATGTAAAAGTTGCACTTTCGGGAGATGGTGCCGACGAAATATTTGCGGGTTACCATAAGCATGGTGCGCATTACAAGGCACTTTATCCTGATTTAAGCACTAACTTAATTAAGTTCTTTGGTGGAATTGCGAATGCCTTTCCTCAAAGTCGCAATTCAAAAATGGGTAATTTGGCACGACAAATTTCGAAATTTCATGCTGGACTCAATCAAACCAACAAAGAGCGGTATTTATCTTGGCTATCGGTCAATAGTAGTCAATATGCCAATCAAATTCTTATAAAAAAGTCATCGGGGGCGACAATAAGTGCCTACGAAGATATTATCACACAATATCTTACCGACGATTTTAACGATATTTTACGTTCCGATGTAGCGATCCTATTGCCAAACGATATGTTGACCAAAGCCGATAAATTTTCGATGGCCAATGGTTTAGAAGTTCGTACGCCATTTTTAGATCATCACGTGGTTGAATGGGCTTTTTCCTTATCTAGTACCTCGAAAATAAATCATCAACAAAAGAAAAAGATTTTGGTCGACACTTTTAGCCCCCATTTGCCAGTCGATGTTTTTAATAGACCCAAACATGGCTTCGAAGTTCCTTTGTTAAAATGGTTTAGAACAGAACTTTATACTTTTCTTTTCGACGAACTGCTCGAAGAAGAAAAAATTAAAGTACAGGGGCAATTAAATTTTGAATTGATTAATCAGCTAAAAATGCAGTTAATGTCGAACAGTCCAGGCGATGCGGTGGCTTCGCTGTGGGCCATATTAGTGTTTCAGTACTGGTACGATAAGAAAATTGTAAATTTTTCAAAAAAAAACTAGGATATTTGTAAATCAAGGTCTTCGACCTATTTATTGGTTTTGTAATTGGCATTTTATCAGGTATTTAGACAAATAAAATATTACATTGTATTATTCAAAGTACTTAATATAATCAACTACACTAATAAAAAATTGATAACTAGATAGTTAAAAAAAGAAATAGGTCGAAGACCTTATAATTCAGAATACTAAAAATGACCAAAATACTCAGAATCATTAATCGGTTTAACGTTGGTGGACCTGTCAATAATGCCTTATATTTGAGTCGTTACCTCGATTCTAAATTCGAAACCAAATTAATTGGCGGCATTCATACCGAAGAAGAAATTAGTGCTGAGTTTATGTTCCAAGAACTCGAAGTGTCTTATGAGTTAATACCAGAAATGAGTCGAAGTATCAAACTATGGAGCGACTTTGTAGCCTATCGAAAAATTAGCAAAATAATAAAAGAATACCAACCTGACATTGTTCACACACATGCGTCGAAGGCTGGGCTCATTGGTCGATTGGCTGCTATTCGACATGGTGTGCCAGTTATTATTCATACTTTTCATGGGCATGTTTTTCATTCCTATTTTGGTTGGTTAAAAACCAGAGTTTTTATTACAATAGAACAAATATTGGCTTTAAAAACCAATGCTATCATCGCAATTAGTCCATTACAATTGCAAGAATTGTCTCAAACTTTTAAAATCGCACCTACTCGGAAATTTCATTTGATACCGCTTGGTTTCAATTTAGATCCATATATCCAGAGACAGGATGAAAAACGCGAGGCTTTTCGTTCAAAATATCAATTAAAAGAACAAGAAATTGCTATTTGTATTATTGGTCGCTTGGTTCCGATAAAAAATCATGCATTATTTATCGAAGCACTGGCCGAACTCAAAACAACACACCAACTAACATTTAGGGCGTTCGTGGTGGGCGATGGTTTTTTGAAAGCCGAGCTGCTTGAACAAGCCGAAAAATTAGGATTAAGCACCAGTCAAGACACAAAGCCAGCCGATGTTTGCTTTACCTCGTGGATTACCGATACAGCACCAGTTTATGCGGGCTGCGACATTGTTGCTTTAAGTTCGAAAAACGAAGGGACACCTGTTACCTTAATCGAAGCACAAGCGGCTCTTAAACCCATCGTAAGCACCCCTGCCGGCGGCACAGAAGATATTCTCTATCCGAGTTCGTTCCACAAAATTAGTTTACCAAATCCAAAAGATTTCGCCCAAAATATTCGGGATATAATGGTACTTTTACAAACCGAGAAACCTGCTGAAGCGATTCGAAAGGTTTGTATCGATCGTTTTGCATATCAAAATTTAGTCAACAAAATGCAGATGTTATATACCAAATTATTGAAATAAGGGCTTCGACCTTAATAAGCACTAAGAATAATAGAATGTCGTATTTTATTAAGCTAGAGGATTGATAAATTGCAAGTTAGAAAAACAATAAATAGGTCGAAGACCTTAAGATACATTAAATAATACTTTATATTTAAGACATGTTGAGCCATCGCAATTTTGATTCTACTGATATCTTGTTTAGCCTGGTGTATTTGGTTATCATATTTATTATTGCCAACTTTATCCGAGGTTTTAACATTAAGAAACGCCCCGAATATGCATACCTTTTTAAAGCTATGGGTATCAAGATATTTGGTTCGATGGCTTTTGCTTTTGTCTATTTGTTTTACTATGGAGATGGCGATACGGTTTATTACTTCGAAGGCGCCTCTACCCTTACCAATTACATATACAAAGACCCTTTCCAATACATTCGACTGCTTTTTTCCTCTACCGAATTCCCTTACGATTTAAACCATGTGCATAGCGAAATTTTATTTTCCAATTCTGGCGAAGAATGGTTTATGGTCAAAATTGTTTCCATTCTCAATATTGTAGCTTTTGATAGGTACTTTATCAATTCGATCATTATATCGATGGTTTCACTTTGGGGAAGTTGGCGCATGTTTCAGGGTTTTTTAATGTTCGAACCTAAATATAAAAATTTGACTTTTTGGGCTGTATTCGGTGTGCCATCAGTCATATTTTGGGGAAGCGGATTACTTAAAGACACCATTACTTTTGCTTTTCTAGGTGTATTTTTCTATCATAGCATGAAAGTATTTTTTAAATACCAATTTAAAGCTAAATCGATTTTTGCCATCACCTTTTCGATGTTTATCATTTTTAACATCAAAGCGTATATCATTCTAAGCTTCTTGCCTGTTTTGCTTATTGGTTGGATTGTTTACAATCGAAAATCGATAAAAAGTACATTTATAAGGAACATTATCACTCCATTTCTCTTGATAAGTGGCATAGGTGCAGCCGTAGTTATTGTGCCAACTATTGCTCAAAGTAGCGACAAATATAAATTCGAGAATTTAGAATCTCGGTTAAAAGGATTTCACTCATGGCACTCATCTTTAGGCGGATCATCGTACGATCTACATGTAACCGATTACTCGGTACCATCAATCCTAGCAAAAATTCCGGCCTCATTGAATGTTACGTTTTATCGGCCTTATGTGACCGAAATTCGAAATGCGGTAAGTGCAATAGGAGCATTGGAAAGTCTATTATTTTTAGTGCTATCAATAATAATTCTGATTCGACTTAGACTAAAACTTTTAGTAATTATATTCGATAGCCCCATTTTGATTATTGCTTTGTTCTACTGTATTATTTTTGGCTTTGCTGTTGGATTTACCTCGTATAACTTTGGTGCTTTGGCTCGATACAAAATTCCAACCATGCCTTTTTTTGCCTATTTAGTTTTGTATTTGTTTAATTATTATCGCATTCACCGATTCGACAAAGCAGAAGAACGTGAACGTTCAATGGAACGCCCAGCAGAAATAAAGCAAGCAAAAGATTAAAAGTAGAATATAATAAATGTTTTTTATAGGCGAACGGCTTAATATTGCAAAGCTTTCAAACTCACAATATACACGTTTTGATAGTAGAATTTGATAATATCTTTGTACGAAAAGCCCTTTTTGTCCATTTGCATGGCGCCTTCTTGCGATAGTCCGACACCATGACCATAACCCCTCCCATTTAATACAATTTGGCCGTCGGCATAGCTGATGGTAAACAAAGTCGATTTTAACTTAAATTGGTTTCGCAGTGCAGTGTATGCTATCGAATCAGAACCAAACACATAGTATTTTTTACGTCTTAAACTCGAATCATTAAAATCTGAACCATTGATATTGGGTGAAATTTTAAAGCCGTTTTGCTTTAAATAACTGACCCACGAACTCAAAGGAACCGATTTGGTCCAAAGGTAGCTATTACCGCCAATGCTGTATGGGTCTTCGACCGATCGCAAGTACGAACGCGACTGTTGCCAAACATGCTCCGAAGCTGCGGTATATCCCCCACTATTTGAATAAAAAGAGGCTGTAATTAAACTTAACGAAGAATCGACTATCACCAAGCCTTTGGTCATGCTAGTGGCTTCGACAATTAAATCGCTAAATTTGGCTCTGCCTTTAAAAGCTTGACAATGTACGTCGTCGCACAGATTAAAACCATCGGCTTCGTGCTTGTGGTAATTCTCAAGTGCATAGGTTCGGCATAAGATGGCTTGTGTTTTATAGTATTCTTTACCTGCTTTTGAACCGCCCTCGCTCTCGACAACTGCTGCGACATAATGCTCCAAATCTAATTGGTTGATGATTCGAATTTTGCCAGCAATAACTTCTAAATAAAAATCGTCTTGATATTCACGTGGTTTAAGTTGAGGGTTATCGGCTTTTAGTCTGATTGTATTAAAAGAACCTTTTCCTAATAGTTCAATCTTTTGATAGCTGCCCAAATCTTTTGTGTCTTCTTTAATTTGGATTTTATCACCAATTTGGTTTAGATAAATTATTTCGTTTGGGTTAATGGTTTTTACCAATTGGCTATCGCCCCATAACTGATATTGACCAAAAACTGTTGAAATTAGTACTGTTTTAAGCGCATGTTGATGGAATAGCCCAATTCTAATATCTTGAGCAAATGATACATATGAAAATATCAGAAATAATAATATGATAATGATTCGTTTCAATTTTATAAAATATATAGATTTTTAAACAAAAAATTTAAATGTACCTGAGTTGTCGAATTCTTCAAAAATAACTTATCGGGAGTTCTGAAAATTGCTTTTTCATCGTTGGACTTCAATTTTAAAATCCTCATTTACAATAGTAAACTCCGGTTTTAAATTCTTGTCCGCCTCAAAAAATCTAATTTTTAGAACCCATCTTATGTAAATTAGCAGTTATCATCATTTGCTTTTTGAATATTATTCAGATTCAATTCATTATTCACTAATCGATCAAAATCACTTTCAAATAATCTGTCCTGTATAATTCTGTATTTCTCAAACTCTGTTTCCGCATGCACTTTTGCAATTTCTGCAGACACTTTTCCTGCATCTTGTAATATATTTCTATCAGTGGCTTCAATAAATCTATTCAAACGTGTCTCCCAGTCTTCCATTGTCATCGGAATTCCCCTAAGTGCCATATCCTCAGCAATATCAATGTAGGCAGAAACCAATCGTTGTAATTGTTGCATCTCATTTTCGTTCAAATAGTTTTTTGCTACACTTACATCAAATTTTTGAATTTTTCCATTTGGTGCATCTTTCCAAATACTTAATCCCATATTCTGCTTTTGGTGGTCGGCTCTATTAATTATTACTTCCGCTGCTGTTTGACCGTGTATTGCCCAATGTAACTTATTTTGAACTGTTGCAAAAAAACGTTTAGTTGCTTGAGCTGTAAAATCATAATCAATAGCTGTGGTATAAATATCGGTTATTTTTTGATAAAATTTGCGTTCGCTTAACCGTATTTCTCTAATACGTTGCAGTTGTTCTTCAAAGTATTTTTTGCCTAAAATAGAGCCATCGTTTTTAAGTCGCTCATCGTCCATTGCAAAACCCTTGATCGTAAACTCTTGCACAATTTGAGTTGCCCACTTTCGGAACATTACCGCTCGCTCACTGTTAACTTTGTAGCCTATTGCAATTATTGCCGATAAATTATAGTGCTTTGTTTTGTAGCTTTTAGCATCATTGGCAGTTATTCGAAAATTTCGAATAACTGAACTTTCACTTAGCTCACTATCCAAAAATATTTTTTTTAAATGATAATTAATGGTATGAGTTTCTACATTGTATAACTCCCCCATCATTTTTTGAGTTAACCAAATATTTTCATCTGCATAAATTGCATCTATTCCACCATCACCTGTCGAAGCAATAAAAGTTAAATATTCGGCAGATGAAGATCGAATTACTGCTTTATTTTTATTTTTTTCTGCCATTTAGTGATTAATATATGATCCAAGACTCCAATTTTTCGTTTTGATAAAGTTTTGCTTATTATGTGTCAATATATAGTTTGACTTGTTAAATTTTACCCTTTACAGCAACATTAACTGGTTTTCAATTTTATTGTTTGATATCCTCTAATTTAAATTTTGAGTCATATGCTCAGCAATTCTTTTCGAAGCTCCGGAACCACCTAGGGCATTCTCCAACACATTATAATCGTTTAAGATGTCATTTCGAGTCTGCCCATCTATTATCTTTTTAAATTCTCGCACAAGATTTTCGACTGTCAAATCGTCCTGTATCAATTCAGTGACAGACTTTTTATCTAAAATTAAGTTAACCAATGAAATGTACTTAACGTCAACAATCAGTTTAGCAATTTTGAACGATAGTGCATCGCCTTTATAGCAAACTACTTGAGGTATTTTAAATAAAGCCGTTTCAAGTGTGGCCGTTCCCGATGTGACAATAGCAGAATGCGAATGCGAAAGCAAATCGTATGTTTTATTAACAACCAGTTTTACGTTTTTATTCGCAATTATAGGTTCAAAGATAGATAAGTCTAAAGCCGGTGCCACAGATACAACGAATTGGAATTGAGGAAATTGCTCGACTAAGGCTAGCATAATTGGCAGTTTTACATTCACTTCTTTAACTCTACTTCCTGGTAAAACGGCCACGATGGGGCGATTATCTAATGAATGGCTGGTTTTAAATTCTTCTAATGTAGGACGTTTGTTGGTCGAATAGAGACTCATGGCATCGAGCAAAGGATGTCCAAAATAAGCCACCTCGTATTGATGTTTCTGATAAAACGGTTTTTCGAAAGGCAGAATCACGTACATTTGATCGACATATTTTTTGATAGTTTTAACTCGTGATTCTTTCCAAGCCCATACAGTTGGCGAAATATAATACAATACTTTTATGTTATTTTGATGTATAAACTTCGCCATTCTTAAATTAAATCCGGGATAGTCAATCAAAATAACAGCATCGGGCTTAAAATCGAGGATGTCTTTTTTGCACTGCTTAAAGTTTTTAAAAATCGTAAAAATATTTTTTAGAACTTCAACAAACCCCATAAATGCGAGTTCTTTAATGTGTTTTTTAGGTGCTTTGCCAATCTGTTCAGTCATGGCATCACCGCCCCAAAAACTAAATTGAGCATGTGAGTCGATTCTTTTGATTTCCCGAACCAAATTGGCACCATGTAAATCGCCTGAGGCCTCCCCTGCTATAATAAAATATTTCATCTGTCTATTTTTTACAATTTGCAATTTGCTGAGTTGATTATTTGTTTAGTTGTTAATGTGTTGATGCGTTAATGTGGCAATGTGCAAATACAGCATTCAAAATTCATAATACTTTGGCTATCAATTGTTGATTGACGAATTGAAAAATTAAAATAATTTAATATTAACTTGCTCAAAAACCTGATAATCTTTTGGTTACAAACTAAAAAAAAGGCAGAAGACCTTAAAAGACAAATTTAAGGCCAAAAACCACAACAACCAGAATAACGGTCGATATCATAACTCCTTGAACTGTATAATAGTACTTTTTCCATATAAAAAGGAAAAACAAACCTAAATTGGGTATTGCACTTAAACTAAATAGCGACGAAAGGCGACCAATTTCGTGTAATTGCCTCAAAAATTGAATCAAACTGAGATGTCGATTGGCTTCTGCACTTACAAAAATAAGCGTCAATAAGGGTATAAATACCCCAAGGGACAAGCCTAACCAGCGATTATTGAGTACCGATTTGGGTTTATTATCGTTTTCCAATCCAATTCCAATTTTTAATTTGTTCAATATCCTGATGGGCTGTACCGTCAATCTGATTTGGAACAACCGCTATATAATTCCGTTCAAGTGCCCATTCGTCGGTGTCTTCGGCTTGCGGTTCAAAATTGTTAAATGCACCTGTTAACCAATAATAGGTACCACCATGAGGATCGGTTCGCTTTTCGTATTCTTCTTTCCAAACACCCTTAGTCTGTCGGCAAACTTTTATTCCTTTTATTTCTGATAAACCAACATCAGGAAAGTTAATATTCAAATAAGTCTGATCGTTCAGTCCATTGGTTAACACTTCCTTAATCATTTGTGGCAAAAAATGGGATACCACAGAAAAATCGGCATCTTTATCGTGATTCAGCAACGAGAAGCCTACCGATGGGATGCCGTTTAAACAGCCTTCGCGTGCTGCTCCTAATGTTCCAGAGTAGATTACACTTATCGAGGCATTAGAACCATGATTAACGCCTGATAATACCAATGCTGGGCGTTCTTTAAGAATCTGATTCATGGCCAATTTAACCGCATCAACAGGCGTTCCGTTGATTGAATAAATGGTTAATTCTTCTGATTTTTGGTGTAAAGTTAACCGCAGAGGATTTTTTATGGTTATAGCATGCGACATACCTGATTCCCCTCTATCGGGTGCAACCACCACGATACGTCCAAAAGGCCTTGCGGCTTCTATTAAATGAGCTAATCCCTTGGCTTGATATCCATCGTCATTCGAGATTAGAATTAATGGCTTTTTAGTCATATTTTTTCTTTTGTCATCTAAAAGGCAAATCTACATTAAGTCTTTGCTTTATCAAACACATTACGTTGAAGTATTAAAGCTTTTTTCAACAAAGCAAAAAATAACGATTGCACGAGTTTTAAGGCCTTCAATTTATTGGTTGTTTCTGTAACTTTCAAAATGTCAGATTTTTAGCTAAAACAATACAATATTAAAGTATACATACTACCTAAATATTTTTCTACACTTGAATATTAATCACTATATTTATTCCATCTTTTGATTTTTGAAAATATGAATATCGAAAATTTCAGACAATATTGTATCGATTTGAAAGGCACTACTGAAAGTTTTCCGTTCGATCAAACGACTTTAGTCTTTAAAGTAATGGATAAAATGTATGCATTGCTCGATTTAGAAGATAAAAAAGCCAATTTAAAAGTTTTGCCAGACAACATTTTCGATTTAATCGATAGAAATGCCTTTGTTTTCCCTGGATATCACATGAATAAAAAGCATTGGATTACTGTTGATATCGAACAAGCACCAAATGTTGAATTTATTAATCAACTGATTTACAATTCATATAAACTGGTCGTTAGCAGATTGCCAAAGAAAAAACAAATTGAATTAGCACAGCCATTCGATTAATTGAAACGATTATATAAAGAATCGAACCTTTGATATTTAAACAGAGTATTCCTCTATTTTAAACAAATCTATATTTCTTTTGATAAGAATTTATTCATTTTATAAAACAAAATGTCTTTTTTGATGGGCTTTGTGATAAAATCATCACAGCCAGCCTCAATTGCACGTCTTTTTTCGTCGGACATGGCATAAGCCGTTTGGGCAATAATTGGTAATTTTGAATATCTCGATTTAATTTCTTCTGCGGCAGTGTATCCGTCCATTTCTGGCATTTTTAAATCGAGTAGTATCAAATTCGGAATCTCTTTTTGCACGGCTTTTATCAACTCTTTTCCATTTTTTAACCATACCAAACGCACTTCGGTTTTTTTAAGATAGGCTTCGATCAGTAAATAATTCGATTGCTCATCTTCTGCAACATAGACCAATTGGTCTTTCCATTTGCATTCTAATTGTTGATGGGGTTTAATAAATGATTTGGTATCGCCAATTTCTTTAACAATTAAACTTGGCAAACTAACAATAAATTCGGTGCCGACACTTCGATGCGAGTTAACCAGTATATCACCACCCAATAAATTACTTAGATGTTTGCTAATGGCTAAACCCAAACCAGCACCACGAAATGGGCGTGTCGAGCTTTCGTCGACTTGTCTAAAGCGGTCGAAAATAATATCCTGTTTCTCTTTGGGGATTCCTATTCCAGAATCTTTAACGTGAAAAATTATTTTGTTATCGAGTAACTCGTACCAAACCTCAATCGAGCCATTGGGTGTGAATTTTATCGAATTGTTAATTAAGTTATTTAGAATTTGTTTCAATCGGCTCCTATCCGATTTAATATTGACAGGTAATTTGCTGTATGCAAATCGCATCTGAACGTTGGTTTGTTCGTTTAGGATGTTGTAATATTCTATTTCGAGCTCTTCGAATACTTCGTTTATATTAAATACCTCTTGCCTAATTTCCAGTTGGTTCGATTCAATTTTCGAAATATCGATAATATCATCGATTAGTTTAATTAAAACATCGCCCGAGTTTTGAATCAGTGAAGAATATTTTGTTCTTAGTTCTTGATCTAAATCTTCGTTGAGCACCAAATTTGAAAAACCGATTATCGCATTCATAGGTGTCCTAATTTCGTGCGACATATTCGATAAAAAAGCTGATTTTAGCCGATCGGATTCAATCGCATTTTCTTTGGCTTGTATCAACTCTTTTTCGTACGAGATTCGTTCCAAGATAATGGCGGCTTGAGCAATAAAAATTTCGACAAACTCGTTTTCGACTAGAAAATTCTCGTTAGGTGTTAAGATTGCAATTCCACCTAATATTTTGTTTTCGACAATTAGTTTTCCTGTATAAATTTTTTTAACACCAAGAAACGTTTTTAACAAAACCATTTTAGCTTTAGAAATGGTTTTAAAAAAACTACTAGTCGTCAATAAATCTTCAATATCAACAAAAAAATGATTGCTAGGTATTTGGTAATCAATTACATCAATCTCTAACTTACTGATATCAAATTTTAAAAACTCTGACAATTGAGCCATTTTTGAACCCTCAATATGATTGATTTTTACCCTGTGTGTCTCTGGTATATAATCGCCAATAATGATAACAGATTTAGGATTAAAGGCATAAAGGGTTCTGGCAATATACTTATATAGTGAGTTTTTGTCTTTATATTGGTTGAGTTGAAATACCGACAACGCTAGTAATTCTTTCTGTTTTCGATTTTCTGTATCGATTTTATATCGTTTGATGGACTCTGTTTTGTCTTGAAAAATACATTGAAAGTAGCTATCGCCTTGCTTTATAAATTTTGTAACCGAGATAGAAACATTACGTTCTTCTGAGTTTCGAACAAATAAAATTGTGTTAAAACTTTTATCGTTGTTATCGCTTGAAGCGTTAAGAAGATAAGTTTTAAAGGCAGGGCCATCTTCACCAATAAAATCAGAAATTCTCTTGGAAATAAGGTCTGATTGCTTCAAATTGAACAGCTCTTCAGCTTTTGTATTTCCTTGATGAATTACGCCTTCTTCAGTATGGAGAATTAAAGTTGTTAAAGGTGATAATTGGAAAAGGAGGCTATACCGCTCTTCAAGTTCGTGTTGTTTTGATACATCGAACAAAATTCCCCTTATGGCATAAGGAAGATCATTACGATAAACAATACTGGTACTTGAAATGACAGGCACTCTATTGCCATCTTTCGACTTTGCCCAATAGGTTTGCCGTTCGTATGGTTCGTTTCGGAGTATTCGGTCAATATTAACTAAGATTTTTGGGTAATCTTCGGGGAAGATATCTTGTAGACTAAAGTCTTCGGTAAACTCTTTATATGAATAACCATATTTAGCCAAGCCATTAGCATTGATATAATTAACTTTACCGTCTAAATTGAGTTCAAAAACTAATTCAGGTATTAAATCGAGCATTTCTTTGTGCCGAGAAATATCGACGAGATTTAAAGCACTTTTTAATCGCGCATTCTCCGCCTCGTATAATGCTAACTTGTTTAATAAATCTTGGTTAGTTTGGCTCATAATTTAAGCTATGAGAAAAGCGAATCTACAAACTCTTTTCGGTTAAATATTTGCAAATCTTCCATTTTTTCACCAATTCCGATATATTTTACTGGTATTTTAAATTGATCGGAAATCCCTATTACCACGCCGCCTTTTGCAGTGCCATCGAGTTTAGTTAGTGCTAAAGCTGTAACTTCTGTGGCAAGTGTAAATTGCTTAGCTTGCTCGAATGCATTTTGACCAGTTGAACCATCTAAGACCAATAATACTTCTTGAGGGGCATCTGGAATCAATTTTTTCATCACATTTTTAATTTTGGTGAGCTCATTCATCAAATTGATTTTATTATGCAAACGCCCAGCAGTGTCAATTATCACCACATCGGCTTTATTGGCTATGGCCGATTTTAAAGTATCGTATGCAACCGAGGCGGGATCGGAACCCATATTTTGCTTCACAATAGGCACCCCTACCCGTTGCGACCAAATAACCAATTGGTCGACTGCAGCAGCCCTAAAAGTATCTGCAGCACCTAAATAAACCGATTTTCCCGATGTTTTAAATTGGTGAGCTAATTTACCAATAGTAGTGGTCTTGCCTACTCCATTTACGCCTACCACCATAATCACGTAGGGATAACCCTTACCGTCAAAATCGATATTATGATTATGCGAATGGTTTTCTTCAAGCAAATTCGAAATCTCTTCTCTAAGGATGGCGTTAAGTTCCGATGCATTTAAAAACTTATCTTTTGCAACTCGCTTTTCGATTCGTTCAATTATTTTTAGCGTGGTCGAAACACCGACATCAGAACTTATCAGAATTTCTTCTAAATTATCGAGTAATTCGTCGTCAATTTTTGATTTACCAATAATTGCTCTAGATATCTTTCCAAATACCGATTCTTTTGTTTTGGCTAAACCTTGGTCTAAACTTTGTTTTTTTTCTTTTGAGAAGAAATCGAAAATGCCCATGAGATTATTTTTTTTGAAAAAGTAGTTAGCGTCGGAGTTAATCTATTATATTTAAATACTTGTATATTAAGATATTGATAATAAATAAATAAAAAATTAACTTTGGATTTAAAACCTAGCTAAAATAAAAAACTCTCTTTAATAAAAGAGAGTTTTTTACTAATAAGATATAAAAACATTATTTACTAATGTGATCTTTAACTTTGTCGTTGTGAATCATTTCTTCTTTAAAAGAATAAGCACCACTTTTAGGTGACTTAATCATTTTAATAACTTTGGTAAACTCTCTACCACTACCTGTCTGTAAGGACGCAACTGCTTTCTTTGCCATGACGTATTATTTAATTTCTCTGTGAATGGTTACTCTTTTGAGAATAGGATTGTATTTCTTAATCTCAAGACGTTCCGGAGTGTTCTTTTTATTTTTTTTAGTAATATATCGAGATGTTCCGGGCATTCCGCTCTCTTTGTGTTCAGTACATTCTAATATAACTTGTACTCTACTTCCTTTTTTTGCCATTTTAACTCAAGTTTAATCGATTAATAACCTGCAATGTAGCCTTTAGCTTGAGCATCTTTGAGTGCAGCCAGCAAGCCTTTTTTATTGATGGTTCGAATACCAGATGCCGAAACCTTTAATTGAATCCAACGATCTTCTTCTGGAATGTAGAATTTCTTTTTGAATAAATTTGGTTCGAAAACTCTCTTGGTTTTCTTATTTGAGTGAGAAACGTTGTTCCCAACCATTACTGCTTTTCCTGTGATTTGACAAACTTTTGACATTGTTCGAATGCTTTTCTGTTACCTTTTAAAAACGAAGTGCAAAGATAACATAATTTTACTTTTTACCAAAGACTTTTGTTTATATTTTATTTATTATCAACAATCGCAACATATTTAGTGCCATTAAACTGGCTCTTGTGATGTTTCTACCTCGGTGTTCGCCAAATGTAAATTGTTGACTAATAGTATTTTTACCATCAGAAACAGCAATCCAAGTGGTGCCAACTGGTTTTTCTTGTGTACCTCCACTAGGGCCAGCAATGCCCGAAACTGATATCGCATAATCTGTTTTTAATAATTCAATAGCACCCATTGCCATTTCTTCTACAACTTGTTGGCTTACAGCACCATATTTTGTAATATTTGAATCATTCACGTGTAAGATGTCGCTTTTAATCTGATTGTGGTAAGCCACCACACTTCCCTTAAAATAAGCCGAACTTCCCGCAACTGATGTGATTAAAGCAGCAATTTGACCTCCAGTACAACTTTCGGCTGTTGACAAGGTGCATTTTTTTTCCAATAATAATCGCCCAACAACTTGTTCTAATGTCTCCTCGTCGAACCCAAAAATTTCTTTAGTAAGAATTTGCTGTAATTTTTCAAGCTCTTTTTGAATGGATTCTTCAATTTCTGTCCTGTTGGCTCCTTCGGCTGTTAACCTGAGTCGTACAATGCCTGGTTTTGGCAAATAAGCCAATTTAAGATGATTGGGTAGATTGTTCTCCCAATCTGCAATTTTTACTGCTAACATCGACTCTGGTAAGCCTGTGGTTAAAACGGTTTTCGAAACCACCACGTGCCCCCCATTCTGATTTAATAGTTCTGGTAAAACATGCTCTTCTACAATGCCTTTCATTTCGAAAGGTACACCTGGTAACGAAATCACTTGTCGATCGTTTGAATTAAACCACATCCCAGCTGCAGTACCGGTTCTGTTAAAAAGCACTTTGGCATCTTTTGGCAACATGGCTTGCGAACGATTTAATGCATTCAATTCAATTCCTCTGCCTACCAAAAGTTGTCCGATGTGCTTAAAAACCGCTTCGTTAAAAACCAATTCGCTATCGAAATATCGACTCAAAGTCTGTTTGGTAATGTCGTCGTTTGTAGGACCTAAACCTCCAGTTATAATGATTATTTCAGCTTTAGAACTATCTAATGCATCAATAATATCGCTGGCTTCATCTGAAATCGATTTAATTTGATTCACACGAATTCCAATATCATGAAGCGATTTGGCTAGCCACGCAGAATTTGTATCAACAATTTGTCCAATTAATATTTCGTCACCTATGGTTATTAAATCTGCTTTCATGTTTTATTCTCCCATTATCTCGGTAATCTTGGCTAACATCTGATCGATGCTCGCATCTGGCTTTAATTCTTTTGCTTTTGTTAAATTGGGTTTGGCCAAATTAAAATATTGTGTCATTAAATTCATGTCAGCTTGGTCGCCCCTTTTATACTGATAAACAGCTCTGTTATAATAAAGTACACCAAGATTATAGTAAATTGAATGGAGTGTGTTTTTGTCGCTTGGTTTTTGGTCGAGTGCCAAATTATAATAATTAGTTGCTTTGGAATAATATAGCTCGGCAGTACCTTGGTAGCCATTTTTTTCGAATTGTTTACCAAATTTGGTGTAGTTTCTGGCTAAAATAAATAAAATCTTAAGATTCGTTTTATTATGCTCAACCACTTTTTCCATCTGCTGAATCATATCATCGGTTTTTTCGGCATCTCGATAAATGGCAATAGCCTCGATTACAATAGCTTCGTTTTGAGGATAAAGCACCAAAGCTCTCTCAATCACTTTAATGGCTTCGGTATAATTTTTTTGTTTAGACAATATTTTAGCACTGTATAAAAAAGCTAAATCTTTACTTTTTGTGAGTGCTGTGGGAATATCGGAATTAAAATCCATTATTTTTTGATAATAACTTAACGCCATTTCTGTCTTTCCAGTACATTCTGCCGAATAACCCGAAAAGAAATACACATCGTTTGGATTCGAACCACTGTATTGAATAATTTGAGTAACATATTTGTCCTCGTTTTTTAAAGCTAATAAAACTTCGAAGTAACCATTAAAATATTGTTGAGCCAATTCAAATTGCTTTATAACACTGTCTTTAACAGCTGCGTTGTACGATTTTATGCCTTTGTTGTAAAAAACAGGTCCCAAATCTAACAATACATTTATTTGGTCGGAGTACATTTTTCGATCGGCGTCGATTCGAATCGATTCCTTAATGTAGGTTAAAGCTTTTTCTTCGGGATACTGTTCCAAGTGCCCGTAGACTTCCGATTTTGCCATTTTCGTGTACACATACGAAGCTAAATACCACGTTCGAGGATCGTTTTGTTTTTGTGGATCTTTAATATTTGAATCTACTTGACGCTTTGCATCTTCGAGTTTGCCTTTCAGCAATTCAGTTTCGTTTTGTGCCAATAAGGTGTTTCCGAAATAGCCTAAAGCGATTGCAAAAAATAAAAATGTGGTTTTCATATCTGGTCTTTTTTGGTATTAAGGTCATCGACCTATTATTTATTTTTCAACTACTAGATTTTTATAACATTACGATAAATAAATGCGACCTTGTAATTTTTGAATTACTAACTTCATATAAAATTTCAATTTACTTTTCGTTTATGCAAACATAACGAAAAATACTGTATTTCAAATCAATGTCAAAGTGTTACGCTACAAATATTTTAATGCTATTTGAAAAAAATTCAAATTTATCTATATTTTGATAAAACAGACTAATAAACTACTTTTCTAAAGATTTTTTACAATTGATCCACATTTTTTGGATTTGTACATCATCGGGATAGATTTCGACTAATGAATTCAATAATGGATATGCTTTTGAAAATAATTCTTTTGCTTGCTTTTTATTTTGGCGTTTATGTTTTTTTTGATCCAATATATTTAAAGCCGAATTGTAATATAATATGGCTAAATTAAACTGGGCATCGGTATTGTTAGGATCCGACTCCAATGCCAGTTGGTAATAATATTCCGATTTCTGATAGTTTTTTTGATCGAATGCGATTGCCCCTTTCCATGCCTGAACAAACGATTTATGTGTACCTGTGGAATCAATTGTCGATAATTCGATTAATGCACTGTCCATTTGATGGTGCTCAAAATAGTAGCTAACCAATTGGTTGGTAAACTGAATACGTTCTTCTGGTATTTTATCCTCATAATATTTTGATAAGGATTTAATTTCCTTAAGTTTATCCATTTTTCGCCAGACTTCGATTAGGTTTATTGCGATTGGAATATCAAATGGATCGAATTTTAATAGTGTCAAATAATATGCTTCTGCTTTAGGATAATCTTGGCTGTGTTGAGCCGCTATTGCTGCATGATAAAGGGTTAAAGTATCAATTTTGTTTAATTTTTGAACTGAAATAAGCAAACTTTCTTCGAACAAACCTAATGCATGCTGTGCTTGTCCCGCATTAAAAAACTCAACTGCAGTAAAAAAATATTGCTGCGAAACATCTTGATATTGCTCTGGTAATAAATTAGATAAAAGTTTTAAAGAGTCATATTGTTCGGCTTTTTTGTAGTCGTTTAAAGCTTTTTTTATGGCAATCTCTTTTTGCTCAAATGGTGTGCTCACTTCTAGCCTACTTTGTTCTATCAAACCTTTGTAAAACCAGAGTTTGGCTTGTGTCGAATCTTCGGCTAAGCTCACATTTATAAGCGAATCGGCTATTTGAATGTTTTCGTTGTATAAATAGGATTCTATTATCGAATCATTTGTTTGAGAATAAATCAAATTTTGATTTATTAGCCCTATAAAAATTAGTAAGATTGAACGCATATGATGATGAGCTAGTTATTGACTTAACGGGACTTCTGAAAATTGGTTGAAAGCCTTAGTTTTAAAAAAGGGAAGCATTTGCTCCCCTTTTTGATTTTTTATACGGTGTTTAGTTCAATTAATTATGTACTTTAAATAATAAAGTCGTTTCTTTATTTAGCTAAACGTCTGGTAAAATGCCAATTATAACACAAACAAATTGGTCGAAACCTTATTTACCATCAATTTTAGCTTTCATGGCATCAGACTTTTCTATTTCGCCAATTCTGTAGTAAATAATTTTTAACGATTGCATCGTATTCATATCTTTTGGGTCAATTTCGTGTGCTTTTTCGAGATATGGCAATGCTTTTTTGAAAATATCGTCTGCTTGAGTCTTGATTTTTTTATACTTCTGTACATCATCAGGATCTACAGCATTGGCTTCGTCGTTTTTTGCAGCAGCTTGATTGTAATAGATAACACCAATTGCATAATAAGAATTGAAATGCTTTGGATCAATTTCGATGGCTTTTTTGTAATTTTCTTCGGCTAAAGTTAAATTTTTTAGTAAAGAATCGCTATCATAAATGGTTCCTTTTACATAATATAATTCGGGATTTGTCGGCATTAACTCAATCCCTTTATCTAAATATGCAAGGGCTTCTTTTTGTTGTTTTTTAGCCAAATAATGGTTGATAAGTTCAATCATCAAAGGCGAGCTGTTATTGGGGTATTTTTGAATACCGGCTTCTAAACTTTTAATGTATTTTGCAGTGTCACCTTTCGACGCATATTGTTTGGCAAGAAAGTAAAAATTTCTGGCTTTTTCAGTATCATCGGCACCAAAACCAAGTTCCGACAATGTTTTGTAGTATTCAATCGCTTTGTCAGTTTTTCCAGCGTTCGAAGCGGCTAAGGCACAGAAATAAACCACTTGCGTATCGGCATTTCCAATCATTTGAGCCGAAAACATCGATTTTTCGAACAAATCTAATGCAGCGTTATAGTCTTTTTCATCTTGATATTTAATCAATCCTTTATTAACCAAAGCAACTGATAGTGCCGAATTGCCATTGATAAAGTCGATAATAATGGCTTGATCGACGTAATCCGTATTTTGATCCATTAAAGCTTTCGAAAATTTAATCATATCCAAATAATTATTATCGATATCTAAGGTTTGTAAAGCTGGATCTTTAAAGTTAAAAAGAATCGCTTTTTTGTAACCATCGTATGATTTTCCGATAGCATTTGGATCTAATTTTTTAAATTCTGGCTTTTCCGAAACTGCTAAAGCGTAGTAAATTTGGCCATAATACAACCATGCTCTAGCGTCTTTTTCTGTTTTAGGATTCACCACACAAGCGTCGATATTTTCTTTTGCTAAGTCAAAATCGCCATCTTTGTAATAATTATTAGCAGAAACTCTTTTGCTCGTTTGGGCATAACTAATTTGAGCTACAGCCAATAATAGGATTAAAATTTTTGTTGTTTTCATTATGATAAAATTAATAAAACTTTTTGTGCTATTTTTTTAATAAGGACGTATCAAAAATATATCATTATTAAATTCAAAAAAATGACTTTATTCAAACTTAGTGCCATTATTATTCAGTTGTTGCAATTTGTTCGTTTTCAATGCCCTCGTCAGTTCCGAGATTTTCCATTAACTCAATATTTTCCACTTCATCTTCTTGTGCAGGAACTTTAGCTACTGCAGCAATTTTATCTCCATCTTTAATATTGATAAGTCGTACACCTTGTGTGGCACGTCCCATGATTCGAAGGCTCGAAACTGCTAAGCGAATGGTAATTCCCGACTCGTTAATAATCATCAAGTCGTCGTCGTCGTTTACATTTTTAATCGAAATTAACGAACCTGTTTTTTCGGTAATATTGATGGTTTTAACGCCTTTTCCACCGCGGTGTGTAATTCGATAATCGTCTATATCGGAACGTTTTCCATATCCATTTTCCGAAACTACCAAAATGTTATCTTGTTCTGGTTTAAAGCATATCATACCAATTACTTCGTCTTTTTCGCCAATCGAAATGGCTCGTACTCCTGCACCAGTTCTACCGATAGGACGAATAGCTGCTTCGTTAAATCGGATCGCTTTACCCGTTCTGGCAGCAAACATAATTTCGTTTAGTCCATCGGTCAATTTGGCTTCGAGTAACATATCACCATCTTTAATTGTGATGGCATTGACCCCATTTTGACGTGGTCTCGAATAAGCTTCTAGGCTAGTTTTTTTGATTATACCTCGCTTGGTACCCAAAACAATAAAGTGATTGTTAATGTATTCCTCGTCGGTTAATTTGCCTTCGAGGTTGATAAATGCCTTAACATTATCGTCGTTTTCGATACGAAGAATATTTTGGATGGCTCTACCTTTCGACGTTCTCGTTCCTTCTGGGATTTGATAAACTGGCAACCAAAATGCTTTACCTTTTTCGGTGAAAAGTAACATGGTGTTGTGCATACTGGCCACAAACATATATTCGATAAAGTCTTCGTCGCGAGTGGCACTACCTTTAAATCCTTTTCCACCACGGGCTTGAGTTCTAAACTCGGTTAATGGCGTGCGTTTGATATATCCTAAACGAGAAATGGTAATGATCATATCCTCGTCGGCATAGAAATCTTCAGGATTAAATTCTTCGGCATCGGGAATCAATTCGGTTCTTCTTCCATCGCCATATTTATCGCGAACCTCGATTAATTCAGTTTTAATCAACTCCATTCGCAAGGTTTCGCTGGCCAAAAGTGCTTTTAATTCCTCAATCAATTTCATGATATCGGCATATTCTGCTCTAAGTTTTTCTTGTTGTAGTCCAGTGAGTTGTCCTAAACGCATGTCGACAATAGCTTGCGATTGTACTTCGGACAAACTAAAGCGTTCCATTAAACGTTCTTTGGCTTCGTTTAAGCTTTTCGATTCTTTTATCAATCGAACTACTTCGTCGATATTATCGCTAGCTATAATTAAACCCTCGAGAATATGGGCACGTTTTTCGGCTTTATCGAGTTCGAATTGTGCTCTACGAATCACTACATCGTGGCGGTGCTCAATAAAGTAGTGAATCATTTCTTTCAGATTCAACAACTTTGGACGACCTTTTACCAGTGCAATATTATTGACACTAAACGATGTTTGTAATTGGGTATATTTAAATAGTTTATTGAGTGTAACGCTTGCCATTGAATCGCGACGAACTTCGTACACAATTCGCATTCCTTCTCTATCCGATTCATCGTTTATATTCGATAAACCATCAATTTTCTTTTCGTTGATTAATTCGGCAGTTTTACGAATTAACTCAGCCTTATTAACCTGATATGGAATTTCTGTAACAATAATTTTTTCTCTACCACCTTCTGTAACTTCGATATTGGTTTTGGCACGCATCATAATACGTCCACGACCAGTTTCAAAAGCATCTTTTATTCCTTGAAAGCCATAGATGATGCCACCTGTTGGAAAGTCAGGTGCTGCAATAAATTTCATCAATTCCTCGATAGTAATTTCTCGGTTGTCGATATAGGCCATACAAGCATTGATAACCTCGGTTAAATTGTGAGGTGCAATATTGGTTGCCATACCTACAGCGATACCCGAAGCACCATTTACAAGTAAGTTAGGAATACGAGTAGGCATTACAGTTGGCTCTTCGAGACTATCGTCGAAGTTGAGTTGCATATCGACCGTATTTTTATCTAAATCGGCCAATGTTTCTTCAGCTATTTTTTGGAAACGTGCTTCGGTATAACGCATGGCGGCAGCATTATCGCCGTCAACCGAACCAAAGTTACCTTGTCCGTCAACCAAAGGGTATCGCATAGACCAAGGCTGAGCCATACGCACCATGGCTTCGTATACCGAAGAGTCGCCGTGTGGGTGATATTTACCCAAAACCTCTCCTACTATTCTTGCTGACTTTTTATATGGTTTATTTGAAGCTAAACCTAGTTCGTTCATACCGAACAATACTCTTCGGTGAACTGGTTTAAATCCATCGCGCACATCTGGTAAAGCTCTTGACACAATAACCGACATCGAATAATCGATGTAAGCCGCTTTCATTGCTTCCTCTATATCGAGTTTTATGATTTTATCTTCTCCGTTCATTTGCTAATTTTCTGTATATCAGTATTTTCGTTATTTACAATAGAAACGACTAAGTTAATCTTTTCGTTGGAAATAGGACTTATACATTGATTGGTTTTTTCAACAAGATTTTGTTAACAAGAAAAAAGTCCTATGCCATTTATTATTATTACTTGTTATTGTTCTGCGAATAAGCACCTACAAACAACTTTTTGAAACTATTCATACGTTTATTGGGTACAAAAACCGTATTTTTTCTCAAATTATAGTACGATTCATAAAATCGTTATATTTTTGTGCGTTACAATCAGAAATACAAAGTTAATATTAATTGATTTTTCATCAGTTGAATCATTTAAGGACTTCGACTTATTTATTAGTTTTGTAACTGACGTTAAAACAATATCTCAGATAAGTAATAATTGACAATATATTATTCTGAGTGCTTATAATAATCTAAAAATAGTATTGCGAAAAAATCATAGAAATTAAAAACAATTATGAATGCAGAATTTTCATCATCTGTAAAAGATGCTTTAAAATATAGTAAAGAAGAAGCCATACGTCTTAACTCTAAAACAGTCGAAATTGAACACGTTTTTTTGGGCTTACTTCGTTTGGGAAAAGGATCGGCAATCGATTTTTTAGTATCTCGAAATGTCGATTTAGTAAAACTAAAAAATAATATTGAATCAAAAATCTTTTCGCGAGAAGAAATCGATTTAAGCGAAGATGATATCAATATTTCGAAATCGGTAGAAAGAATGCTTCGAATAGTCAATCTTGAAGCCCTTTCGTTTGGTGTAAAAGTGACCGATACTAACCATTTGCTATTGGCTATTTTAAAGGAACCTAACAATTTAGCAAGTTCATTTTTAGAAAAAGATTATGGTCTTGTTTATCAGAAAGTTAGAGAAGCTTTAATTTCGCCAACTAAATCGGAAGCTGAACATTCGTCTAACGACGATGACGATGAAGAATCAAGCTCGTTCAATAAGCCACAAAACCCGCCTGCCAAAAGCAATAGCGAAACGCCTGTGCTCGATAATTTTGGAATAGATCTTACCGAAGCTGCTATGGAAGGACGTTTAGACCCTATTATTGGTCGTGAAAACGAAATTGAACGAATTTCTCAAATTTTAAGTCGTCGTAAAAAAAACAACCCCATTCTTATTGGCGAACCAGGTGTTGGAAAATCGGCCATAGCCGAAGGGCTTGCGAATCGAATTGTTAAAAGAAAAGTTTCTCGTATTTTGTTTAATAAACGCGTGATTGCACTCGATATGGCATCGATTGTAGCTGGAACCAAATACAGAGGTCAGTTCGAAGAACGAATGAAAGCTATTCTGAACGAGCTATCAAAAAACAAAAACATCATTTTGTTTATCGACGAAATACATACGATTGTTGGTGCGGGTGGGGCAACCGGCTCGCTCGACGCCGCCAACATGCTCAAACCTGCTTTAGCTCGTGGCGATATCCAATGCATTGGTGCTACTACCCTTGACGAATACCGCCAACATATCGAAAAAGACGGTGCTTTAGAGCGTCGTTTTCAAAAAGTAATGGTAGAGCCTACTTCGGTTGAAGAAACTCTCGAAATACTGCATAACATAAAAGAACGATACGAAGACCACCATAACGTTAATTACGACGAGACTGCCCTTAAAGCTTGTGTTTCTTTAACCACACGCTATATAAGCGACCGACATCTTCCCGATAAAGCTATCGACGCTCTAGACGAAAGTGGTGCTAGAGTGCATATTGCTAATATCAATATCCCAAAGAAAATTGTTTCGCTCGAAAAAGAAATCGAAAATGTTAAAGCTTCGAAATTTGCCGCTGTAAAAAATCAAGATTTTGAGAAAGCAGCCAGTTTAAGAGATGTCGAACGTCAATTGCTTAAAGAAATTGAAAACGAAAAAGAACTCTGGGAAAAAGATTTGATTAAGCATCGAGAAACCGTAACGGGCGAAAAAGTGGCTGAAGTGGTTGCCATGATGACTGGTGTTCCTGTTCAGCGCATAGCAGAGGCAGAGAGTACACGATTACTCAAAATGTATGATCAAATTCAAGATAGCGTAATCGGACAATCTGACGCCATCAAGCAAATTGTTAAAGCCATTCAACGAAACCGTGCTGGTTTAAAAGACCCCAATCGCCCTATTGGTACTTTCATCTTTTTAGGACCTACTGGTGTTGGGAAAACACAACTAGCCAAAGTTTTAGCACAATATTTATTTGAATCGCACGACAATCTTATTCGCATCGATATGAGCGAATACATGGAGAAGTTTTCAGTATCTAGACTGGTTGGTGCACCTCCGGGATATGTGGGTTACGAAGAAGGCGGACAACTGACCGAAAAAGTAAGAAGAAAGCCTTATTCGGTCGTGTTATTAGACGAAATTGAGAAAGCACACCCCGATGTATTTCATATTCTGTTACAAGTGCTCGACGAAGGTCGCCTTACCGACAGTTTAGGTCGTAGAATTGACTTTAGAAACACCATAATCATTATGACTTCGAACATTGGTAGCCGTCAATTACAAGAGTATGGACAAGGGATTGGATTTGGAACTTCGGCCAAGCAAGACGGCATGAGCGGGCAGCACGACAGTATTATTAAAAAAGCGCTACACAAGGCCTTCGCACCAGAGTTTATTAATCGAGTGGACGATATTATTATGTTTAATAACCTGGACAGAAAAGATATACATAAAATTATCGACATTGAATTGGCCGACCTTGTTAAACGTATTAACCAACTGGGATTCTCAATTCAAATATCACCAATTGCAAAAGATTATATTGCCGATAAAGGATTTGACCCAAAGTATGGTGCTAGACCATTAAAACGAGCCATCCAAAAATACCTCGAAGATCCTTTAGCCGAAGCTATAATCAAAGCTGAAACAACAGAAGGTGACAAATTATTAATTGGGTATTCAAAAGCACAAGATAAGATTACAATTAAAATAAATAAAGCAAATAAGTAAAAATGGCAACTACAGCAGACATTAAAAAAGGGATGTGTATCGAATTTAACGGTAAACCATATTCCATCGTCGATTTTCAACATGTTAAACCAGGCAAAGGCCCTGCTTTTGTGAGAACAAAACTAAAAAATCTTGAAACGGGAAAAGTTATTGATAACACATTTACTTCGGGTTTTAAAATCGAGGTAATTCGTGTAGAACGTAGAAAATATCAATATTTGTACGAAGACGATATGGGTATGAATTTTATGCATACCGAGACATTCGAACAATTACCTATGAGCAAATCTTTAATTGACAATCCTCTTTTGTTAAAAGAAGGAATGGAAGTTGAAGTTTTATTTAATGCAGAAAACGAAACGCCACTTCAACTCGACTTGCCTCCATTTGTTGAGCTAGAAGTAACTTATTCAGAACCTGGAATTAAAGGTGATACATCTTCTTCGACAGCCTTAAAACCTGCTACTGTAGAAACTGGAGCCATTATTATGGTGCCTTTGTTTGTCAATATGGGCGATATTATTAAAATTGATACCCGTGACGCAAGCTACTCTGAACGCGTTAAAAAATAAGATTGTAAAATTTTTTTATGAGATTCGAAAAAGTACAGACTTTAAAAGAAATTTCTCAACTCATTGGTGCCGAATACATTGGAAATGAAAACTTTCCCATAAGCGGCATCAATGAGATTCATATGGTTGAGCCTGGCGACATTACTTTTGTCGACCATCCTAAGTATTATCAAAAAGCATTAAACTCAAAGGCTAGCGTAATCATAATCAATCAAAGAGTCGAAGCACCAGAAGGCAAAGTACTACTTATTTCGAACGATCCATTTGCCGATTACAATAAGATTACTCAGCACTTTAAGCCATTCACATCATCTAGTCATTCAGTTTCTCCATTAGCAAAAATTGGAAAAGGAACCATTATTCAACCTTTGTGTTTTATTGGTTCTGGGGTTCAGATTGGTCAAAATTGTATTATTCACAGTCATGTGAGTATATATGATGGCTGCATCATTGGCGACAATGTAACCATTCACAGCCATAGCGTTATAGGTGCCGACGCATATTATTTTCAGAAAAAAAATGGAATCTATCGCAAAATGCACAGTTGCGGCAACGTGATTATCGGAAACAATGTCGAAATAGGTGCTTTATGTTCAATAGATAAAGGCGTTTCGTCTGATACCATAGTCGGAGATGGTACAAAACTCGATAACCATGTACAAATTGGACACGATACTAAAATTGGAAAAAATTGCTTACTCGGTTCCCAAGTGGCTATTGCTGGCGTTACAACAATTGAAGACAATGTTCTGATATGGGCTAAAGTTGGCATTAATAAAGACCTTGTAATTGGTCAAGGTGCCACTATTTTGGCCACTTCGAATGTTGACAAAACCCTTGAAGGGGGTAAAACTTACTATGGTTCACCCGCTGTTGAGGCCAGAGCAAAATGGAAACAAATTGGTAAATTAAATCGGTTTATCGACTCACTATAATTTTTTAATAGTCTAAGTTTTGTCTTATTTAAACACGACTTAATATTTAAAAAATTATTTTTTTTCGTACGTCATTGAATAATTCGGCTAATTGTTTTACATTTACAACTCGAACCTACCTATTTGACCTTATTATGAACACCTTGCCAGAACGGAACCTAACCCTCCAATCTAAGTTGTTAGAAGCACTCTATAAGCTTAATAATAGTTTCTATAAGAACCTGTCAATTAGAATTATAACCGATCAAATCAAAAACTTTCTTGAACAAGAATTAAAGTTATCTCGTTTTGTTTTAGTTTATTTTGAAGATAACGAATGGAATCCTATTTTTTTTGAAGGTGCAAATTTTTCAAAACTTAAAACTGTAAACTTCGAAAAAGAATTAAAACCTTTTGAATGCGATAGTCCAATTCGATTTGCTCCCGAACATGAATTAAGCGCATTTTCGTTTGTTATTCCAATTCTACATAAAAAAAAACCGATCGCATACCTTTTAATTAGTGACAATTATGAACATCTAAGCATTGAGCGTCCTTGCATTCGTCATACAAGATTTATTACACATTATGCACAAGCATTTATTATGGGTATGGAAAATAAGCGGCTTTTTAAAGAAAACTCTAAAAAAGAGCGTTTTAAAACCGAACTTAATTTAGCCTCAAAAATGCAATTGATGTTAGTTAAAAGTTCTGATTTATTACCAAATAACGATACTATAGAATTTTTTACCTATTACAAGTCATTATTCGAAATTGGGGGTGACTTTTATGACGCTTGCCAAATCGATGAGCAATCAACTGCTTTTTGTATTGCAGATGTTTCGGGAAAAGGGGTTTCTGCAGCGTTGCTAATGTCTAATTTACAAGCCAATTTAAATGCCCTTTTCCAAAACGATTTGCCTTTGCCTATTATTATCGAAAAACTAAATTCAATTATTAACAATATCACCCAAAACGATAGATTTGTAACACTTTTTCTAGGCTGTTATCGTTCCGATACCAAAACGCTTAGGTATATAAATGCTGGACATAATCCACCTGTTATATTTCTTTCGAATCAAATTAGCACTCAATATCTCGAAAAAGGATGTGCTGGTATTGGGATGCTCGATGATTTGGGGGAAATTGAAGTCGGCGAATTAAGTATTCCTTCTGGTTCTAAATTAATTTGTTTTACCGATGGCGTTAGCGAATCGCATACAAAATTTGGCTTAGAGTTTGGTCATACCAATTTTGTACCTTTTTTAAACCAAAGCGAAACGATACAAACTACGGTATCCAATATTCTTGCCTTTTTTAAAGAAATGGTTCCCTCGGAAAACATTATCGACGACACCACTATTTTTGGGGTGGGATTTAAATAAGATCTTCGACCTGTATTTTTGTAGTACCTTATATATCTGTACTATAGATTAAATAAATACGACATAAATTATCCATAAAACTTAAAAAAGAGATTCGAATAAAAGCCGAATCTCTTTTTTTTATTTATTTTAAGCCTTGTTTTATTTTGAACCTAAAGTAGCTACCATAATGGCTTTAATGGTATGAAGTCTGTTTTCTGCTTCGTCAAAAACAATCGAAGCTTCCGACTCAAATACGTCTTCGGTAACTTCGAGACCATCTAAACCAAATTTTTGGAATATTTCTTCCCCTAATTTAGTTTCTCTGTTGTGGAATGCAGGTAAACAATGCATGAATTTTACATTTTTATTACCTGTAGCGTCCATAGTGGCTTTGTTAATTTGGTAAGGTTTAAGAAGCTCTATGCGTTTGTTCCATACTTCGGTAGGCTCTCCCATCGAAACCCATACGTCAGTATATAAGAAATCACAATCTTTAACACCTTCTTTTACATTATCAGTAACGGTGATTTTTGCACCAGTTTCTTTTGCAATTTCCATTGCAGTTTTAACTAAATCAGCTTCGGGTTGAACTTCTTTTGGAGCAATCGATCTAAAATCCATACCCATTTTTGCAGCACCTATCAATAAAGAATTTCCCATGTTATTTCGAGCATCTCCTAAGTACGCAAATTTAACTTCGTGAAGCGGTTTATCGCTGTGTTCCATCATGGTTAAGAAATCGGCCAAAATTTGAGTTGGATGAAACTCATCTGTTAAACCATTCCATACAGGTACGCCAGCGTATTTCCCTAGTTCTTCGACAATTTCTTGTCCATATCCACGGTACTCGATACCATCATACATACGTCCTAAAACACGAGCGGTATCTTTCATCGATTCTTTTTGACCAATTTGCGAACCAGATGGCCCTAAATAGGTAACATTACCACCCTGGTCGTATACTGCTGTTTCGAATGCACAGCGGGTTCTGGTCGATGCTTTTTCGAAAATTAGTGCAATGTTTTTACCTTTTAAGGTTTGTTGCTCAGTTCCTGAATATTTAGCCTTTTTTAAGTCGGCCGATAAGTCTAACAAAAACTTAATTTCTTTTGGTGTAAAATCGAGAAGCTTTAAAAAGTTTCTATTTCTTAAATTAAATGCCATAATTCAAATTTATTGTTGATTGATTATAAAAGTTGAGGTCTTAGACCTATTTATTGATTTTCTAACTAAATTTTTGTTAATAATTTAAGGTAATTCGAGTACCGACACTTCGGTCTTCGAGTTGTTTCGATTCGGTAATGACCGACTTACCTCCTCCTCCTTCGACAAAGCGAACGGCGGCTTCTACCTTTGGCCCCATACTTCCTTCTCCAAACATGCCTTTGCTTAAATATTCTCTAGCATCTTTAGCATCGAGAAATTCTAATATCTCTTGCTCAGGTGTTCCGAAATTGGCATATACAAAAGGCACATCGGTTAGAATATAGAGTTCGTCGGCTCCAATTTTTTGGGCTAATAATGCCGAAGCTCTATCTTTATCGATCACAGCTTCGAGTGGTTGCAACATTTTATTTTCGTCGTAATAAACTGGAATTCCTCCTCCACCCGAAGCTATTACAATGTGACCAGCTTCGACCAAAGATTTAATGACATCTTGGTTCATAATTTCCAAAGGTTCTGGAGATGCTACAGCTCTTCGCCAAGCATCAGCACCCTTAGGATCTTTTTTAAAAACCCAATTCTTTTTTCCAACAATTTCGTCGGCTTGTGCTTTTGAATATAATTTTCCAACTCTTTTAGTTGGGTTTTCGAAAGCTTTATCTTTTTTATCGACAATAACTTGCGTTACGATTGAAATCACTTTTTTGTCAATTCCTTCTTCGGTAAGAATATTTTTTAAATTTCGCTCAATCATATATGCAATTCCACCTTGCGAATCGGCTACGCAGATATCTAAAGGCATTTGAGGAATATCATACATTTCTTTGCCTGCGTCGTTTCGCATCAAAATATTTCCTACTTGTGGCCCATTTCCATGGCTAATGACCAAATTGTAGCCTTCCTTTATAAGGTACACTAAGTTTTTTAATGTATCGTAGGAATTAACATTTTGCTCGTCAATAGTTCCTTTTTCATTTCCTCTTAAAAGAGCATTACCCCCAAGGGCAACTACTGCTAGTTTTTTCATATTTGTTTTTATTTTAACAAGGTCTTTGACCCATATGTTTTAAATATTTTATCCAACATTTATTGACAATGAATTTTTTGATAAATCAAAATCCTCATTTAATCACAAGCATTAGTTTTATTATTAACCTTTAATTGAGTGTGCAAATTTAGTAAAATATCGTGAAAATAAACTTTTTGAATTATTTTTTCAAACAGTTGATATTGTGTTGCTTAAGTAAATATCTTTATAAACCATGACGAAAGTCAAAAATATAGTATTAGTTCTTTAATTTTTTTTAAATTTGAAAGCCTAACACACTTCAATTTAAAACTACTTTACTACTCCATTTATGATCGAATTAAAATTCGCCAACTTACTCATTGAAAACAGAATAGCTTACATCACCATTAATCGTCCCGATAAAAGGAATGCACTTAATTCAGAGGTTGTGAGTAATCTTAAACAACTTTTTAAAGAAGCTGAGCAAAATCCCGAAGCCAAAATTATTGTATTGAAAGCCAATGGCGATGCGTTCTGTGCTGGGGCAGATTTAGCTTATCTTCAGCAATTACAAAAAAATTCTTTTGAAGAAAACCTAGAAGATTCGAATCATTTAAAATCCTTATTCGAAGCCATTTATCTCAATTCAAAAATTGTAATTGCCCAAGTCGAAGGTCATGCCATTGCTGGTGGTGGTGGTTTGGCTACAGTGTGCGATTTTGTTTTTTCGGTACCCGAAGCTAAAATTGGATTTACTGAAGTTAAAATCGGATTTGTCCCTGCTATTATTTCGCTGTTTATTTTAAGAAAAATAGGAGAAAACAGAACTAAGGAGTTACTTTATACAGGCGATTTAATAACTTCACAAAAAGCAAAAGCAATAGGTTTGATAAATTATATAATAGATCCCGAAAATATTTCGAGTGAAGTTTACGATTTTGCACAAAAGTTAATAAAATCTTGCTCAGCCGATTCATTGGCATTGACCAAAAATCTATTAGCTCAAGTTCCCACTATGAATCTGAGCGAAGGTCTGAATTATGCCTCTGAAATGAATGCTAAAGCAAGATCAACAAATGATTGCATAAGGGGAATATCTGCTTTTTTAAATAAAGAGACCATTGAGTGGTAAGTTGTTAAATTAAGTACATAGAATAATCTAGTGTCAGACTTTATTAAGCTTAGAGCTTGTTTTAATGTACGTAACAAAAACAACAAATAGGTCGAAGACCTTATCTAAAATAGAATACGTTAGATGATTGCTAAAACACTCATTGAATTGATGTAAATATGATTGTTGTGTTAAAAATATTTTGCAACATAAAATTGTGAATACTTACTTTCAAAACATACATACAATGTGGAATAATATTATATTTTTGTACGACATGAAAGCCAAATATACTAACAAAACATTTTTAATCGTCTTTTCAGTTATACTTAGCCTACTCGCTTCATGTAGAAGCGATGTAAGCAAGGGAAAGGAAGGGATTATTCACTATGAACTCACCTATTTAGATGACGAAACAGCGAATCCAATCATTACTTTTTTGCCCAACACCATGCAATATTCCTTTAAAGACGACCGTACAGTGCAAAAAGTTGAAGGTTGGGGTGGTGTTTTTAAAATGGTTGGTATATCTGACAACGAAAAAGACTCTGTAATTGCTTTAATGAAAATTTTGGGCGAAAAATACCAATATCGATGCGGATTAGGTGACGATAGTTTTGGTTACGACCCACTCGAAGGTGTTAAAATTGAGTACGTAGACGGAACCAAAGAAATTGCTGGATATAAATGTAAGAAAGCAATTGCCAAATATAAAGACCAAACCTTCGACTTGTATTATACCGAAGAAATTAAAATTAAAGAAGCCAATTGGAATACACCTTATAAGGAAGTGAAAGGCGTGTTGATGGAATATCAAATCAATATGTTCAACATTAACACTAAAATTGTAGCTAAAGAAATCGAGAAAATCGAAGTCGCCGAAACCGAGTTTGAAATTCCTGAAGGCTTTTTAAAAGTAGATAAAAAGAAAATTGAAGAATCAGTTTTTAAATTTATGTAACTTTTTTGCCATTCCTTTGTCTTAGGCATCAGATTTGTAAAACCGTTTTTAAATCAATATAAATATTTTTAAAATGAAATCAATTACGTTACTTCTCTCAATTGCTTTGGTAGCAATCAATTTAAACACTTTTGCAGGCGGAAAAAAACCTGCTGGCGGATTCTCGGGCACAGTAAAATATAAAATTACTTACGAAGGTCGCGAAATATCGGCACAAGAACAAGCCCAAATGCCCTCAGAAATTGTTGAATACCATCTTAACAATATGACTCGAAAAGACATGGTAACTCCAATGTATTCGGTAATTACAATTTTAAACAACGAAACCCAAGAAACCATTCTTTTAATCGATGCAATGGGTAAAAAATTCTACATTAAAAAATCGGGCGAAGAAGTTAAAGCAGCAATGGCTAAAAACGACTCTGCAAATGCTAAACCCGAAGTAAAAATGTTAGACGGAACAAAAACGATTGCTGGTTATGTTTGTAAAAAAGCTGAATTAGTTTCGGGCGAAGAAACCACTACTGTTTTTTATACCGATGCAATTGCAGCGGTAAATCAAGAATACAAAGAAATACCAGGCTACCCAATGTATTATAGCTCTAAAATTCCACAAATGGAAGAATTAGTAATGGTCGGCGAAGCCACAAGTGTTGACACCAAAAAGCCAAGCAAAAAGTTATTTGAGATTCCTAGCGATTACGAAGAAATGACTCCTGAAATGGCGAAACAAATGGGCATGTAAGGCCTGCGACCTATTTCTTGTTTTTGTAACTAGTAATTTATCAGAATTCTAGCTTTTTAAAATACGATATTAAATTATGCATAATACTTTAATAGTCCAAAAAAAGAAAATTAAAAGGTACTAAATTTAGTACCTTTTTTTATTGGTATAACTAAAAAAATCCTGTCTATCGTTTGATAAACAGGATGTACTATATTCTACTAGTTAATAAGATTAATGTTTAAAGTGTCTGATGCCAGTAAACACCATCGACATTTGGTTTTGGTTACAAAAATCGATAGAATCTTGATCTTTAATCGACCCTCCTGGTTGAATAACGGCTTTAATACCAGCTTGCATTGCAATTTCTACAGAATCGGCAAATGGGAAAAATGCGTCGGAAGCCATCACAGCACCATTTAAATCGAAACCAAAACTTTTTGCTTTTTCAATGGCTTGTCGTAAAGCATCAATTCTTGAGGTCTGCCCTGTCCCACTGGCCAAAAGCTGGTCTCCTTTAGCCAGAACAATGGTATTCGATTTGGTGTGTTTTACTATTTTATTGGCAAATAATAAATCTTTTACTTCGCTTGGCGAAGGTTTGCTATTGCTTACCACCCTTAAGTCTTGTTCGCTTTCAACTTTAGAATCTTTTTCTTGACACAATATGCCATTTAAAGCTGTTCTAAAGTTAAATTGTGGTAATTCGATATTTTTGATAACCAACAAGATTCTGTTCTTTTTACTCATCAAAACCTTTAATGCATCATCGGAATAAGAGGGTGCGATACAAACCTCCATAAACAAGGTATTCATTTCATCGGCTACTTGTCCGTCGATTGGCCGATTGGTGATAATTACTCCACCAAATGCCGATACAGGGTCACCTGCAAGTGCGTCTTTCCATGCTTGAACCATACTTGGTCTCGATGCTATGCCGCATGCGTTATTATGCTTTAAAATGGCAAAAGTAGGCTGTTCAAAATCGCGAATTAAGTTAACTGCCGCATCAATATCGAGCAAATTATTATACGAAACTTCTTTACCATGAAGTTGATCAAACATTTCGTCAAATTTACCGAAAAACAAAGCTTTCTGATGTGGATTCTCTCCATATCTTAAACCTCGATGATCGTTCACACTTTGTTTAAAAACCGAAATATCTTCTTTAGCATTGAAATATTTAAAAATAGCTGTATCGTAATGCGAAGACACATTAAATGCATGTAACGCAAACAACCTTCTTTGTTCCACAGATGTGGCACAAGCTTGTGTTTTTAAAATATCTAACAACATAGAATATTGTTGTTTCGAAGGAATTACAACCACATCGCCAAAATTTTTAGCAGCTGCTCTTATCAGCGAAATTCCGCCTATGTCAATCTTTTCGATAATTTCGGCGTCGGTACCACCTGAGGCAACCGTTTCTTCGAATGGATATAGATCTACCACAACCAAATCAATCTCAGGAATTTGAAACGATTCTAGTTGAGCAATATCCGACTGATTTTCGCGACGTGCCAAAATGCCACCAAAAACTTTTGGATGTAAGGTTTTAACACGTCCACCTAAGATTGAAGGATAAGTTGTTAAATCTTCGACAGGCACCACCTTTGCACCAAGCGATTCTAAAAACGTTTGAGTTCCACCTGTAGAATAGAGTGTAACATTATTCTCTATAAGGGTTTTAACAATTTCGTCTAATCCATCTTTGTGGTAAACAGAAATAAGTGCCGACTTTATTTTTTTATGCATAACCAAATTTATATTAAATTTTTTATCAAAAGTCCGTAAGAAAAGTCAAAGATAAAATGCTATTTATTCTTTTTTATAATATTTTTTCGAACAATTTCCAGTGAATTGATATCAAGCAGTAAGATACTTGAATATTAGTACTTTTATATCTATAATGACACTATTTTTTATACGAAAAAAGCAATTAGATTGCCTAAAATGATTAATTTTGTGCTGTCAAACATAAATTCTTTTAAAGACATTTTTCTAAAAATTAAATCGAATATAAAAGATTAATTAAATGAAACACAAAGATATAAACTGCGATAATTGTTTTATAAGCAAGTCTTCTGTATTTACAGTTCTAACAGACGAAGAAAAAAATATTATTCGTCAGAATCACTCTTGTACACATTATAAAAAAGGGGAAATCATATACAAAGAAGGCGACAAGCCGACAGGACTTATCTGCTTGTCTGATGGCAAAGTCAAAATATATAAAGAAGGTGTGGGAGGACGTGAACAGATTGTTAGAATGGCTAAACCAGTTGGTTTTATTGGGTATAGAGCATTATTTGCAAACGAGAATTACATCGCTTCTGCTTTAGCTATCGAGGATTCAACAGTTTGTAATATCGACAAAAAAATTCTTTTCGAAATGATTCATCGAAATACCGAATTTGCATCCAATATTATTAAATCTTTGGCCACCGAATTAGGATTCTCTAATAACAGAACCGTAACATTAACCCAGAAACACATTAGAGGTCGTTTGGCCGAGTCTCTTTTGTTCTTGATGGATACCTATGGTTTCGAAGAAGATGGCAAAACTATTCGGGTGTATTTGTCTCGCGAAGACATCGCGAACTTATCAAACATGACCACATCAAACGCCATTCGCACGCTCTCTACTTTTGCTAGTGAAAATATTATTAGCCTCGATGGTCGAAAAATTAGTATCCTCGATGTACGTGCACTTGGAAAAGTAAGCGAGATGGGTTAATTAAGTTATTATTGCAATTATTATGATACAACGCATTCAAACCTTATATCTTTTAATATCGGTAGTGGTTATTAACTTGCTTTTTGTTTTGCCCATTAACGAATTAACTAATTCTGTGCATATGCTTCGCTTTACAATTTTTGGCATTTCCGAAATTGTTCACGATAAGACTGAGTTGATAATAGAAACTATACCCTTGCTGGTATTAACTAGCTTTTCTGCCCTATCGCTATTCTTTTCGATTTTTCTTTTTAAAAACAGAAGATTACAAACTAGACTTGTGGTGTATTCGATAGTTGTACTTATAGGTTTACAAACGCTTTTTATATTTTATTTGTATAAAATCACTACCCTCAATCAGACCAACTTTAGTTTCTCGCCAGGATTGTTTTTACCTATCGTAGCCGCCTTTCTTGCCTTTCTTGCATTTCGTGCTATTCGAAAAGATGATGAATTGGTTAAGTCGACAGATAGAATAAGATAAGTGCTTCGATCTGTTTTTATTGCATAACTGCATGTGTATCATATTATTACGAAAATAATTCGTCATTAAATTATTCAAAGTATTAATTTTAATTTTTGGCTTGGTTTCTGTTAAAGATTGTTAAGACTATTCACATTGGGAAATAGTCAGTTTTTTCGTATCAAATTTTAATTAGATTTGCGAAACAAATCAAGTTTTTTTTGACAATCTTTTAAAACCAGTTTAAAATTATGAAATCAATATTTTTATTTCTCTCATTTTTTCTAATGCAATTTTCGTATAGCCAATCCAAGGCTATTATCACATTTGCAAAAACTGAACATGATTTTGGTACTATTCTCGAAGTAAATGGTCCACAAACCTATGAGTTTAAACTTAAAAATACAGGAACAGCACCATTGGTTATCAATAATATTGAAGCCTCGTGTGGTTGCACTACCCCAGAATGGAGCAAAGCCCCCATTGCAGCTGGTAAAGAAGGTTATGTAAAAGTCAGTTTCGACCCAAAAGACAGACCGGGTTCTTTTAGTAAAACCATTACTGTAAGTTCGAATGCCACCGTTCCAGAAACAATTCTTACCATTAAAGGTATAGTAAAAGAACGAGCAAAAACCATAGACGACGAGTATCAATATACGCTTAATGGTCTAAAAATGACCAGTTCGCATGTAGCCATGACAAGAGTCTATAGCAATTCTTCAAAAAAAGATGTTTTAGACTTATACAATTCTACAGACAAACCTATTGTGGTTCAGTTCGACCAAATCCCATCTCATCTCACCATTAGTCCTGCCAAATTAACTGTAGCCCCAAAGCAAAAAGCAGTTGTTAATTTCACTTTTGATGCCACCAAGAAAAAAGATTTTGGATTTGTGTCGGACCGAGTTATGGTGATTATCGACAATAAAAGGGATTCAAAAAACAAAATTACGGTGAGTGCCGATATTCAAGAAGACTTTTCGAAACTTACTAAAGCTCAACTGGATGCGACACCAAAAGCTGGATTTAATAGCACAATTCACGACTTAGGCCTTATTAATTCTGGTGAGAAAAAAACATTCTCTTTTACACTTACTAATAATGGAAAAACCGATTTAATCGTACGTAAAATATCGTCAAATTGCGGCTGTACAGTGGCTAAATTACAATCCATGACCATTAAACCTGGACAATCTACCAAAATTGATGTGAATTTTGATGCAAAAGGCTTAACAGGTAAGCAAAACAAAACAATTACCGTTATTACGAACGACCCTCAAAATTCCACTACAATTCTTAGAATTAAAGGAGATATAAAATAAACGTTGACGCTATGAATTTATCTTGAAAATAGATTTTTTGAATAATTTTAAAAATAGATCTATCAACCAAGGTGATAAAATAAGTTCACCATCCAATTTTAACATTTATTAAAACTGTTTTATAACACAAGACAGTTTTTTTTTTACTTTTGCAAAAATATTATCAACTTAATTATATATTTAAATATGTTAATGACAAATTTAGAGCACGTATTAACCGCTGCTCAACATAAAGAAGTAATCGAAAACAACGAAAACGTAATGATTTGCTGTGGCAGAATGGGACCAATGTGTATTCCTGTTTACATTGCAATGGACGAATTAAAAGCAGAATATCCAAACATCAAATTTTTGGATATGGAATTTGATTCACCAGATGCTCACGTCATTAGAAATGCACCAGAATGCTCACGTTTTATGGGATTACCATTTACAATGTATTACAAAAATGGAAAAGTAGCCAAAGCGACCACCAGCATTCAAAACAAAGAGCAAATTAAAGCCATTTTGGATCAATATTTAGCTTCGTAATTGACTGAAAAATTTTATTCTATAACGATTTTCTAATTTTTTAAGTTATGAACACTAATCATTTTGATGTCATTGTTTTAGGTGGTGGAGCCGCAGGATTGACAGCTGGCATATACTTATCCCGAGCTAAAGTCAGCACATTGATTTTAAATGAAGGTATGGTAGGTGGGCAGATGGTTCTGACATACGAAATAGCTAATTACCCTGGTATAGAACAAACTTCGGGTTATATGCTTTCGCTTACCATGAAAAAACAAGCTGAAACTTTCGGTTGTGTGGTTAAACAGAATGTGATTATTAAGGACGTCAATCTCGAAGGATCAGTTAAAAAAGTTGTACTTAGCAATAACGAAGAATATACAGCAAAAGCTGTTATTATTGCGTCTGGAGGTAGTTCAAGAAATTTGGGCATTGAAAGCGAAGACACTTTTAAAGGCAGAGGAATTTCATACTGCGCGACTTGCGATGGCGACTTTTATACAGGCCGTGATATTATTGTAGTTGGTGGCGGAAATTCGGCTCTAGAAGAAGCTGTTTCCTTGACTAAGTACGCCAAAACAGTTACAATAGTGCATCAATTCGACCATTTTCAAGCTTTTGAACACGCTGTAGAGGCCGCAAAACAAAATCCAAAAATAAATTTTGTAATGGAATCAACCATAAGTGGGTTCTATGGACAAGACCAATTGGATTTTGTAAAGATTAAAAATCTAAAAACCAACGAAACAACTGACAGAACAATTGACGGCGTTTTTATTTTTATTGGTTATATGGCTAATTCCACAAAATTTCAAAATAAAGTACATTTGAATCAACGTGGCGAAATCCCAACTGACGAAAAAATGGCGACCAATATCCCTGGCGTATTTGCAGCAGGAGATGTCAGAGAGAAACAAATACGTCAGATTGTAACTGCCACTTCTGACGGCGCAATTGCAGCAATAAGTGCAATAGAATACATTCAAAATCAATAGCAATTTGTTTTTACAAATATATTAATAGCCTTGTTATCATTTTAACAGGGCTTTTTTTATCAATACTAATTAAGCTCAATATTTCATAGTTAGAAAAGCCATATCTTTGTAAAGCTTGTTAATTAAAGAATCTGGATTAACAAATGCTCATGAATTTTTTCGAAAAACTTTGTTTTCTATATTTTATGATAATTGACCATTTAGAAAATTCTCATTCGTTTCCTAACCTTAGCGTAAATAAAGGTAAAGATGTAAGTTCTACCAATCCACAATCGGTTAATGATTTTCGAGCCAAGCGTCAAAAACAAAACGATGCCATATCTTATTTTAATGCCATAAGACTAGGCCATATTCCTAGCCTAAGCAAAGCCATTACACTGATTGAAAGCACCCGTCCTGAGCATCAAAAACTGGCTTCCGAAATTGTTAACCTCTGTCTACCCTACTCCGGAAATGCCATGCGTATTGGAATAACTGGTGTACCCGGTGTAGGAAAAAGTACATTTATCGAAACTTTTGGTTTAAGTTTGGTTCAGCAGGGGAAAAAGATTGCGATTCTGGCAATAGACCCAAGCAGCGAAAAGTCGAAAGGTAGTATTTTAGGCGATAAAACCAGAATGGAGGAGCTTGTAAAATCTCCATTTGCATTTATTAGACCGTCGCCTTCGTCTGGAACTTTGGGTGGTGTAGCTCGAAAAACAAGAGAAAGTATTATTCTTTGCGAAGCAGCAGGTTTTAACATGGTATTAATCGAAACCGTTGGAGTTGGACAATCAGAAATCGCTGTCCATTCGATGACAGACTTTTTTCTCCTGTTGATGCTGGCTGGTGCTGGTGACGAACTTCAAGGTATCAAAAGAGGAATTATGGAAATGGCCGATGGTATTGCCATTACTAAAGCTGATGGTGACAATTTATTGAAAGCTCAAGCTGCTGTATCCGAATTTTCAAACGCATTACATCTTTTTCCGCCAACTAGTTCTGGTTGGATTCCAAAAGTCTTAGCCTGTTCTTCAACAGAAAATACTGGTATACAAGAGCTTGGCAGTAATATTGAACTGTTTTTTACAAGGCAAACCGAAAATGGACATCTCCAAATAAAGCGTATCTCACAATCAAAATATTGGATGCACGAAAACATTAAAGCTTTGATTTTAGATGATCTTTACCGTGATCCGAAAATATCGGAACAACTAATCACAATCGAAGAGCAACTAATTAATCAAAAAATTGATCCTTTTAAAGCCTCTGAAATAATCTTTGAAATGTATCGTTCTAAATAAGGTCTTCGACCTATTTCTGGTTTATGTAACTAGCTATTTATCAGATTTATAGCTTTATTAAATGCGTCAATAAATTATTATTCAAAGTACAATAAGTTCTTATTAGAAAAATTTCGACATTTGGATTTGAACTTCTGTAGCTTCTTTTCGGGCCGAATCGGCAAAACTCTCACTTGAATCGGCATAGATTATTCCTCTACTAGAATTGATTATCAACCCCTTATCGGCATTAGAACCAAACTTTAAAACATCTTCCAAACTGCCGCCTTGAGCGCCTATTCCAGGAACCAATAAAAAGTGATTGGGTACAATTTTCCGAACATCGGTCAACATTTCTGCTTTTGTTGCACCGACCACATACATCGTATTTTCTTTTGTGCCCCAAGTCGAAGACTTTTCTAAAACCTGTTCGAACAGGTACTGTGCTGAATCCGATTTTGTGGTCTGAAAGTCGTAAGCCCCAATATTACTAGTTAAGGCTAAGATAATTACCCACTTATTGTCGTATTCTAAGAATGGCGAAACAGAATCTTTACCCATATAAGGTGCAACTGTGACCGCATCAAAGTTCATATTTTCGAAAAAAGCTTTGGCGTACATTTTCGAAGTATTTCCGATATCACCTCGCTTGGCATCTGCAATGGTAAATATTTCTGGATAACGCTCGTTCAAATAATGCATGGTTTTCTCTAAACTCTTCCATCCCGCTAAACCCAAACTTTCGTAAAATGCTAAATTGGGTTTGTATGCTATTGTTTTTGAAGCTGTTGCATCAATAATTTGTTTATTAAATTCAAAGATTGGGTCATCAGATTTTAACAAATGAGTTGGAATTTTCTGAATGTCGGAATCTAATCCAACACAAAGCAAACTTTTTTTTGATTCAATATTCTGAACAAGTGTCTGATAATTCATAGGTTACATGCTTAAGCCATTCCACTTTCGCGAAGACGCTCAGCGTTTTCTTCGAATTGTAATTTATCTATAATTTCTTGTATATCACCGTCCATAATCGAAGGTAAATTATACATTGTTAGGCCAATACGGTGATCAGTCATACGGCCTTGTGGATAGTTGTAGGTTCTGATTTTTGCTGAACGGTCGCCAGTAGAAACCATTGTTTTTCTTTTAGATGCAATTTCGTCAAGGAATTTTTGATGTTCAAGGTTGTAAATCCTTGTTCTAAGCTCTTTCATGGCTTTATCCAAATTTTTAAGCTGGGATTTTTCATCTTGACAAGTCACGACTATACCTGTTGGAATGTGTGTTAATCGAATGGCAGAATATGTGGTATTGACCGATTGTCCTCCTGGTCCTGAAGAACAATACGTATCTTTGCGAATATCACCCTGATTAAGCACAATATCGAACTCTTCGGCCTCTGGTAATACAGCTACCGATGCTGCTGAGGTATGCACTCTACCCTGTGTTTCGGTTTGCGGTACACGTTGAACACGATGTACGCCAGACTCATATTTTAATGTGCCATATACTTTATTACCAGTTACCTCGACTACAACTTCTTTGTATCCTCCAGATGTCCCATCTGTAAACGAAGTGATTGAGTATTTCCAACCTTTACCATCCATGTATTTCGAATACATTCTAAAAAGGTCTCCAGCAAAAATACTGGCTTCATCGCCACCAGTACCGGCACGAATCTCCAGTACAGCGTTTTTGTCATCTTCGGGATCGGCAGGAAGTAACAGAAACTTAATTTCATCTTCGAGGGGTGCAATCTGGCTTTCGAGAAGTTCAAGTTCTTGCTTGGCCATATCCCTCATCTCTTCATCTTTTTCGGTATTTAAAATTTCTTTAGCTACCGCCAGATTACTATTGATGTCTTTATATTTCTTATATGCAGCAACAACAGGTTCTAATTGTTTGAATTCTTTATTCAGCTTAACGAAACGCTTCATATCGTTAATAATCGAAGGATCGGTTATTAATTCAGCAACTTCGTCGAAACGAATTTTAACTCCATCGAGTTTTTCTAATAACATGCTCATTTTTAACTTTTTTAGCTTGTCCTAATTTGATAGATAATATTTTTACAAAAGTCAATGACTTTTTTTCTTTTTTATTGAAAATTTATTTTAAAAAGTTGTTTTTAATATTCAAATATGCCTTTGTCACTTTTAATTGTTAATCGCTTAGAAGTCGATTTTTCAACACGTCCAACAATTTGAGCATCAACCCCAAACGATTTTGAAATTTCGATAATCGAAGGTGCAATACGCTGATTCACATAAAATTCGAATCGGTGTCCCATATTAAAAACTTTATACATTTCTGACCATTCGGTATTTGACGATTTTTGAATGATATCAAATAATGGTGGCACATCGAATAAATTATCTTTAATGATATGGACTTGTTCGACAAAATGCAACACTTTTGTTTGAGCACCTCCAGAGCAATGAACCATGCCATGAATTTGACTGCGGTATTGATCTAAAACAGCCTTAACAATTGGTGCATAGGTTCTTGTGGGTGAAAGTACCAATTGTCCTGCATCGACATCTAAATTCTTAATGGTATCGGTTAATTGATAAGGTCCTGAGTATACCAAATGTTCTGGTATTAAATTATCATAACTTTCGGGATATTTTTTAGCTAATATATGATTAAAAACATCGTGACGTGCCGATGTTAAACCATTGCTGCCCATTCCTCCGTTGTATTGGGTTTCGTATTTTGCTTGACCAAATGAAGCTAATCCAACAATGACATCACCTTCTTGGATTAACTCATTAGTAATAACGTCGCTTCGCTTCATTCGGGCAGTTACCGTAGAATCTACTATAATTGTACGAACTAAATCGCCCACATCGGCAGTTTCGCCACCAGTCAGATGAATGCTAATACCTTGATCTCTCAAATTTTCAAGGATTTCTTCGGTGCCTTGAATTATCGCCGAAATAACTTCGCCGGGAATTAGGTTTTTATTCCTACCAATGGTAGAAGACACTATAATATTCTCAGTTGCACCCACGCACAATAAGTCATCGATATTCATGACTAATGCATCTTGTGCAATTCCTTTCCAAACACTTAAATCGCCAGTTTCTTTCCAGTACATGTAGGCAAGAGATGATTTGGTGCCAGCACCGTCGGCATGCATAATATTGCAATATTCAGGATTGTTTCCCAAAATATCGGGTATCACTTTGCAAAATGCTTTTGGGAAAAGACCCTTATCAATATTTCTGATAGCTTGATGAACATCTTCTTTCGATGCCGAAACTCCTCTGCTCTGGTATCTTTCGTTTTGTGACATTACAAATACTTTTCTTTGATAAACGCAAATCACTTTTGATAAAGTAATTCTGCTTTTAATAATAATTTAACTATTATGACATGAAAAGACGCCCCATTATACAATGGAGCGTCTTTTAAATATTTATAACAAAGCTACTCTTCTTCGGTAGCGGGTTCTTCTTCTGTAGCAGGAGTTTCTCCTTGTCCATTAGTACTAGGTGCCGCCATTTTAGGAGCCACAGGGAAGTCTGTTTTAAGTACTTTCAATTCTGTTCTTCTATTCAATTGATGAGCTACTTCTTGCTCTTCAACTGTAGCCAATCCTTTAATGAACTCTTCTGAAAGTACGTCACCTTCTTTTAAGAAAGAATAACGTTCTGCGTCTTCTTTAGCCACAGTAGCAGGAGTCGATTCTCCATAACCTTTAGCAACCAAACGTTCTTTTGGAATACCTTTAGTGATAAGATATTTTACAACAGACTCTGCACGTTGTTGAGCTAAAGTTTGATTTTTCTCTTCAGAACCACGGAAGTCGGTATGTGCACCCAATTCAATAATAATACCTGGGTTATCGTTCAGAACTTCTACTAAATTATCGAGCGAAGCCATTGATTCGGGCATTAAGTCAGCTTTGGTATATTCGTAGAAAATATTAGGAATTTTAATAGGTACCCAAACCGATTTCATAGTAATGTCAACCACAAAATCTTTATCTTCTTCAATACCTTTTGTCGATTCGCCAGCTTTACCATTAAGATATTTATCGAACGACGATATCAATTGATAGTCTACATTTGGTAACAACTTAAATTCATACGAACCATCTACAGCAGTTAGCATTTCGGCTACACTACCATCGCTACCTCTAAGTTCAACTTTTGCACCAGCTAAAATCTTGTCAGTTTTTTCGTCTTTAACCAAACCTTTGATAGTGAATTTCAAAGGAGGTAAAGTAAAATCATAAATATCTTCAGCACCTTTTCCTCCAGGCCGGCTAGACGTGAAATACCCTTGTTCTAAATTTCCTTTGAAGATAATACCAAAATCGTCAGCAGCAGAATTGATTGGAGATTTTAAATTACTTACTTTGTATTTGCCAGAATTTTTGTCTAATTCTGCACGAAAAATATCAAGACCACCCATGCCCACATGGTAATCGGAAGAGAAATACAAATCGCCATTGTTTCGAATAGAAGGATAAACTTCGTTGCCAGGGGTATTAATTTCTGATCCCATATTGATGGGTTCGCCAAAAGGAGATGTCTTTTTCTCTCTTGTCATTTTCCAGATATCTTTTCCACCGTATCCACCAGGTAAATCGGCAGCAAAATACAAGGTCATTTCTTTGATATCAATTGAAGGATGTCCATAGCTTGCAGTATCACTACCTGGGAATGTAATTTCGATAGGTTCGCCAAAGCTTGCACCTTTTTTGTCGGCTTCACAAATTTTACAACCCAAGTTTTTATTTTTTTCTACTTTACATCGAGTAAAGAATATAGTAGAGCCTTTAACAGTTACCATAGACGCTCCTTCGTCGTTAACTGTATTAATCAATTCACCTTCTAATGGCATTGGCTCTGACCAAGCACCTTTACGATCTTTAGTAACACTATAGATATCGGTAAATCCAAATCCAGTTACAGAGTGAGTTTGATCCCCTTTAGAACCAGACCGAGTAGACGAAAAGTAAACTATTCTATAGTCTTTGCTGCCCCAAGCTGGACAAAAATCCATATCTTTAGAATTAAACAAAGGCATGTTTTCTACTAAATAGCGTGTAGGTTTTTCGACCCAACGGGCAGCCATTTCGCACGACTCAACGCCAATTTTGGCTTTTTTATCGTTTGGAGCAAACTCGCCATATCGTTTGTAAGTTTTTACAGCCTCTTCGAAATTACCATTCTTTTTTTGCATATCGGCAAGGTAAAGAACAGCAATTGGATCGGGATATTTGGCTTTAATGGCCTTATCGAACCAAGCTTGAGCTTGTTTGGGGTCGTTTTTTAACATGTATGCAACCCCAGTATTAAAAGCGATATTTGATATCCGTACAGGATCTTTCGCTTTAACAAAAGCTGCTTTAAAAAGCTCTACCGCACTAGCGTATTCGTTCAATTCTAAGGCTTCCATTGCTTGGATTTCTTCTTTGCTTTGAGAGAAAGCTGAATTGGCCACAAACACAAACACTAGAAAAAGTGTGATTTTTCGTAATAACATAATTTTAAAATTTTAGTCTAGTCATCAAACGTCTGTAAAAGTATGTATTTTAATCGATTTAAAAAAACATTGATAATGCTCTTTCAAAACAAATGCCATTTTTTCTAGAATTTTTTAATCTACTTTTGTACTTCTGTTTTGGAATAAAATGAATAAAATTCTAATTATTGCGGCTACTAGCATTGAAATAGAGCCCCTTATAAACAATTGTCCCGCTAATGTCGACCTATTGATTACAGGTATTGGCTCAGCTTCTAGTATTCTAGAAACTTGTATTAAATTATCTAAAAATAACTATAAACTTCTTATAAACATTGGAATAGCAGGCTCTTATCACAGTAAATTTGAGATTGGTCAAGTTGTTCAAGTGGTTCACGACGAATTTGGCGATTTAGGCTTCGAAGATGCAAATACTTTTATTCCAATTCAAAAAACAAAATGGTACTCGGTACCTAAAAACATCAATAACATCTATTCATTAGCTGATGATTTTGAATTAATAAAAGTCAATGGGCTAACTGTTAACCGCACTGCGGGTTGCGAATCAACCATTTTAGAACGAAAAAGCATATTTAATGCAGATGTCGAAACAATGGAATCGGCTGCTTTTTTTATGATTTCTGAAAAATTCTCTATTCCTCTTTTATCTCTTCGAGCTATTTCGAATCAGGTCGAAGTAAGAAATATTGAACTTTGGAATATCCCTTTCGCTGTAGCAGAGTTGCATCAAACATTAAGAAAAATATTAAACACAATTCAATTATAATATGCCAACATTAAGTTTAGGATTTTCAACTTGCCCCAACGATACGTTTATTTTCGATGCTATGGTTCATCATAAAATTGATACTTTCGGGTATCATTTCGATTTAATAATGGGCGATGTGGAAGAACTTAATCAAATGGCCTTGAAAAGTGAATTAGATATTACTAAACTTAGCTACCATGCCTATGCTTATTTGTGGTCGCAATATGCAATATTAAATTCGGGAAGTGCTTTAGGTAAAAATAATGGGCCATTATTAATAAGCAAAAAGAAAATATATCCCGACGAAATTGAACATCTTAAAATTGCTATTCCTGGCGTTCATACCACTGCTAATTTGTTGTTTTCTATTGCTTTTCCAAAAGCTACAAACAAAAAAGAGTATTTATTTTCAGATATTGAGACTGCCATATTAGACCAAGAAGTTGATGCTGGACTAATTATACATGAGAATCGATTTACCTATTTAAACAAAGGCTTAATTAAAATTGTTGATTTAGGCGAGTTCTGGGAAAATTCTACCCATCAGACTATTCCTCTCGGTGGAATTGTAGTAAAGAGGAGTTTATCGAACCAAACTCAAGTTCAAATCAATCAAATGATTAGAAAGAGCATCGAATATGCTTATGCTAATCCGAGTTCGGCAACTGCATTTATGAAGCAATATGCTCAAGAAATGCAAGAAGATATTATGAAACAACACACCGATTTGTATGTCAACAATTTTACTTTCGACTTGGGACAAGATGGCCAGAAATCGATAGAAATGCTTTATACAAAAGCATTTGATTTAGGGCTTATTCCCTCTTTACCACAAGATGTTTTTGTTACACCTTATTGATTCTTTGTAATATTTACAGATCCAATTTGTTATTAAGAATAAAACGCTTTTATTTAGCTCTGAATAAAAGAAATATTTAATATCCTGTCGATTGAACCATATTCGTCTAAAATTGGTGAATAGGTTTCGTTTAAAAGGATACTATCTCCATTATTCAAATGAACTGTGGCAAGTCTCGAAACTACTTCTTTGTCTTTTAACTTAGACCATATGGCTCCTAATTCGGCTTCGTAATCTTCTGAATGATAGAAATCACGATGATTTAAGCCAATAATTGTTGACCTATCTGCAATCCCAAAAGATTCGAGAACTTTATCGTTTACATTTAACACTTCACCTTCGAGATTAAAATATACCACGAGTGCTGCGGCATCAATTGCTGAAGTTAAACTCACCAACTCAGCTTCTTTTTTGCCCATTTCTTCTTGGGTAGCAAGCATTTCTTCCATGTTTTGACGCATCTCTTCCTCTTGTGCTTGCATCTCTTCGTGTTGTTGCGAGATCTGTTGCTGACTCATCACTTCTTCAGTAATATCAAACGAAATGTTTAATACTTTTGATACCCTTTGATGGGCATCATAAACGGGTGTATAAGTTTCGTTTAACCAAATGACATCTCCTTTTGGGGTTCTAATTTGTCCTTTTCTGGCAATAATTTGCCCATTTTCAAGTTCAGACCAGATTCTATCGTTTTGAACCTCATCATCTACATTGATATAAAAATCTCTATGATTGGCTCCAATGATTTCGTCCTTAGATTTTAACCCAAACAAATCGATAATTTTTTTATTGACGGTAAGAATATTTCCATACAAGTCGAATTCAGCGACCAATGACGAGACATTTAATGCATTTACAACACCTGTAAGTTCAGATTCTTTTCGAGCCATTTCCTCCTGTGTAGCTTGCATTTCTTCTAAATTCTGACGCATTTCTTCTTCTTGAGCAGACAATTCTTCTGCTTGTTGCCTTGATTGTTCGAGTAGTTCTTTGGTTTGCTGATTGATTTGTTGACGACCAATAGCTTGAGCAATATTTTGGGCAATTTTTTCACAAAACTCTAATTCGAATGGTTCGAAGGTTCTAAATGAGGCTAATTCGAGAACACCGTAAAGTTCATTTTCAGATATTAATGGCAACATAAGTAGAGCACTGGGGGGCGCTTCCCCCAATCCAGATGTGATGCTGATGTAATTTTGAGGCAAATCTGTTAAATAGGTCATTTTACCTTCTAAGGCCGTGTTTCCAAGCAATCCATCTCCAACTTTAATTTCTTTGTTAAGAAATTTCCTTCTATCATATGCGTATGCAGATTTTAAGAATAAGGTTTCTTTATCTTTAGCTAGTAAAAAGAAGGCTCCTTGGTTTACGTCTAAATAAGAAATCAAATTGGACAATATATTATAAGTATATGACTCGATGTCCATTTCGTTATCTTGCAAAATTGCAACAAACTTGGCATTACCTTCCACCATCCATTTTCTTTGTTCTTCTAATTTGGCTTGATGTTGCATTTCTTCAGCTACATTTTTAAGTTTATCCCGAACTTGCAATAAAGTATTACCCAGCAAATCGTCCTCACTTAAAGCTTCAAAAGTTGAGTTATAATTTTCGTTTCCGATTTCGATAGTAAAATGTGCCATTTTCTTTAATCCATCGCTAACAGTAATTAAAGTATTTTGCATCTCACCCACTTCGTCATTAGATTGAATCGATTTAGAATCTGAAATTTTTCCGTTCGATAAGTCGTTTAAATTTCTAGTTACTCTTTTAATAGGAATAATTATAAACATTCTAATTACAATAAACAAGGTTACAATAGCTAGAAGGAAAATCATAATACCAATAAAAAACAAGCTATATGAGGACGCATTCATATTGGTAATAAAATCTTTTTTACTGTTTTGATAAACCAAAACACCTAAAACTTCGTTGTCAAAGCTAGTAATTGGTATTTGCAAATAGTTATTAATTTTGTCAAATTCGATGCGTTTGTTTTTATTTTCGGATTGATATATTTTGTTAAAGTTTTCTCGATTAAAATTGGAAGTTGAAAATACAATTAAATCTTCTTGAATAAAGTTTGAAGCGACTTGTGCCCCTTCTACTTTAGACATCATATTTACATATTCCTTACTTATTATCAGTGCGTATGATTCGTAATCGCTAGGTTTTAATTCTTTAATTAATTCTATAAATGGCGAGTTAACTTCTAATGCACCAATAAATTGCCCTCTAACAATAACAGGACTAATCCCTCTTATATCAATTCCATACTTACCAACTTCGAGACCCTGAATTGATTTTTTATCTTCAAATATTTTTTGAATGGCCTTTCTTTTTTGTAGTACATTATCACCTTTTTCCGACGATCTGGATCTAAAAAGCACAATCCCAGGATGGGCATAACAATTAATTGGAGGTACTTCAATTTTTGACTGATTAGCCCCAAACTTAATTCGGTCGATTTCTGAATTAATTAGACTCCAAGATGTATCAATCTTCTGGGTTTGGTTATAAACAGTAAAAGCAGCCCTAATTGCATAAGAATTCGCCAAAGTATTTGAATAGTGAGCTAAAAAGCTCTCTTTACTCGCTAATATTTCTGTTACAGATTTTTCTTTGCTCGATAAAACTTTTTTCATTTCAGCCTCAAAAGTTTCGACAAGTATTCTTCTGTTTAAGAGATACATACTGCCGCCAAGCAAAACCAAAGAGAGTATAATTGGTAAAAAAATCTTTGTTTGTAATTTCATAGCTTATGGGAAACTTATTGGGTCAAAAGAATAAATTTGGGTTAAACATCCTTATTTACAAAAGTATACGAAAAAATTATGAATAATAAAATTTTTTTGACCAAATTGGTATTTCTATGGTTTTTTATCAGGTTCTTTGGCAATAAAACTAAGTACTTTAATTTCAAAGCCTTCCTGCAGTGATGGTGCTGGGGTCAGCATTATTTTCCCTTCTTTTCCAATTAAATGGTATTGTGGCCAGGTTATTAAATTGAAATTTTCGAGCAAATTTCTGCTTTTCCCGATATGATAAATTGGCCATTTGTATATTGTAGTATCAATCTTCGAAACAAAGTCAATTGTTTCGTCGGTAAAAACGGTAACAACCTCAATGTTTTTCTCATGTTCCGAATAAAATGCTTTTAATCGATCCATATCTTCGATGCAATTATGCAAATCGCTACGCATAAAATTCAAATAAATCAGTTTATCATGATATTGATATAATTCCTCTTCCTTTCCTTCTCTATTGGTTAAAATTAAATTAGGCACTTTTTCGGGAAGTTTATTTAAAATGGTTTCTTTCTTTTTGATAATTTGATTGGCAATTTTTTTTATTTCGGCATGCTGCGTTAATATTACCATTGAATCTAAAATCAAATGCAATTGCGGACGTGGAAATCTTTTTAGATACTTTGGCTTCGAATGAAATAATTCATCGTGAATTCCTTTGAGAATAACCAGCTCTAGAATCTCATCGGATTGTATTCGCTCTTTGCTTTTAATTAGTTCCTTAATTTTTGATGGACTTCTTGAATATTGTATCAAATTCTCCAATTCTTCGACTTCGAATCGGTTATTATATTGTACAAAATAATCTTCAAACAAAATATTAAACAAATTCATATAGGCGACATTATAATATAAAATCGGATATGGATTATCGAAATAATTAGTTACCATATAGTTTCTATCTCTATTAGGGCCATAAAACTTTATCTCGTTGAGTTTATAAAAAATATAATTTTTAAAATACATCTGATTAACCTCGCTGTAATAATTGTTGATTTTAGTTTCAAATTTTGAAACAACTTTGAACTGTGGATAGTGAACAATTGAGTCGTACTTTCGAATTAAAAAGTCGTTGTATATTTCATCAAAGTTCTTTATTAATCGATTAAGTTCTTCTTTTTGTTCAGATTTTGCAACCAAACGAATAAGTTCCATTTCAAAATATGGATTTAATTCTTCAGCTTTAGATTTATCTTTTTTTGGTGGGAAAATAAATTCGTAGTTCTTTTGTGAGGGATCAATGTAAAATACTAAATGATATACGCCTAAAAAAGTATGGATCTGTGAAATCTTATTCTCTTTTATTTTAAAACTAAAAGCGCCATTTTCATTTGTCTTAACAACCGAAATTGTATCAATATCAAAGGTTACATAATCGGAATAAGACCAAAAAACAATAGTTTCGTTGTGATAATCGGAACTTTGAATTTTAATAGTAGTTTGGGCAATACTTTCAATTCTAAATAAAATCAAAATTGTAAATAATAAAATTATGTTATTTCGAAAAAGAAAATTATTTTTTTTCATGATTCTATTTTTAATACAATTTGCATTTACCGTCAAGCAACAGATTTTAAATTATTGATGTTTCGAAATCGATATTTTAATTCCGTTTGGCAAAAAATCGCTGACATCTCCCCCATGTCGAACAATATCTCTGACTATGGTTGAACTTATTGGTGTATGTTCTGGTTTGGTAAGCAGAAAAACGGTTTCGATATGTGGATGCATCAGTTTATTCATCTGTGCAATGGAACATTCGTAGTCGAAATCGACCGAAGTCCTTAATCCTCTTAAAATAAATTGAGCCCCTTGATCGTTACAACAATCAACTGTGAGTCCTTGATATTGAATTACTTCTATTTTATTTTCGCCATAAAACGCTTGTTTTATCCAGTCGACTCGGTCTTCTAATTTAAAAAATCCCGTCTTATTTGAATTGTATCCAATGGCAATAATAATTTTGTCGAACATAGGTAAAGCCCGTTGAACAATGTCAAAATGACCGATTGTAAAAGGGTCGAATGAACCTGGAAACAAGGCAATTCTTAGATTATTATTCATAAAGATATTCTAAATTGTATATTTTTTGAAGCGAATGCACCATGCGAGAACCATACCAAGAAAATACTTCTCCATCGACAAATTTAACATTTGAATTTGGAAATAGTGTTCTAAATTCTTCTAAATGTGTTCTTTTGAATAAAAATGGCTCAGATGATAAAAATATATTTTGTGGATTTAAATTCATAATTTCTTGATATTCTATCACGGGATAGCGTTTTTTTTCAATCAAATTGGTATAGCCTGCATGTTGTAACATATTGTCGATAAAAGTCGATTGACCAACGACCATTAGCGGTTTATACCAAATCAGATAAACTACACTTTCTAACTTAAACTTGGTTTTTTGTTTCAAAAGTTGCTTAATGTTTTCGAGTAAAGAATCGCCGTCGGTTAAAACGCCACAAACTTCTGATATTTTATGAATTGCAGTTAGAGCCGACTCAATATTGAATATATCGAGTACTAATACATTGAATTGCTGCGATAATAAATCGATTTGAGCTTTATTGTTTTCTTCTTTTACCGAAATAATTAGATCGGGTTTGAGAGCGATTACTTTATTAATGTCAATTGTTTTTGGGCCGCCAATTTGTTCAATTTGCGAAATTTTGTCAGCCGGATGTATGCAAAAATTTGTGCGTCCGATCAATTTTTCGCCCAATTTCAAATCGAATAACAATTCGGTAATCGATGGAACCAGTGATATAATTCTTTTTGGAAAAGTCTTCATTGGTGTGAAAAAGCAAATCTCGTTAATATAACTAACTTCATTTTAAATGTGTAAGCAATTTGAAAATTCTGATTCGCTTAGCAATGAATTATTTTAACGAGATTTTGCATGATTAAATAATATCGTTTACAATGTCTGTTGTCAAATAGATTGGAATCTAAAAAACTTTCATACGATTGTAGAATTTACGTTTTTTTAAGTTTGCATCGCACCACAAACGGTCAACACTTGCCCACTTACATAAGAAGACAAATCGGACGCAAAGAAAAGAGCTACTTTTGCTACCTCCTCTGGAGTTCCTCCCCTACGAAGTGGAATTTTCTCGAACCAGCCTTCTACAACTTCTTTGGGTAAAGTACCAGTCATCTCGGTAATGATAAAGCCTGGTGCAATTGCATTACAACGTACATTGCGTGAGCCTAACTCTTTTGCAATTGATTTTGTGAAGCCAATCATACCTGCTTTGGAAGCCGAATAATTAGATTGACCCGCATTTCCACCCACACCAACTACAGAGCTCATATTAACAATGGAACCACTTTTTTGTTTTAGCATCACTTTTTGGACTGCCTTGGTCATGTTAAATATTGATTTTAAATTGACGTTTAAAACCAAATCCCATTGCTCCTCGGTCATTCTCATCAATAAATTATCTTTTGTTATACCCGCATTGTTAATTAACGCATCAATTCGGCCAAAATCTTCGGCAATTTTATCGACAGTAACTTGGCAGTCGTTAAAATCGGCTGCATTCGAAACATAGCCTTTGGCTTTAACACCCATTGCATTGAGCTCTTTTTCTAACGAAGTAAAATTCTCGTCTTCGCGAATATCGGTAAAGGCCACATTTGCACCTTCTTGCGCAAACATCATGGCAATGGCTTTACCAATTCCTCTTGAGCCACCGGTTACGATAGCTACTTTACCTTGAAGTAATCCCATATATCAAATTATTATTTTTTGTAAAGATACTCGAATGATAAAAATTTCAAAACATCGAGACTTAAAAAAGTGTGTAATATTCTCATCTCGATAAGATATTCCTTGTTAATGCTAATCGTCGAGATAGATAGATCCTTTTAAGTTCGTTATTTTCCATCGTTTAAAATCTTCATCAGCAACGAATCCAATTCCAAAAAAGATTTCGTTCTTGGTATGAATTTTAACATATTTATCGGAATATATTTTCTTTGTATTCTGATCCCAATATACCAACTCGGTACGAATGGTATCATTGTCTTCGTTAACGGCTACTACGTTGCCTTTGGCCTCCCATAGTTTTTGATCGATTTTATGCTTCGCAAAATTGCAAGTTAAATATGATTCGACATTGGGGAAATTATGGTATGTAGTCACCGTAATCCCTTTATTGTAAATCTCGTAAGGGTTTTGTTCTAGTTGTGTATAGCGTTCCATTTCGGGTGCTGCTACTTTTAAAACAACTTTACCAGAGTCTGTTCTTAGAATTTCGATATTTTTGGCTTGTTGTAGTGGTAAAGATTTATAATCAATCATTTTTTTAATTTCTTCCATGTCGTTCGAACACGAAAGCAAAAGCATCAGACTCGAAATGAGTCCAATGCTTTTAAAAGTAATATTTTTTTTTGTACACAAAATTAAAATCTTGCAATAGTGGTTTCTTGAATCCAACATTCAACTTTAACTGTAGTACCCTCTGTTACGTTGTATGCAAATCCATCTTCTCTATTTGGAAAATGATTTTTATAGCTTGCAATCAAACTATTGGCTTCGTTGGCCACTTTACTATCGATGCTTTTGGCATAGTTAAATTTGTCAACTGCAGCCCAGAATACGGTTTTTTGATGAAAAGGATCATCTCCACAACTTGCTGCTGATGAGGCGTAAAGTTTTCCAATCAAAATATAAGGATCTCCCCAACCAGATCTGTGTGATGCTGCCTTTAAGGCGTACGAACGAGAAGTAGATGGTGAACCACTTGAGATAATAGCCAATTCGTAATAATATTGTGCTTTTGTTTGTTGATTTGTTTCCAACTCAATAGCTTTTAGATAAAATTCGCTTGCTTTGTTAAATTCTTTTTTAGAAGCTGCCATCTTTGCAATATTATAAGCGGCATTGGCCGAAGGGGAAAGCTCGTACAATTTTATTGAAGCATCGAAAAACAATTTTGAATCGGTACATCCCCCTTTATCGAGGTACTTAGTAATGTTCGTCAATAAATCGACATCGTTTGGATTGGCTTGAAATTTAGAAGTAAAATGTCCTATCAACACATCGCAACTACCAGCTCCAGTGGCAATAAATAATTTTCCAAGATTATCTTCGATCGCTTTATATTGATTGTATTTTGCTGTATCGTCTTTGGCTGTTTCGAGTAATAAAGAAAGTGCATTTGTAGTCACCGAAAAGTCTTGCACTACTTGACCCGCATCAATCTTTTTAGCTTTATACAAATCTGCTGATGCATTCATGTAATTTTGTAGTACAGCGGGTTGAACTTTTTCTTTACATAATTCGATAGAACGAGCCATCATATCGTGTGCTTTATCGGTCGATTCTTTTTCAAATTGGTATAAATCATTTCCTTTTCGACCTAATACATTGCCTTCTTCACCAAAATATTTAATTCGTATATCGTAAATCAGCATTAAAGTGTCGATTAGTCCTTTTTTAACTGTTGCATTTTTTTCCTTCACAATCATATCGGAATACATTTTTACACCGTCGACATACATTTTTTTTGAAGATTGAGGGCATTCAGCAAAAACTCTACGCCAAGCACTGATGGCATCGGTATAATTTTTTTGTTTAACAAACTCGTTATACTCCGATAAATCTCTTTTACATTGTTCTGGATTGGCACCATATTTTGTATCATCTGATTGTGCCAAAACATTCAAACTGAAGAGGCTAAATGCAATTAAAAAACTGGTTTTAAAAATTAAATTTTTCATGTGTCTATAATTTATTTCTAATTCTCACATGTAACTCGCCAGGGATTTTTCAGCTTTGTGTAAAATGCCTTCGAATGGCTCGTTTCAGTGGTTAAATTGTTTCTAGCTCAGTGAGCGTTAATTACTATTATTTGATGCTATTGCAAATATTAATCGTACTTACGTTTTATAAACCAAATATCGTGTAAGGATACATCAACTCCAAATTTGATATAGTTTTGATTTAATAAATTAGATTCGAACAAACCGCGTCTACCAAGTTCCACCATTATATTGAGACTTGTTTTAGAACGTTTCATGGGCAAGCTCACACCAAAAGTTATGCCAACTTCTTTTATTTGTTCATCAACACCTTCTGTAACATCGACAACATTAATATAACCCAGTTCATATTTACCACCTAATCTATATCTCATTCTCGAAAGATAATTGCGTGGTGTTCTAGGATTTGGAATTAGTTCTGCCCCTATAACAAATTTGTGCGTATTCTTGTATGTTTCCCCTTCCCGTAGTCTAGGTATCTGACTCCATGCTTTGGTTTGATAGTCGAATCCAAATAAGATTGATTCTGAATAAATACTAAATCCGCCGCCCCAAAACATTGGCTGTGTAAAGTTTTCGTTTAAAGTGTTAGAAAAAAGTGTATCATCTTTATGTCCAATTGAACTCGAAATTTGTAATACATCCGATTTTGTCTTAATATCTTTTTCGAGACCCAATACACCGCCTATTGTAAAATGGTATTTCTGATCTAACTTATCGTTATATTGAAAACCAAATGAATAATTAAAATCACTTAATTTATTGGTTCTGGTATCAATAAATTTAGATACGCTATTATTATCCGCCTCAGGTTGGTCATAAATTTGTGTAGTAATCTTTCCAAATACATAGGACCCTTTAAAGCCAAGACTTAATTTTTTAAATAGCTCTATCGAATAATCGAGATATATTTGATTTACACCGCCCTGCCCCATAATGTCGCGCCGAATGGTGAATAAGGTTTCGGAGCCATCACTAACAGGTAGTTTTTCAACTAAATGATATCCTACTTTACTTAAAGGCACAAACCCAGCAGAAATTTTCATCCATTTAGTTATAGGTAAACCGATGGCTAAATAATCGATATTTCCGTTAAAAGACGATTCGTTAAAGTTTTTGGTTTGGAAGTTCGAATAGATTCCCGAGGCACCAAATTCGAAAAGAAAAGCCATAGTATCAATTCCTGATGAAGCTGCCGGATTTAAATTATTCAGAAAATAGGAACTTTGTAGACCAATTCCAAGTCCTGCCAAACCACGGTTTTGAGCAAAACCAGATTCGTTCAAATCTCCAATTCCTATGAATGAGTATGGTGAAGTGTGGGTTTGTTGTGCCCCTGCGTTGCTGCCTAAAAGACAAACCAAAACGAATAAAAATCCGACTATTTTATTTGACATTATACTCTAGTATTCTGTTTAAGCCTATCAAGACTAAATTTTCGATTGCAAAGATGGTTTTTTTTGTTCGTTTGACAAAGTAAAACGCATCACCTCCTGTAAAAAAAATTGCTAAACGAGGATTTTTTTGTTGATAATATTTAATGTAACCTTCAATTTCGTGAACCAGTCCTAGTATTACCCCGCTCCTAATGGCCATTTCGGTGGTCGAAGCCGCATATTTTATTTGACCTTCTGGTTTTACCAACGGAAGTTTATCGGTAAAATTGTGCAAAGCATTAAATCTTAATTGTAAACCTGGAGAAATCGTGCCCCCCATATACCCTTTTTTTTGACTGTAAAAATCTACAGTTAATGCAGTACCAAAGTCGAACAGTAGTATCTCTTTATTGGGTTCCAATTGTGTTGCCCCGATTATCCCCGCTAATCGATCGGTACCAAGTGTTGTGCATTTGTAATTATTTGTAATGGGAATTGGTGTCGAAATTTGATAATGTAAACAATTTTCTTTTAATAGTTTTGTATCTATATTTCGAGTCGACGATACAATGGCTTTTAGGTGTGGATAGTGATCAAATATCCAATCTAAAGAGACCACATCATTCAAAAAAACATCGACACTTTTTAGACTATTGTGCTCAAAAATAGCCACCTTTGTTCTAGAATTACCAATATCAATCACTAAATTCATATCTCATTTTTTTTATATATCTTCATGCCTCAAAAGTATTAAGAAAGTTTATTTTATAAAAACGCTCATGAATCATAAGAAAATAGTTATAATTGAGAAAGACAAAATACTTAAAAGCATACTTGAACTTTTTGTAGAACAGCTTGGGCACGAGATCGTAGGCTCTTTTTTTAATTTTAGAGAAAGTTTAGAGACCCTTAAAAAACAGCCCGTCGAAATTTTGTTAATCGATTTAAACGGATTCGAAAACCCGCTAAAAATTAAAGACGATATAAAAAGTATCGAAAATTTTCATTTCCCAACGCTTTTTATTGGTAATGCAGAAGATATTGAAATTGCAAAAAAAATGATTGGCTTGTACATATACGCTTATATGTCAAAACCGATTAGTAAAGATGTGCTCAAAATTAATATCGATATTGCAAACTCTAAACATGGACGAATTGCCGAGTCTGAACATCATCAAATGTTCGAAAAGTGTAAAATCAAATGTAATGTTGACCAAAATGGTCATATAGTTGAGTATAGCCCATTATTTCCAGCCTTTTTTACAAAAGGTAATACTGACATACTTGGAATAAAACTTTGTGATATTTTTAATCAAGATGCTAATTTAAAACGCTTTGAACAATTTGCCAAATCGGCACAAGAAAACGAATCTTCGAATACAGTTTTTCAGATTAATGATCGTTTTTACGAGGCTTTTTTTCAAAAAAAATCAAATGTACTTTATACCATTTGTTTTAGACAACCCATATTCGAAAAAGAGTTGGTTTTTAAGTCTAGCTTAATCGAAAATCAGTTTCAATCACTCTTCAACCACAGTCGAGAAAATTTGCTTTTTTTCGATATCAATTTATTACTTTCAAAATATAATAACGCCGCAAAAGAGTCGTATAAATCTATCATGGGCAAGGAATTATATACAGGAATGAGTTTGCGCCAAGTGCTACATTTCTTGCCTCAGAACGAATACGAACATGTAATAGAGTCTGTTAAAATACCTGCCGAACATATATTAAACAGAATTGTACACGGTGTTGCACAAGACTATAGGCTCGAAATAAAAGTAGCTCCAATAGTTCATAGTTCTGATAGCTCATTTAATGGTGTACTGATATCAACAATTGATTTAAGTTATGTCAATCGACTCGAAAAAGAAATTATTAGTTTAAAAGATGAACTAAAGCCTGTTTACGAAAGCACCATTCAACGGTTTTACCTTACAGACAGTAATAAAAAAATCTTAGCTTTTAATAATTCTGCTTTGAAAATTATTCAAATGGAATTTAATCACACCTTAAAAAAAGGTGATGATATTAGTCGATTTGTACCGAAAGAAGTTGGCCTAGAAGAATTTGATAATGTATTTTCTAGAGCATTAAAAGGTGAACACATCAGTTTTAAAACAAAAATCGTATCATCAATTGGTGAATATTGGAACGAAGTGCATTACGAACCTGTAATTAACGAAAACGGGGACTTAAATCGAGTATTAATTTGGACACTTGATATTACCGATTCTGAAAAAAACCTTATTGCTCTTAATGAAAGTAATCAGCGATACGAATTGGTTGCGAAAGGCGGTAACGATGGCTTATGGGACTGGAATCTTAAAAATAACGAGGTTTATTTTTCGCCTCGATGGAAAAATTTACTTGGATACGACGAAGAAGAGATTGAAAACGAATATGGTGTTCGCAATGCACTTACCCACCCCGACGACAGACCAGAAAGCGAAAGACATCTTAAACAATCTTTAGAAAAAAGTTCCGATATATTCCAGAACGAAATTAGACTTCTATGTAAAGACAAACAATACAAATGGGTACTCGAACGTGGAATAATCTTAAGAGACCAAAACAACAAACCGTACCGGATGGCAGGTTCAATTACCGATATCACCGATAGAAAAGAAACCGAAGTGGCTTTGCTTCAGTTGAATCGTTCATTACTCGAAGAACGAGCCATGTTTATAAAAGGACATGTGGGCATTATTCGTGTCAATGCTCAAGATTTGACCAAAGTAAGTTATGTGTCGGAAAACTCTGTCGATATTACAGGGTATACACCACGCGAATTTTACACCAATAAAGTCCCTTTACGCGACATAATTCATCCCGAAGATAAATTTAGACATAAAAAAGAACGTGATTATGCGATAGAACATAATCAAACTCATATCGACTTTAGTCATTACAGATTGATTAAAAAAAACGGTAGTGTAATTTGGGTTAAAGACTTTACAACCATATTAAAAGATGAAAATGGGCATGTAAAAGACTTATTAGGCTACTTTATCGACATTTCCGATTCGAAAAAAGTTGAAATTGAGTACGAACAACTACAAAGCATGTTCTCTGCCATATGGAACGTATTTCCTTTCGAATTATTTATAGTTCAATCGAATGGCAGAATCGTTTTTAGTAGGAATCAGAACAATTACAATTTAGCAAAGTTAGTTAACAATGAAATTTATATCCAAAATATTTTTCACTCGGTATCCGATTGGACTTCGATTTCGCATAAGGTTTTACAAAAAAGCGAAACAGTAGGCATCAAGATACAAAAATCGGAAGGTCAATTTGAGATTACTTTCTCGAAAATAGACCAAGACCGAATATTAGTATCGAGCAATATTCCATTCTAATAAAAAAATTCGTACTGTAACATAAACCCCAATATTAACGTCTACCAAATCATTTAAAAATAATAATAAATCTTAATATGAAATCATTTTTTAAATTTACATTAGCCTCAATGTTAGGCTTTATTCTAGCTGGTATACTGCTAATTTTTGTAGTTGCAGGCATAATAGGTGCTATGATAGCGGCTGCCGGCGATGACACTGTTACTCAAAAACCTAAAACAGTGTTAACAATCGATTTGACGCAAGGTGTTACAGAACGCACATCGAAAAATCCATTAGAAAATTTTAATTTTCAGGCGTTTAAATCTGAAAATAAAATCGGCTTAAACGATATTTTAAGCCAAATTGAAAGAGCTAAAACAGATGAAAATATTAAAGGAATTTACATCAACTCTAGCTCAATCGAAGCAGGCATTTCTACTGTTGAGGAAATTAGAAATGCATTAATCGACTTTAAAACCAGCGGTAAGTTTATCTTATCATATAACGAGGTGTATTCTCAAGGCGCATATTATTTGGCTTCTGTATCGAATAAAATTTATCTTAATCCAGAAGGTTTAGTCGATTTTAAAGGGCTTTCGGCTCAAATTATGTTTTATAAAGACGCACTCGATAAATTAGGCGTTGAGCCCATTATTATTAGAGGTAAAAACAATAAATTTAAAAGTGCGGTTGAGCCTTATATGTATAATCATATCAGTGAAGCCAACAAATTGCAAACATTAACTTATATGGGCTCTATTTGGAATCATATTTTAAAGGGAATTTCTGATACTAGAAAAATTTCTGTTGATCAACTCAATGTTATGGCTGATAGCATGTATGTGAATAGTGCTAAAGCAGCCAAAGAATACAAACTGGTCGACGATCTAAAGTATTACGACGAAGTATTAGCGGAGCTTAAAAAACTTTCTGACACTCCCGAAAAAGATGATATCAATTTTATGTCAATTTCTGAATATTCAAAAGTACCTCAATTAGCAACAGGCAAAGGAGTTTCTAAAAATAAAATTGCAGTAATCTATGCCACTGGTCAAATTGATATGGGCAAAGGAAGTGCAGAAGAGATCGGTTCTGAGGGCTTGTCGTCGGCCATTCGCAAAGCCAGACTTGATACTACAGTAAAAGCAATTGTTTTGCGTGTTAATTCACCTGGTGGTAGTGCTTTAGCCTCTGAAGTGATTTGGAGAGAGGTTGTTTTAGCCAAAAAAGCAAAGAAAGTTGTGGTTTCTATGGGAGATGTAGCTGCTTCTGGTGGATATTATATCGCTGCGCCCGCCGATAAAATCTATGCCAATCCGGTCACCATTACAGGATCAATTGGCGTATTTGGAATTTTGTGGAATGGTCAAAACTTAATGAATAAAATTGGTATTAATACCGATGCTGTAAATACCAATGCACATTCTGATATAGGGAATATGTTTCGTCCGATGAGCGATGGCGAATATGCTGTTATTCAAAAAAGTGTCGAAGATATTTATGATGTCTTTTTAGGACACGTTGCCGAAGGCCGAAATAAAACCAAAGCCGAAATTGATTCTATTGGACAAGGCCGTGTTTGGAGTGGTTATAACGCCAAAGAAATTGGTCTTATTGACGAGTTCGGTGGATTAAACGATGCCATTAAAGGAGCTAAAGAATTAGCAAAATTAGATGATTATAGAGTGGTTGAATATCCTGAACAAAAAGAGCCTTTCGAGGAAATTATGGAGAGTTTTGGTGCAAAAGCACAGCTTTATTTTACCGAAAGTCAACTTGGTGAAACATTCAAATATTATCAACAAATTCAGAACTTAACTAAACTAAGAGGCGTTCAAGCTAGAATTCCTTTTGTTATCGAAATTAAATAAGTCTTAGACCTATTTTTAGAATTAACTAGCAGATTTTTAATCTTATAAATTAGTACACAAACAATATTGTTTTCATAAAACATAATTTGGAAGGAGAAAAATCAAATATTGAATCACAAATTAAAGCCGAGGCCTTTCGCCTTGGCTTTTCTGACTGCGGTATTTCTGAAATAACGACTCAAAAAGTTGCCTTTAGCCATTATCAGAATTGGTTATCAAATGGTTTCCATGCACAAATGGAATATATGGAACGAAACCAACAGCTCAGAGAAAATCCTGTTCGACTCATAGAAGGTGCTCAATCGGTGGTATCAGTTCTTTTAACATACAATATCCCAAGTCAAGACAACAAAACCCAATTTGTTAATATCTCGAAATACGCCCAACATAGAGATTATCATAAGGTTATAAAAAAGAAGTTAAAGGCCTTATTGAAATATATTCAGACTCATATTCCCCATGCAGACGCTCGTTTTTTTACCGATTCGGCGCCCCTATTCGAAAAAGCAATGGCACAACAAAGTGGACTGGGTTGGATCGGGAAAAATACTTTGTTAATACACAAAAAGTTAGGCTCGTTTGTCTTTATAGGGGAACTCGTTTTAAATATTAAACTAAGTCCTGATACGCCACATCTACCCTACTGTGGTAATTGTACGCTTTGTATCGATTCTTGCCCAACCCATGCGATTGTAGCGCCTTATCAAGTAAATTCGAACCTTTGTATTTCGTATCAGACCATCGAAAATAAAGAATTAATTCCTGATTCGATGATTTCGAAAATACAGAATCATATTTTCGGATGTGATATTTGCCAAACCGTTTGCCCTTGGAATACAAAAAATTCTGTTTTTACCAAAGATGCTGACTTAAGTCTTAAAAACGCTATCCCAAATTTTAAACTGTCTGAAATACTCGAAATGACGCCTATAAATTTCGAAGAAACATTCGAAGGTTCGCCCATTAAACGTGCTGGCTATGAAAAAATAAAACAAACAGCCAATCAGATTTATTTGAGCCAATCTAAAAAAAATAGATAATCCCCAAAAAATTTATTTGAAGTTGCCATAACATTCACAATACTAATTAAGTTTTTTTAAAATATTAGATTTGCTTATCAACTAGAGTGCATATATATTTGTGGTCGAAATTAAAAATTATAAAAATTATGTTTGGAAATTCTTCAAATCCTATTTTACAAGAAAAAACGTTCAACAAAGAGCGCGTTTATGGTAACAGTGCAACCATGACCGTGAATGGAACCATCGAAAAAACAGGCGTTTTACTATTAATCTTAATTGTGGCTGCTTCGTATACTTGGCAAATGGCTTTCAATTCGGGTGATATCGAAAATGCTTCGGCTAGCATGTTCCCTTGGATGATTGGCGGTGCAATTGGTGGATTGGTCGTTGCCATTGCGATGATGTTTATGCATAAATATGCGGCATATCTTGCTCCTATTTATGCCGTTTTAGAAGGATTATTTATTGGTGCTATTTCTGCATTTTTTGAATTTATGTATCCAGGTGTTGTTATGAATGCTGTTTTAGGCACATTTGGAACTTTCTTAGTGATGCTTTTTGCCTATCGAACAGGCTTGATAAAAGTTACCGAAAAATTACGTGCAGTTATTATTGGAGCTACCATTGCAGTAGGAATTACCTATTTGCTTACATGGGTACTCGGTATGTTTGGTGTAAATATGGGCTTTATGCACGGCAATGGGCTTTTAAGTATTGGCATTTCGTTGGCTGTCATTGTAATTGCTGCCTTTAATTTACTTCTCGATTTCGATATGATCGAAAGAGGTGCTCAAAGTGGTGCTCCTAAATATATGGAATGGATTGGTGCATTTGGTTTGTTGGTTACTTTGGTATGGCTCTATATCGAATTTTTAAAGTTATTATCGAAACTACAAAGCAGAGATTAAAACATCTTGTATCAGTTTTTAAAGAGGCTTTTCAAGCCTCTTTTTTTTGTTCAAAATCATTTAAGGTCTTCGACCTATTTATTATTTATCACTACTTTCCGAAACTTTAAAACGGAAATTACTTGCAACTTTTCATGTTTTACAGGCGATTGCTCTGAAAAAAGTGCATTCAGTAATTTTTGCTAAAAGGTACGTATTTGTTTACTCCACTAAGGTCTCCGACCTATTTATTGGTTTGTAACTATCTATTTATTAGTACTCTAGCTTAAAAAATACGACATTAAATTATTCTAACTACTTATTTAAGCTTTGAATACATTTGTAGCATCAATGGGAAGGTCAATAGAGTGGAAATGCCACCCGGAAAAACATTGTTCGATATAGATAAATTCCCTGTTCAGACAGATTTGTTCAGCGTAATTAATTGATTATGTATGAAATACATTTTTGAAAATTATTTTTTTTACAATTTGCAAAGAGACAAATCTTACACTACATTGGGCACAGTGATGACTTCAAAGCTTTTTAAGTTTTTCTAGTTTGCTTTACAATGTACCAAAATATAATAACAATGCAATCAGAGATATAAATCCAATAATAATACCCGCAATTGCTAAGCCTTTTAATGGTCTACCAGGACCCATACCAATTATTCCAAAAATAATGGCTGCTGGAGCCAATATAATCCCAAAAATGAAAAGACCAACTAACGAAGCAATAAATGACAAAATACCAAAAACAGATGAGCGTTTTGGAGGTTCCGGTTGCCTGGTATTTTCTGTGCCATTTATAAAATTTTCTTTTGAAATTGCAGGACTTTCTTTTATCACGTCTTTAGTCCCGTCAGGATATTTAATCAAAAATACTTCTTGCTTTGATATTGTGTATAACACTTCAGAGCTAGAATTACATTTTTGGTATTTGATGTCAGTAGTGGTTACTTCAATAACTTTAGCCGATATTTCATCACCATCTTTTAAGACGATGATATCACAAGCGGCGCTGTCGTCAACCATCTGTATGTTTTGGTCAGGTGATACAACTATTTGCTCGATTTGATGATTATTTGAGGCCTCAACAATAGAAGTCTCATTTTTTACATCATTAAAATAGGTTTCAGATTCGCTAACAATTCCTTGAGAGACTATGTTATTGTCAATTGGTTGAGGTTTCGAATTGTATTTTTTATGAACTTTACTTTTAGTTTCGATGTGATAACCACCAGTGTAAAGCCTCTTTTCCATTGTGCAAGAACCCAATAGAACAATTGAAACAATAAGAATTAATAAAGGCCTAAAAGAATTTGTTATCATAAAATGGTTAATATTAATTTGCATGCAAAGTTATTAAAATAATACATAAATAAGCATTGCAAAATATGCTAAAAAACACTTTTTAATAAACGAACGTGATTAAAATACTACCCTTTATACACCTTAATTTCGACTTCTCCTTTGAGGGCCATAAGTCCGTTCATAGCCAAGGCATTCATTTCGTCTTCGCCCGGATAGATATGAACTGGGCCAATGCGGTAAATTCGTTCGATAATCATATTAATAAACCATTTGCTGTGTGCAATTCCTCCGGTGATTAAAATCCCATCTACATTCCCCTTTAAAACTGGACACATCGACCCAATTTCTTTAGCCACTTGATATGCCATGGCTTCGTAATAGAATCGAGCTTTTTGGTCGCCTGCAGCGGCTAACTGTTCAACTTCGTAGGCACTATTGGTCCCCATATAAGCAACCAATCCACCCTCGCCTTTAATCATCTTTTTTATCTTTTCTTTGGGATATTGTCCGCTAAAACATAAACTAACCAACTGTCCGACCGGTAGCGAACCACTTCGCTCGGGCGAAAATGGCCCATCGCCATCGAGGCCTTGGTTTACATCAATAACGCGCCCTTTTTCATGTGCTCCTACGGTAATGCCACCTCCCAAATGCACAACAATCAAGTTCATGTCTTCGTATTTCCGCATGACCGATTTGGCATGTTGGCGAGCGACCGCTTTTTGATTTAATGCATGAAAAATAGAAACTCTACGAAAAGCAGGGTGCCCAGAAACTCTTGCTAAATCGGATAATTCATCCACCACAACAGGGTCAGCAATAAATGCTCGGGCATTGGGTAAGGTTTTAACCAAATCGTCGGCAATTAATCCCCCTAAATTACTGGCATGTTCGCCAAAAGGACTATTCCGTAAGTCTCGTTTCATGGCCTCATTTACCTCGTATACACCAGATTCGATTGGCTTTACAAGCCCTCCACGTCCAACAACCGCACGTATTAAATCGATTTTAATGTCGGCATTTTTAAGTTCTTGGTAAATGACTGTTTTTCTGAATTCGAATTGCTCAGTCAAGGTCTGAAATTGGTCTAATTCCTCCTTGGTGTGTTTGATATTTTTCAAAAAAACAGGATTTGCATTTTGATAAACTGCAATTTTGGTTGAAGTTGAGCCCGGATTGATGGCTAAAATTCGAATTTGCTCGTCAATTTCTTGATTTACGTATACTTGGTATCCTTCCATGAAGTGTATATTGTTGTTTATTTGTTGATTCGTTTATTAGTTTATTCGCCTGTCCACCACAGGTAGATTGAATTGTTGATTTGATGATTCGTTTATTAGTTGATTCGTTTATTAGTTTATTCTCCTGTCCACCACAGGTAGATTGAATTGTTGATTCGTTTATTAGTTTATTCGCCTGTCCACCACAGGTAGATTGAATTGTTGATTTGATGAGTTAATT
>DYOK01000001.1:72969-89036 GCA_020720565.1 Acetofilamentum sp.
GTTTATTCGCCTGTCCACCACAGGTAGATTGAATTGTTGATTTGATGAGTTAATTTTTAATCTATCTGGCGATAGACAGGTTCAGCATTAAGCATTCAGAATTTTCATTAATCTTTAATCATTAATCTTTAATTCACTCCCCTACTCCATTGCTGCGGCTAAAGCTATCGACATCAGTTTACTTTGTTCGGAATCGGATCGTGAGGTTAAAACGATTGGTACCTGTGCCCCCATAATTACCGCAGCCGCTACAGCTCCACCGAGGAAATTGAGCGACTTATACAACACATTTCCGACATTGATATCGGGTGTAACTATGATATCAGCTTCTCCTGCAACTTCGCTCACAATACCTTTATGCTCAGCAGCTTCTTTCGATACAATATTATCGAGTGCCAATGGTCCATCGACCAAGCACCCTGTAATTTGATTTCGGCGATTCATCTGTGTTAAAATTGCAGCATGAACCGTGGCTTCCATTTTGGGATTAACCACTTCAACCGCTGCAATAATGGCAACTTTCGGGTTCGTAATTCCTAATTTATGAAACGCATCGACCGCATTTTCGACAATCGAAATTTTTTCGCTTAAATCGGGTGCTACATTCATTGCAGCATCAGTTACACAAAGCAATTTATGATAATAGGGCGATTCGAAAAAAGCCACGTGCGACAAAGTACCTCCTTTTCTTAATCCTTTTTCTTTATCTAAAACGGCTTTTAGCAAGGAACCCGTTGCAATTAATCCTTTCATTAAAATATCGGCCTTACTTTGACGAATGTAGCTTACCGCTAATTCTGCCGATTGAAATAAATCTGGTATATCGACCAATTCAACTCCTGTTAAATTCATTTTAATTTCTGAAGCAATTGTCTCGATTTCAGTTTTCTTTCCAATTAAAATTGGGGTAACAAGATTCATTCCAACAGCTTGATTTACGGCTTCGAGTACATGCCTGTCGGCAGCTGCTGCAACTACCAAACGTTTTTTGGTATGAGATTGGGCGAGTATAACTAAATCGTTGAGCTTTTTTACCATACTTTTTTTCAATTGTTGATTAATGATTTGAAAATTCTAAATTTTGAATTTTGAACCTGTCTATCGCCAGATAGATTCTTAATTTTTAATTCTAAATATCTTCAAACTTACACCATAAATCTAATTATTTCATCGTTTTAATAATTTCCATTGTATCTTGGGCGATAACCAACTCTTCGTTAGTTGGAATAACAAGCGCTCTAACTTTCGCATTTTTAGTCGAAATATCGGTCAATTGACCTCTCACATTATTGGCTTGCTCGTCAAGTTCGATTCCTAAAAACTCAAGTCCTTTTAAAATATTTTTTCGAATATCAATTCCATTCTCTCCAACACCGCCTGTCAAAATTACAGCATCTACTCCGCCCATTGCGGCAGCATATGCACCAATGTATTTTTTAACTTTATAAGCGTACATCTCTAAAGACAATTCGGCTCTTCGGTTTCCTTCTTTAGCGGCCTTTTCAACTTCGCGCATATCGGACGAAACGCCTGAAATGCCCAGCATACCTGCCTGTTTATTAATCATGGTATTCAGCTGATTGAGTCCGATTTCTTCTTTATTCATTATATACGTCAAAGCACCAGCATCGACATCGCCAACACGTGTACCCATCATCAAACCTTCGACAGGCGTGAGTCCCATTGAGGTATCGACAGAAATTCCATTTTTAATGGCTGCAATAGAGGCTCCATTTCCCAAATGGCAAGAAATAATTTTCATTGAAGCATAATCTTGGCCTAAAAAATCGGCGGCTTGCTTCGAAACAAATCGATGGCTTGCACCGTGAAAGCCATATCGACGAACGCCGTATTTTTTGTATAAAGAGTAAGGCAATGCATACATATAGGCATAATCTGGCATGGTTTGGTGAAAAGCCGTATCGAAAACGCCACATTGTGGAACTTCGGGCAATAGCGACTGCATGGCATAAATCCCTTTTAAATTTGGCGGATTATGCAAAGGTGCAAGCTCGATGCAATGTTCCATTTGTTCAACCACTTCTTTGGTAATATACACACTCGAATTAAATTTTTCGGCGCCATGAACCACGCGGTGACCAATAGCATTTATTTCGTGTAAGTTTTTTATACATCCATGTGCCTCGCTGGTTATCAAACCTAAAACATATTCAATTCCTTGTTGATGATCGATAATTTCGCCCTCTAAACGAACTGCATCGCCATCTTCTCTATAATTGGTAAGCGTAGCACCTGTCATTCCAATTTTATCGACCAAACCTTTGGTTAGAACACTTTCGTTGGTCATATCAAACAACTGATATTTGATTGATGAGCTGCCACAATTTAATACTAATATTTTCATTGTATTTTTTTTTTAAGCTCAATGAGCTATTTTTTAAATTTAATAATCTTCTTTATATCAGAACGCTACAATATTCTATTCATTTTACAAAATTCGATTCTTGAATTCCCTTATGTTAACAAAAAACAAATTCTATATTTTGTGCACTGACTTTGTACTTTGAATAATAAAATATCGTATTTTATTTACCTAGACATTTGACAATATGCTAGTTACGAAACAAACGAACAGGCCGAAGACCTTACAATCTAGAATAATTGGAAGAATTGATTCGATGTCCATCCGCATTATATTCGTAAAATCCTTTAAGCGATTTTCGTCCTAATTGTTGCGAGCGAACCAATTTCTTCAAAAGTGAGTGGGATTTGTATTTTTGATCTCCAAATTCGAGATACAAACCATCGAGCCACATTTGAATTTTATCTAAGCCAATTTTATCGGCAATAGCGAATGGACCCATTCTCATTCCTAAACCTTTGGTCATCATGTCGTCAATTTCGTCCATAGTGCCAATACCCTCCATATATAACTGGCAAGCTTCGTTAATAAGAGGCGAAACCAATCGAGCACTTATGCCCCCAGGCGACTCGGCTATTGGAACCATAATTTTATCGAGCAATTTCATAAATTTAGCAACCTTTTTACTGGTTTCGTCAGAGGTTCTAACGCCTCGCGATACTTCGACCACGGGGGCATCGGGTTGAGACACCAAAAAATGAATCGAAATGGCTCTTTCGGGATATTTTAACACCGACGCAATTTCAGTTGTCCCTAAAATAGTAGCATTGGTAGCAATGATGGTTTCAGGTTTAGTATTATTTTCAATCTGAATAAAAGCATCTCTCACCAAATTAACATCGGCTTTTTTTGATTTTGAACGTACCGATTCAAATACTAACTCGCAGTCTTGCAACATTGCATAATCAGTTGTGCCAGTAATTCTAGACATGATGGCTCTTTTTTCGGAAGAAGTCATCCCCCATCGGTCGATTTCGTTATCTAAATAATCTGAAATTCGTTTGTTGGCATTGTCGATTCTTTCTTCAGAAATCTCAACAAATACAACCTCTAATCCTCTCGAACTAAGTAAGCGTGCAATACTTTGCCCTACGGTACCGCAACCCACAACTCCAATTTTCGAAAATAGCGATTTAGGTTTATTATCTTTACTGAGTGCATATTGGCAAACTCTTTCTACTTTAATATCTGACATATGTTTTTTATTTATAAGGCCATCGACCTATTGTTTTTTAATTATCTGATTAATAACTATTTAAAAAATCAAAATATGTTTAGTGTGTGATTCGTTTTTTAACTAGTTTATTTTAGACAGAAATTGCGTTAACGACCAGCTGCCTGAGTCGCCGTAATTGCCACTAGACTTACGATATCTTCTACCGAGCAACCTCTCGACAAATCGTTAATGGGTGCTGCCATTCCTTGTAAAACAGGCCCTATGGCTTCTGCATGAGCCATTCGTTGAACTAGTTTGTATGCAATATTACCAGACTCTAAATTAGGGAACACCAAAACATTGGCTTTGCCTGCAATTTCGCTACCTGGGGCTTTCTTTTTTCCTATCGATTCGACAATGGCAGCATCGGCTTGTAATTCGCCATCAAATTTAAATTGGGGTGCCATTTTTTGAGCCAATTCTGTAGCTTTAACTACTTTATCGACCATTGGATGCACTGCACTGCCTTTAGTTGAGAAACTTAACATGGCCACTCTTGGCTCCATTCCTGTAATTGCCTTGGTGGTATGAGCTGTAGCAACTGCAATTTCGGCTAATTCTTCGGCTGTTGGGTCGGGATGTACAGCACAGTCGGCAAAAACTAACATTCCATTTTCGCCATAAGTGGCTTCGGGCAGAATCATAATAAAAGCACCTGATACTACAGAAATACCAGGAAGTGTTTTAACATACTGAAAAGCTGGACGTAACACATCACCAGTTGCATTATCAGCACCAGCTACTTCGCCATCGACATCTCCTGCTTTAATCATCATGGTGGCTAAATACAATGGGTCTTTTAATAAACTGAGTGCTTTTTCTTTTGTTACACCTTTGTTTCCTCGCAATTCGACCATTAAATTGGCATATTTCTCAATTCTTGAATCTGTTTCTAAATCCATAAACTGAGCTTTCTCAATATTTTTAAGACCAAACTTTTGAGCTTGTGCAAGCAATGCTTGTGGCGAACCTATTAAATAAATTTGTGCTAAGCCTTGCTCAATCACTTGGTCGGCTGCTTTCATTGTACGTTCTTCGAAACTTTCGGGCAGAACAATTCTCTTATTCAATTGTTTAGCTTTTGCTTTAATTTGCGACATTAAATCCATATAACTTTTTATTTAATAGGTTAATATTGTTGTAGTAAGGATAGCAAGCAATTTTTATTAATTTCATTTCAACTTTTTGAATCCAAAGAACGCAATATTTTCTTTTCTTAACTATCGTCTTAGACCTATTTATTATAAATACAACTTGCGTAGATTATAACATAAGATCTTATCGAAAGCATTAATACTTGCGTTTGTATTATTTTGTTGCAAAATTATTCAAATATCATAGGTATTTCGATATTTCAATATGATTTTTATCAAACCCTATGATGTTTTAAAACAAAGATTACATTGAAGTATATAATCCTACCAATATTAACATTGAATTAATCTTGATAAATCGTAAATCAGCCCTCAAGTTTTAGGATAGAAATACAAATCAAAAACTTAAACTAGATTGATTAGAATAACTAAAAAAAGGTATTAAAACCTATGTCTAACGTAATTAAAACTCAAAAAAGCTAAAATTAACTTTTCCATATTTTCGAGTAGAAACATGCTCTGGTTTATGTTCTAATACCGTATGTGGACCATGTTCGATAATTAACATTCCCTTTGACTCTACAATTTTGGAAGTTTTAATTGCCTCGTATAATAGCTCGTAATCTGTATCTTCGTATGGTGGATCGGCAAAAACAAGTTGATATGGAATAGACGCGTTTTTTAGAAACTGAAAAACATCAGCTTTGTATGTTTTTATGGGCATTTTAAATTGTTCAGCAACCTTCTGAATGAATTTAACATGCTCGAATCGAATATCGACAGCCGAAATTCGCAATACACCTCTTGAGGCAAATTCGAAGCTAATATTACCTGTGCCCGAAAATAAATCGAGTACTGTAATTTCTTCGTAATCGACTTCGTTGTTTAGAATGTTAAAAAGAGCCTCTTTGGCTTTGTCGGTAGTAGGACGTGCTTTGAGTTGAGTGCTTACGGGAATAACTCTTCCGCCATACATTCCACTGATTATTCGCATAAGAACGAGTTTAAATGTGTGCTAATATATTGCGATTCAATTTTAGAAAACACATATGAATAATGAAGTGCCGTAGGTTTTTCGGCAAAAGTTAAATTTAAAAAATATTTCCTCAAAAGCTGAAAAAGTTCAGAATCAGCAGAAATATGCCCATTTAATTGAAGTACTATATTTTTAGGTTCAAGTTTAAGTTGTTCGAGCGTATAAACAAGAAAGTAAAGGAAATCTTCGTTTGATTTATAAAAAAAGGAATTCGACAATTGCAATTTATTACTTTCTAGCACAATCATATCGAAGTAGTTCGAACCGATTTGCAAAGCAACTATGCTTTTGTGCTTTGCTTTAAATAAACCATTTAGAAATGGTGTGTTGCTATGTAAAATTTGGGCAGTAGGTAAAAAAGTCCTAAACGTGTCTAACACACATTTAGGTACGGCAAATACATTTTGTGCGTCTAGAAATGGTAATTTATTCGACAATGTTTCTTCTTCGTTTAATGCCCCAAAGTTGAGCTCTAGAAACTGCGAGCTTTGAAGGTCTACATATAAATTTTGGGGTATTATGGTCGATTTATACCACTGAAACACCACTTTTATGTCTTTGAAAGAGTAATTAAACCAATCACAATTTTTAAAAGTTTTGCTTAAAAAAAAACAAGTTTCTCTAATATTTAAATGGCTATCGATTGGTATGGTTTGATAAGCTATTGCCTTTTGAGTACGATTGTCGACAATACAAAAAGAAAGTCCATCCTTTGAGAAAAGAATGGACATATTATAATGTCTCGATTGTGTTAAATCGAGTGTTTCGTCGATAGTATGAATAGTTTTAAACATTCAAATTATTCCCAATTACCTGAATTATTGGTAGCTTCGGTTAACGAACCAACTTTAAGAATTTTACTTGGGTCAAATGGGTCTGTATCGATAGCTTCAAACACTTGTACTTTAATTTTCGAAGCAGTTTCAATTTCTCCCGCACCTAATTGAAACTTTGCACCTTTTGCAGAAAAAGGAATATATTGTAATGAGTCAACATTAAATTGGGATCCAAATAAGGTATCCTTAACACTTATTTTAACCGTGTCTCTGATTAAGAATCCCATTTTAAGTGCTGTATAAAGCGATTTATGATTATCTTCGATGATTACATCTTCTTTAATAATGACATTACCTAATTTTAAAGCTTGTGCTTTGGTGATAACTGCAGGTAATTTACGGATAGACAAACCGATCTCTGCAGCAAGTACCTCATTTAATGTATCTGGTAATGTCCCTAATTTACGAACAACACTTACCGAATCAGATTTTACAAAATTGATAAGAGTTTCGAAATCACCTGTAAATTTACCATGCTCATCTTTGTATGCAATTTCGGCTTTACGGATATTCTTTAAACTTTCGATAACATGTTTGTATCGATAATCACGCTCTTTTACAAATTCAATTGGTGCTAATATCCCAGTGGTTAATTTATAGCCCAAAAACAAACTTGCATAAACTAAGCCTAGAATTACCAAAAGCGAAGTACTCTTTGTTTTAAAAAACCTATAACCAACAACAACAGTGGTTACAACTGCAATAATGATGATTGATAATGTTAAAGTATCCATTTTTAACCTAATTTTTAGTTCGCACAAAAATACTAATTTTTTTGACTGACAATAGTACAGAGCTTGGTAATTTTAAAAAAAATCTATTAATAATTCTGATGAATAGATTTAATGTAGTTTAACACCGAATTAACAAACAAAAAAGAGACTACTTATTGCAGTCTCTTTTAACTTTTTTTAGTGATTAGCACAGTTTCCTGTACATTGATGACCTTCTTCGTGATGATGGTGGTGTCCATGGTGATGAACATGACCGTGTGCAATTTCTTCGGCACTTGCATCTCGTAAATCAACAAGCTCACCTGTAAAGAATAAATCTTGTCCCGCTAAAGGATGGTTAAAATCCATTTTAACTATAGTATCGGTTAGTTCAATAACTTTACCATCAATTCTGTGTCCATCGGCATTTTTCATAGGTACGATGGCACCTACAAAAATTGAAGTCTCGTCAATTTTACCCTCAAATTTAAAAATATCGGCACTTAAATCGACCACAGCAGCCGCATCGAACTCACCATAGGCCTCAGAAGCTTCAATTTTGAATGCAAAGCCATCATTCAATTTTAGACCTGTTATTTCTTGCTCAAATTTAGGAATCATCGCTCCTACTCCATAAATAAATGTTAATGGCTCAGAGTTGAAAGTTTCTTCGATAAGTTCGCCGTCTACATTATTTCGTGTCAATCGATAATGCAACGACACAACTTTATGTTTATCAATCATTTAATCAAATTTAATATTAATATTATTTAGAATAGGTCTAAAAAAAGACGCCGCAAAAGTACATAATAGCCTTCATTTATTCAAAGAAAACTATCATTTTTCAGTTTTTTTGAGACAAAAAAACAATTCTGACGTGCTCAATAACTGAAAAGAAGCTTTGGTTATATATTCAAGGTCATTTGCGAATCGTCATCGTCGGTATATTGAATAGGTGACGATTTTTCGTTTTCTATTGCTTCGTCATCATCTTCTATCAACTCAATTTCTTCATCGACAGGAATTGGATCCAGCCAAATAAATTTTGCAATTTCGTTGGTCGTAATGCGTTTACCACGTGCAGTGGCACCTTTTATGGCAATAAATTCGTCGCAATCGATAGTTTCTGGTGTTTTTGGGGCATCTACACCGCCAAATATGACTTGTAGAACTGGCTTTCTGTCGAACACCAAGTCGGTCAAAGCCGATTTGGGGTGCTCCGATATAAGCAATGTTTCTTTATCGTCGGTATTAATTTCGAATCGTTTCAAATAATATTGACCTTGTTCACCATCGAAATGTATGGCTGTGTATGTTTTACCTGGCTTGAATTTTTCTAGCAATTGCATGTCGTCGGGGAAATGGTTGCTCAAATCGAAATTCATTAATCGGTACTTACCATCTTTTGAAATAATCAGTATTTTATCGTCCGAAACAAATTCGCCTAAATGCAATCCTCTGTGGTCTACATTAAGTCTTCGAACCGCTTCGTCGAACCAAATATTTCGTCCGCCTAGCGTCGAAAGTCCTTTCTCTTTTAGTATTATTTTGTGAATATCATTTTTTGACAACAAATTTCCCATCGATTGGCGACCTTTTATCGCTAATTTACCAAAATCTAATTCGAAAATTAGCTTTTTTAATTTTGGTCGAGGTTTAAGGTACACTTTAACCGTTTCGGCTTCGCCATTTGGATTGGCCGTGAAGTAAAGCAATTTTGAGCCATCAGTACCTTTTGTTACATCGTACTCTTTATCGCGGGTGATGCCTGTTACAGCAAAACGTTTCATAAAGGCATCGCCTGCTTTGCCGTCGCGGTAAATGGCATTGTATATGGTACGTTCGTCGTTTCGTTTAAACACATCGACATGAATGATATCTTTGCCCACAAAAACTTTGTCTGCAACTTTGCAAATCACGTATTTACCATCACGCTTAAACGCAATAATGTCGTCGATATCGGAACAATTACAAACAAATTCTTCTTTTTTAAGACCAATTCCGACAAAACCTTCTTTTCTATCGACGTAAAGTTTTTCGTTAGCGACAACAACCTTTGTTGCTTCGATATTTTCGAAATCGCGAATTTCGGTTTTTCGTTCTTTTCCTTTACCGTATTTCCGTTTAATTTCTTTGTAATATTGAATGGAGTAGTCAATTATATGAGCTAATTTATCGTGTACCTCAGCCATTTCGTTTTCGAGCCCTTTGATATATTCATCGGCTTTAAATGCATCGTGTTTGGTAACCCGCTTCATTCGAATTTCGGTCAATCGCTCAATATCTTCGGTTATAACCACACGACGCAATCTGCTTTTGAAGGGTTCTAAGCCTTTATCGATGGTTTCGATGGTGTGTTCCCAAGTGGGACTATCTTCGATTTGATGATAAATTCTATTTTCGATAAAGATACGCTCTAGCGAAGATTTGTGCCAGTCGTCTTCGAGTTCGTCGAGACGAATTTCTAATTCTTTTTTAAGTAACTGAACGGTATTGTCGGCCGAAATTTTGAGCATTTCTTTTACGCCCATAAATCGAGGTTTGTCTTCGTTTACCACGCACGCATTTGGCGATAAAGAGATTTCGCACTCAGTGAAGGCATATAAGGCATCGATCATTTGGTCGGTCGAAATACCTGGTGCTAAATGGATGACAATTTCTACTTCGGCAGCAGTATTGTCATCTATCTTACGAATTTTAATTTTATTTTTTTCGTTGGCTAATAAAATACTGTCGATTACATCGGTGGTCGTTTTGCTAAAAGGTAAGTCTTTAATTATCAGAGTTTTTTTATCGAAAACTTCAATTTTAGCACGCACACGAATTTTACCGCCACGTTTACCTTCGTTATATTTCGACACATCGACAAATCCTCCAGTTAAAAAATCGGGGAATATTTCGAAGTCTTTGTCTTCGAGATAATTGATACAGGCGTCAATCAGTTCGATAAAGTTGTGAGGTAATATTTTGGTCGACAAACCCACAGCTATCCCTTCCGTTCCTTGAGCTAAAAGTAGTGGAAACTTTACGGGCAATGCGATTGGTTCTTTGTTACGTCCATCGTACGATGGTGTCCAGAATGTAGTTTTAGGGTTAAATACCACATCGAGAGCAAATTTTGACAATCGAGCTTCGATATAACGAGGTGCTGCAGCTCGGTCGCCTGTGGCAATATTCCCCCAGTTACCTTGCATGTCGATCAATAATTCTTTTTGTCCCAATTGCACCAATGCATCGCCAATAGAAGCATCGCCGTGTGGGTGAAACTGCATGGTATTACCTATAATGTTGGCAACTTTGTTGTATCGACCATCATCGAGATTTTTCATCGAATGCAAAATACGACGCTGTACGGGTTTTAATCCATCGTACAAGTGTGGTACTGCTCGTTCTAAAATAACGTACGAAGCATAATCGAGAAACCATTCCCTGAACATACCGCCTAACTTGGTGTGTTTGGTTTCTTGTTCTTCGAGAAAATGCTCCTGATTGGCTAATTCTCCTGTCGAAACAGGTGTATCAGAAAGTTTGTTTGGTTCGTTGTCAATTTCGTTGATATCTTCGATGGTCATACCAAAAAGTGATTTAAATGAAAGGTCTACGACCTATTTTTTAATATCTTATTTTATGTGCATTTAAAACCTAATTTAAATACAATATTTATAATTTAGATTTCTTATAATCAGGCAATTTCTTCTTCAATTTTTAAATTATTAACAATAAAGCCTTGTCGAATTGGGGTGTTTTTTCCCATATAAAATTCTAATAATTGCTCAATATTGTCGTACTTTTTAAGCGTTACTTGTTCTAAGCGAATATTTTCGCCAATAAAAGCCGCAAATTCGATCGGCGATATTTCCCCTAAACCTTTAAATCGGGTAATTTCGGCTTGTTTACCAATTTCGATAATGGCCCTTTGGCGTTCTTCGTCGGTGTAGCAATAGATGGTTTTAGTTTTGTTTCTAACCCTAAAAAGTGGGGTTTCGAGAATAAACAAATGATTATTTTTGATTAAATCGGGGAAAAACTGTAGAAAAAAGGTGATTAAAAGTAAGCGAATGTGCATACCGTCGACGTCGGCATCGGTCGCAATAATCACCTTGTTGTATCGTAAAGTATCGAGGCCTTCTTCTATATTTAAAGCTGCTTGTAACAGATTAAACTCTTCGTTGGTATAAACAATTTTTTTGGTTAAGCCATACGAATTAAGCGGCTTACCTTTTAACGAAAATACTGCTTGCGATTTAACATCTCTGGCTTTGGTAATCGAACCACTTGCAGAGTCTCCTTCGGTGATAAAAATGCAAGCTTTTTCGGCACCCTCGGTGGTAGAGTTGAAATGAATTTTGCAATCTCGTAATTTACGATTGTGCAAACTCACTTGTTTTGCCCTTTCCCTTGCAATTTTTTGCACCCCCGAAATGGCTTTGCGTTCTTTTTCTGAAGCAATAATTTTTTCGAGCAGGGCATTGGTAGTCTCCGAATTTTTGTGGAGATAATTGTCGAGTTCCTGTTTTAAAAAATCGACTACAAAATTTCTTATCGACCGACCATCGGGCTCCATGTCTTTCGACCCTAATTTGGTTTTGGTTTGCGACTCGAACATGGGCTCTTCAACCTTGAGATTAATAGCCGCAACAATTGACGTTCTGATATCGGCAGGTTCGAAGTTTTTGTTGTAAAATTCGCGAATGGTTTTAACTATAGCTTCTCTAAAAGCCACCAAATGGGTTCCTCCTTGTGTGGTGTGCTGCCCATTTGTAAAAGAGTAATATTCTTCGCCATAATGTTTACCGTGAGTTATTGCAATCTCAATATCGATTCCTTTTAGGTGGATGATCGGATACAAGGGTTCTTCGTTCATGTTCTCGGTTAACAAATCGAGCAAGCCATTTTTAGACAGGTAACGCTCGCCATTAAGAATAATGGTTAAGCCGGCATTAAGGTAAACGTAATTCTTAATCATCGATTCGACAAACTCCATATTAAAATGGTATGTCTTAAAAATGGTTTCGTCGGGGACAAATGAAACATAAGTTCCGTTTTTCTCAGAACTTGGTGTATTGTCAAACTCTTCGATTAATTCGCCACGTTGAAATATAGCACGTTTGGCTTCGGCTTCGCGAAAGGAACAAACCTCGAAACGGCTCGATAAAAAGTTAACCGCTTTGGTTCCTACTCCATTTAGACCGACCGATTTTTTAAATGCACGACTATCATATTTACCCCCTGTATTCATTTTAGAGACCACATCGACCACTTTCCCTAAAGGGATTCCGCGACCAAAATCACGAATGCTTACCAACTCGTCGGTCACTTTAACCTCGATGGTTTTTCCATGCCCCATCATATACTCGTCGATAGAGTTATCGAGCACTTCTTTTAGTAAAACATATATGCCGTCGTCGGATGACTTTCCATCGCCCAATTTTCCAATATACATACCTGGTCGGGTACGAACGTGCTCTATCGGACTGAGCGACTTAATGTTATCTTCGGTATAATTTTGTTCCATATTCCTATCAAATTAACCCTCAAAAGTATATCATTCGCCAAAGCCCATAAGATATTTTGTAGGATTCTTATTAACAAAAAAATGAACATCATTTAAGACCAAATTATAACCATGTCAAACACATATCGTGAGCATTATGAAAGAGTAAAAAGCGTTTGCAAATCGAAATTTGTAATTTAAGGTCTTCGACCTGTTTAATATTCTAACGAATATGAAATTGTTTTAATGCGCCTACTAATTAATCACGACATTATATTATTCTAAGTACTTACTATTTACTAATATATTAAGCTTAAGAACAAATATTTCGGAAGAAAATATTGAAATAAATTTAAATTAATATTTTATCAAACAAATTTATTTAACAATCTGTATATTAAATATATATAAATATTTTATATGATTATAAGTCGCCATTACTAAAAAGTTTCATTAATTTTGGCGTATTATAAATACATTTTGAAATAGTTTTAAGCCACAAATAATCGCTTAAAATTTAATACTAAATTGTACAACCTAACAAATTATATTGACCAATCCATTGTTATGGCGGAAAATTAAATCTATTACAATTCCTGTTTAGGTAAAATAAAATATGAAAATAATCACTATATATTGTATACCAGATATTTACAATATTACAATGTATCTTATAATCCGCCAAAACAATAATATTCTATATATTTTGGCGTGTTATAAGACAATATTCAAATAAAAATATGTATCAACTCTATTTCATGGACTCCCAAAATAACAAAATTGGGTTTGCCAATACCGTCATATATATTTGATTATCTGAAATATAGCCAAACACATTGTAACAAAACTATGCTGGTAGTAATGATATCATTCGTAAACAAACAAAATTAAAATAATATTACAATAACGAGCACAACATGCTATATATCTGATATTTATATAATATAAATAAATTTAAATATTAAATTAAAACTATCATAAATCTCTGATTACATGTCATTTAAAAATCATTTTATTAATCATAACTCGCCAATATTATAAAATTTTATTACCTTTGGCGAGTTATAAGCAAAACAAAATGAAACAACTTGTTGGTAGAGATTCGGAAATAAAGCATTTGCAAGAAGCAATTGATCACGACCAGTCTGAACTAATTGCGATTTATGGCAGAAGAAGAGTAGGAAAAACGTTCCTTGTAAGGGAATTCTACAAAAAGAACATGGTATTTGAGCTCACTGGGTTATATCAAGGACTTATGCGCGACCAGCTTCGGAATTTTACGACCGAGCTCAATACAAGGGAAAATCGAAAGCATAAAATCCCGAAAAACTGGTTCGAGGCATTCGAAACACTAAAAACTTTTCTCGACACCAAAAGAAACGCCAAAAAGAAAGTCATTTTTATTGATGAATTTCCGTGGCTTGCAACACCCAAGTCGAAGTTTAAAATGGCTTTCGAAAATTTCTGGAATACTTACTGCACAAAGCGGGCTGATTTGATTGTCGTAATTTGTGGCTCTGCAGCTTCTTACATGGTTCAGAATATTGTGTACAGTAAAGGCGGACTACACAATCGGATAACTCGAAAAATAAGACTTCTTCCGTTCACGCTATACGAAACTGAGCAATTTTTAAAACATAAAGGGCTCAAATACACAAGGTATGATATTGTTAAACTTTATATGGCTATTGGCGGCGTTCCGCATTATTTAGATAAACTACAAAAAGGCTTGAGTGTAGCTCAAAATATCGATTATCTATGCTTTGAGAAAGATGGGATTTTGTACGAAGAATTTAAACACCTTTACACTTCGTTGTTTGAACATTCGGAAAAGCATCTTAAAATTATTAAAGCACTGTCGGAAAGCCATAAAGGGATGAGTCGAAGTGAATTGTTAGAAAAAGTACAAATGAGCAGCGGTGGTGATTTTTCGCTTAAAATGACCGAGCTAATCGAGTCTGGGTTTGTGAGTGAATACAACTATTATAAAACCGAAAAACAACTCTCTCTATACAGGCTAAGCGACGAATATTCGCGATTCTATTTAAAATATATCGAAAAGAATAAAAAAAGCGGCACTGGAACTTGGATGAGAATTCAACAAAAGCAAACCTATAAATCGTGGTCGGGATATAGTTTTGAGACGCTTTGCTTAAAGCATATTCGCCAAATTAAAAAAGGGCTTGGAATCGAAGGCGTTTTTTCGAATTCAAGTAGCTGGCATAACGATACCACTCAAATTGATTTACTAATCGACCGTGACGATCAAATCATTAACATGTGCGAACTTAAATTCTACGACAGCCCTTTTTCGATTGATAAAGCTTATTACTTAAAAATAAAGCAAAATATCGATGCATTTAAAGTTGCTACAAAAACTCGTAAAGCCATTTTTCCTACTATTGTGAGCCCATTTGGGTTAAATGAAAATCAATATAGCAAAGAAATTATACAAAATTGGCTCGATATTTCTTGTCTTTTCGAGAAATAAAGAAGCACCAATCTACAACTGATACAAAGCTTGGTAAAAAAGAAGTTTATAGTTAAAAAAAGTCCACATTACTGTGGACTTTGTACCTAGGACCGGAATCGAATCTACCTGTCGGTAGACAGGCCGGTATCATCCGAGGATACTGGTTTTTGAAACATGCTTCTTAAATAACTTTTTCCTGTTGTGGTTTTTAAATATTTTTCGCGTGTTCGTGCTGCTTCTCTTGTGGGCTGCTGTTCCGAATAAATCAAATCGAATGGGGCATAAGGCTTGGTACTGGTATTATATCCTTTGTTATGTTGCTGCAATCTTCTTTCCAAGTTTTCAGTCATCCCAACATAAATCCAATCTTTTTTGCCGCTCTTTATCGCATATACTGTATACATAATCAACGTATTTAATAAAAAAAAGTCCACATTACTGTGGACTTTGTACCTAGGACCGGAATCGAATCTACCTGTCGGTAGACAGGCCGGTATCATCCGAGGATACTGGTTTTTGAAACATGCTTCTTAAATAACTTTTTCCTGTTGTGGTTTTTAAATATTTTTCGCGTGTTCGTGCTGCTTCTCTTGTGGGCTGCTGTTCCGAATAAATCAAATCGAATGGGGCATAAGGCTTGGTACTGGTATTATATCCTTTGTTATGTTGCTGCAATCTTCTTTCCAAGTTTTCAGTCATCCCAACATAAATCCAATCTTTTTTGCCGCTCTTTATCGCATATACTGTATACATAATCAACGTATTTAATAAAAAAAAGTCCACATTACTGTGGACTTTGTACCTAGGACCGGAATCGAACCG
>DYOK01000346.1 GCA_020720565.1 Acetofilamentum sp.
ATAGGTCAAATAACTTTTATCGATAAACCATCAATTTAGTAAAATATTAACACATTTCGACACAATGGCTTATGTCAGTAAATACAGATTATGAAAAACGAATGGAAAGGCTATATGGGCGTTTTGGTCGCATCTTTGGCCATGTCGAATGTGTATATTTTTAGTAAAGCGGCACTCAACGAATTATCCCTTGCTCAGTTTGGGATGCTCTGGTTTGGTTTTTCTTTATTCTGGAACATGGGCTACTTGTGGCTTACCGGACGATACAAAAAAGTGATGATTGTAACCAAACCACAATTAAAAATCTTGTTCCAGTTGGGAATTATCGAGATTATTGGAACAACCGGTTTTTTCACAGCCATTAAACTTTTGCCTAACCCGACCACCGTATCGTTCCTTGGCAATATTGGGCCAATATACGTAACGCTTTTGGGATATTGGTTTTTAAAAGAACGCCTGACTCGTTTCGAAATTATAGGAGGACTTTTGACATTAACCGGTGCATTTGTGATTTCGTATCGCCCCAATTGGGATTTGCCACCCGATTTTATTATCGGTTTAATCGTAATAGCGACTTACACATTAGTTTATGCGGTAGGTAAAATTATTTCGAAGAAACACATCAAAGAAATTCATCCCGAAACTTACACGCTAAGCCGTTCGGTTTACTTGTTTTTATTTGCTACGCTCTTTTTTATATTTAATGGAGAGGCTTTTAACTTTAGCCAGTCCGCCGTAACACACGCATTGGCAGGCGCCTTGTTGGGCCCGTTTTTAGCTTCGCTTGCCGACTATTATGCCATACAATATATCGACGCCAGCAAAGCCTCTATTTTAGGTTCTTTCAAGGGATTTTTAGTTCTGATAACCAGCTACTTATACTTTGGACTTTGGCCTTATTGGTATCAGATTTTGGGCGGAACACTTACGGTCTTAGGTGTGATTCTTATCACCACTTCGAAGCAGATTAAAGCGTTTAAAAAGAAACATCTAAGCCCTTTAAAAATTTGATTCATTAACAGATGAAACATCCATGCCAATTAAATTTTGACACACAACTTGTCCCGATTTATCGAGAAGGGAATGATTATTTTGTCAAATCAATCGTAAATAATTGATATTCTTAAAATTATAAATCAAAAAACACGCTCTAATTTCCCCTTCAGGGGTAATGGGGCTTATTATAATCAACTAAAATACCGTATTTTATTTTGTGTTCTTTGTGCGATTTGTGTATTCTTAGTGTGTTTTGTGTTATAGTATAAACGACTTATTACACTAAGTATCACAGAGAAGCCACAAAAAACGCAAAGGATTAATCAAATGCTAAAAATGAATAATATAATGTTTTATATCTCTAATAATCATTTTATTAAACCACATGCGAAATATAAATTAATTAAATACTTATTTTGAATTCAGCTTCAAATAATTTTAAATATTATATTTGTACCTTCTAACCATTATTTTTTTTGCACTAT
>DYOK01000123.1 GCA_020720565.1 Acetofilamentum sp.
CTTTTTTTGTCTTAAGCGATTGAATAGATGTGGTTTCGAGCGCTTTGTTGTAGTGCGAGAGAGCCAGTTCGTAATTGTGTTCGGCATAGGCTTTATCTCCCGCTAAAAGGTTTGTCTCGAAATTGTGTCCATATACCGACCCAATTAGAAACCATCCAAATATTACGGATTTAATTCCGAACAAAAACAGAGTTTTTAATTGTCCTATTTTGAACCTTTGATGCATTGGCGAATTAATTTTCGGTATATTTCTGTTACTCGGGCAAATCTAAATTGTCGTCAGTTGATTTATCTCTAAAAGAAATTTCCGATTGGCCTTCGTACTTGTTAATTAAACGTTCGTATTGGAAGTTTAAATCTTGAAGTTGTTTCTCCGATTTTGATAATGCTTTGTGTTGGTCTTCGAGCATTCTTTTTGAGTTGGCCAAATTACGACGTTGTAAGTAAAACACAGCGATAAAGACGAGCATAAATATAGCGACCCCCGATAGTGTCCAAATATATTTGCGTTGCGTACCGAGTTGTAATTCGTTAATGGCACGACTGTTTTTAAGATCCTCGTTTTCTTTTTCGGTTTCACGTATTCTGTATTTGGCTTCCATCTCGGCAAACTCTCTGTTCAGATTGGATGCATTGATACTATCGTTGGTTTGTTTATGTAACTCCAAATAGCTTAATGCTGATGCGAAATTTTTGGCCGCTTTGTGCATTTTATAGATGCTTTTATAGGTTTCGTTAATATACAAAAGCCCGTTGATTTTTTTCGATTGCACCTCGGCCCACGCTAAATAGCGAGCCGCATTTTCGAAATCGGTTACCGCAGTATAGTAATCGCCCAAGTTGATATGTGTGATTAGCAATAAAACGGTGTCTTTGGTTTGTTGCGATATCTTACGTGCTTCGGTAAAATAACTCAGTGCATTCTCCATATGTTTGAGTTCCATCTCAACCAAGCCTAGATTCATTGCCGCAGTAACTAAACCTTTGTTGTCGCCCATGGTTTTAAATAGTTCGTACGATTTTGTGTAATAGAGCTGAGCCGTATCGACCTTTTGCATATCAATATAAACCCCGGCGATGTTGTTGTATAAACCCGCCAATCGCTGGGGGTCTTTTGTCATATATTTAACCGATTTAAAGTAATTGTCGAGTGCTTTCTGGGTCTCACCCATATATTTAAAATTGATACCAATTCGATTGTAGGCTCTAGCCATTAAGTTTGAATCGGTTTTAACAATTGGCTTTTCAAGATATTTATACAAAAATTTTAAAGAATTCTGATATTCGGCTTTTTCTGAGTGGGCTTCTGAAATCTGAAAGAGTATGTTTAAATCTTCTTTGCTACGCAATAGGCGTTCTGGACGATCCTCTAAAGCTGTTGCATAGAAACTTAATGCTTTGTCGTATTCACGTTTTTCAAGCGCTTCGTTTCCTTTAACAAAAAACTCGTTAAATTTTGATTGAGCCGTTGCGTTGAACCAAGTCATAAGAACAAAAACAGGAACAATAACCCACATTCTTTTAATCATCTTTTCAGTATATTAGTTAATAAAGTTCTTTAAAAAAAAGAAATATTACTGTGATTACGGCTTTTAGCATAAGAAATCAACAACTTATTGTTATTAAATTCACATTCGCTTGGAGCCAACTCATCGGGGGGGTTAGTGGTTGCAAATTTAATAAATTCCCTGTAAGTGTAAGTGTGATAAATGGTTTTAATTGCAAAAAATTCGTTTTTTTACTTTGTACTAATAAAGTATTTAGATTGAATAGTCTTCGAATATGCTTTCATTAATATCGATAATCCAGACAAATGCAATAAGTTTTTTAAAAAAATTAAAAATTGAGGCATCATGTTTTTTATAGTTTATTTTACATTCTAACCCTGAATTTAAATGCTGGGCAAGTATCAATCAAATAAACAATAATAGGCATCTTTTACGCAAATCCATCTGAAATAACATGTTATAAAGCACAACTATTGAGTACGAAATAATGTACTATTCTGCATAAATTTGACACTTTATAAAATTTTGTCAAAACGTTAAATATTTATATTTTTTAAAAATTTTTAACATTGTACAATTGTAATATATTCTAGGCTTTTGCCCTTAAACCATTTAAGAAAAATTTTCGCATGAAATTTCTAACTTATTTATTTGTATTGACCAGTATGGCTGTTTTTGGTCAAGTCGATTTCGACAATTACCGATTTATAGAATCAAAAGGGCCTATTCCCAGCGACTTCTACGATTGGTCGCCCGAGAAATATGCCAGCGAATTGGTCGAACTCGAAAAAAAGCAAAAAGAAGACTTAAGCAAAGTAAAAGACCAATATATCGTGTCTACATCGTACGAGATTAAGAAAATAATGCGAAGTGGTTTAGTTACATACAACGATCCATTGTCAAATTATTGTAATAAAATCTTAGATATTCTTTTGGTTAATCAGCCCGACTTGAGGAAAAAAATAAGGGTTTACATACTCAAATCGACTGAAGCTAACGCCTTCTCGACCAATAACGGTATTATTTTCGTTACAGTTGGTCTATTAGCTCAAGTTGAAAACGAAGCCCAGTTAGCCTATGTGTTATCGCACGAGCTAGCACACTACACCAAAGGTCACCATGCCAAAGATTATATTTTACGCGACAAATACGAAAACGACAAAAATTTGACTTATACTCAAAAATTGAATTCTTTGTTTTCGTATTCAAAAGAACAAGAATTCGAAGCCGATAAATACGGCTATTTAAACTACTATTCAACAGCCAATTATGCCTCATCTCAGGTCGATCAATGTTTTGACATGCTTTTGTACTCGCACCTTCCATTCGACGAAGTCGAGTTCAAACTCGATTTTTTCAATATAGACACCTTGAAGCTGCCCAAAGAATTTGTGGTCGAGAAATACAACGAAATCGAATCGCTCGAGAATGTAGACGACAGTAAAATGACCCACCCCAACATTTTGAAAAGACGTATTTACATGAGTACTTTTTTGGAAGAAAGTGGCACGGATAATGGCAGTTTGTTTAAACTCGACAAGGAAGAATTTGATTTAACCCAAAAAATCGCCCGATTCGAATTAAGTCATTTATTCAATCTGGAATATGAGTTCGAACAAGCGTTCTACAACAGCTATTTATTGCTTCAAAAAAACCCTAACAACCAGTTTTTAGAAACCAATATTGTCGAATCGATATACAGTTTAAATTTTTATAAAAACAGAGGGTCGTACAACAGTGCACACGAAAAGTCGAAGAATATCGAAGGTTACAGACAACAGGTGAACCAGGTTTTCGACAAAATTCAAAGCAGCGAGCTTAACTTAACTGCCTTACGTTTTTCTTGGCGATTAGCCACCAAATACCCTAACGACGATTATATTAAACAGCTAAGAGACAGTGTAATATCGGACGTTTCTAAATATTACAAAAACAGCATAAATAATTTACCTACTAAGTTTAAAAATCCATCGGACACCTTGCAAGCCAGTGCCGAAGGCTTAACCAAAACCGAAAAAATTAAACTTAAAAGAACTTCGCAAACCACAAGCACATTTTTCGACTACTCGTTGGTGGGTTTAAGCAACTTAACCGATTTATATGATATTTATGACAAAATGATTCTTGAGCGTGCCCAATATGCCAACGAAGATTCTTTACTTGCGTTAAAAAATAATCAGAAAAAAAATAAAGGCTTAAGTTTAGGGATTAAACACACGCTTATGTTGCCGCCATATTACGAACTGTATATGCCAAACGGAAAATTTTCTGAATTTATTAAAGCTTATGACGCTCGAAGCAAAGAATTTGTGGTTCTCATCGATAAAATGACCAATAAAATTGGCTTACAAACCACCAAATTTTCGCTCGAACATGTGGGAGAAAATGACAAAGGTCTATTTAATGACTTCGCCTTGTTTACGCAATGGATTATCCAGTACGATTCGCAAAGCGAAGAGGGATACCTAATGTCGTCGAGACGCTATATGGCAGAAATTGCTAAAAAATACAACACCCCTTACTTTACATGGGTGGCCGTCGATTACGAAGGCCGATATGCATATCTAAAAGTAGTAACCCTCGATTTTACGACCAGTAAAGTAATGATTTCTTATAGAAAAGAAATTAGTGCTTCGGCAAAAGATGTATTAAAATCGAATTTATATTATGTATTTATGCAGCTTTATCGCGACAAAAAAAACTAATTTTAGGATAGATCAAAAATTTAACTTAAATTCAAGTATTGTTATACACTAGACAATTTTTGCACAAAAGCATAACTGTCCATTAAAATATTTAACAAATGAAAAAGGCCATTCTTTCTATCGCAATTTTATCAATTTCGCTAATTAGCTTTGCACAAGCGCCAGGTTTTATGGGAAAAACTTGGGCCATAAAATACGATTTTCATATAATCCCCAGTTTAAGTTCTTTTCCAAACAGCTTGGAAAATCCAAATTCATCGTTTTTAACCATGTTTCATGAATTAAACTTATCGAAAGATGTTTCGACCAACATGTCGATTTATTTTACCTATGGCGGGTCAAAAGGAGAACGACCAGGTCATATATTGGTAGAGATACCAGATTATCAAGATAGTTACGATAATTATAGCGAGGTGGAAGATTACTTTCACCACACACAACACGCTTTGGGTTTTGGTTTGCGTTTTTTTCGTTCAAAATGGCTTGCACCTGTGGGTGTTTATAGCCAAGTGGCGGTTTCTTTCGTATCGACACGCGCTTTTTCAGATAACTATGGTGCAAAAACTAGCACAACTACAATAAAAGGAACTTTTGGAATTGGAGCACAACGCATGATTTCAGAATCTTTTTTAATCGACATAGGTTATTCAGTCAATTTTAATCTGGTCAGCCCCTTAGTCCTTCTTGATGATAAAACTGATTTTAATAGCACACTACAAAGAAGTATGTTTTTAAAAGACATTTTTTATCTAAAAATAGGATTAGGTTTTGTTTTTTAATAAAGCACAGAAGTCGTTCTGGTAACGAATTAAATTTAAACAGAATCTGTTCTATGTTTGTAAAACAACTATTTAAATGTTTCTTATAAAATCGAGACTCCTAATTTTTACATCTCTCAGTTTAGCAGTATTTTTAACGTCGTTTGGACAAAAGGCTAAGGTTTATTACATTGATAATCAATTTAAAAAGTGTAAAATTGCTGATGCTTTTTACAAACGAGCAATTACCAAAATCGATACCATTTGGCGTGTTAAAGATTACAATCTGAACGAGACTCTTTGTATGACAGGTACTTTTTCCGACAAAGATTTAATACCAAATACAAATGATAAAAGTTCAATAAATAAATTTCAGAACACGCTTATTGTCCGACGTAGGCGGATGCCGATGCAATAGCTGTTTAATCCTATTCCTATTGGACTTCCGATCATACGGAACTCAGTATTACAGATATACTTTCTTATCTTAAATATCTACATATCATATTGACGATAACAAATGTGGTTTTAACTGCAAATGTATAATTTGATGCAAATGATTATCTTTGTCGACTGAATTATTCGAACATGTTTTTTACCTTAGAACAAACCGATTCCGCCAGTCGTGCCAGAACAGGAACCATACAAACGGCTCACGGAACCATCAAAACACCTATTTTTATGCCTGTTGGCACTGTGGCTTCGGTCAAAGCAGTGCATCAGCAAGAATTAAAAACCGAAGTGAAAGCCCAAATCATTTTAGGCAATACTTACCATTTATATTTGAGACCCGGCACGCAAATACTTCATCAGGCCGGTGGTTTGCACCAGTTTATGAATTGGGATCGCCCCATTTTAACCGATAGTGGCGGTTTTCAGGTTTTTTCGCTGTCGGAAAATCGTAAATTTACACCCGAAGGTGTGGTTTTTAAATCGCATATCGACGGGTCTAAACATTTGTTCACGCCCGAAAATGTGATTGATGCCCAGCGCATCATTGGCTCCGACATTATGATGGCACTCGACGAATGTACGCCTTATCCTTGCGACTTTGCTTATGCCAAGAAATCGATGCACCTTACTCATGCATGGTTAGCACGCGGGATGGCACATTACAAAACAACTGAACCATTGTATGGACATCAGCAAGCCTATTTCCCCATTGTACAGGGAAGTGTTTATAGCGACTTACGTCAAGAATCTGCCGAATTTATTGCCAAACAAGACGCCGTTGGTAATGCCATAGGCGGTTTATCGGTGGGCGAACCCGAAGACGATATGTACCGCATGCTCGAATTGGTCAATGGTATTTTGCCAAAAGACAAACCTCGGTATTTGATGGGTGTTGGAACGCCTGTGAATATTCTCGAAGGAATTGCCTTAGGTACCGATATGTTCGACTGCGTGATGCCTACCCGAAACGGACGAAATGGCATGTTGTTTACCAGTGAAGGGACCATCAATATTAAAAACGAAAAATGGTCGCACGACTTTACCCCGCTCGATCCCAACGGCACAGCCTCGGTCGATACTTATTACACCAAAGCCTATGTTCGACATTTGTTTAAAGCCAACGAAATACTGGGTATGCAAATTGCCAGCATACATAACTTAGCTTTTTATCTTTGGCTGGTCGAACAAGCCAGAATGCACATCGAACAAGGCGATTTTACACCTTGGAAAAACAAAATGGTTCCCATTTTATCTCGTAGACTCTAAATTTACAATTGCAATAAATATTACAATCATAAAGTGCTTAAAAAACTCGACATCTATATTATCCGAAAATTCTTAGGAACTTACTTTTTCTCAATTATATTGATAATTAGTATTGCCGTAGTTTTTGATATTTCGGAAAAAATCGACGACTTTATCGATAGCAAAGCGCCACTCGATGCCATTATCTTTCAATATTATCTCAATTTTATCCCCTATTTTGCCAATTTATTTAGCAGTTTATTCATTTTTATATCGGTTATCTTTTTTACATCTAAATTAGCTTACAACACCGAAGTAACGGCCATTTTAAGTAGTGGAATTAGCTTTAGACGCTTTTTACGACCCTACATGCTATCGGCTGGTTTCTTGGCAATCTTTTCATTTTTGCTCACCAATTACATTATTCCGCCAGCAAACAAAGTACGTTTAGATTTCGAAGAAATGTACATTCGAAATCAATTTCAAAACAGCGAAAGCAACATTCACCGGCAAATTCTTCCAGGTCAATATTTCTATTTGCAAAGTTACACCGTTAGTGCCCAATCGGGTTATCGATTTTCCTTAGAACAATTTTCGGAAGGCCGCTTGGTATCTAAGCTAAGTTCCGACCATTTACATTGGGATAGTGTTAGCGGTAAATGGCAAACAGGACCTTATGTGATGCGCGAAATTGGTCTAATGGGCGACCGTATTACCAAAGGTGCCAAGATAGACACTTCCCTAAATATATCACCCGAAGATTTTGCCCGTCGCGACAATTCGGTCGATGCAATGACCATTAATCAACTTGGCGATTTTATCGAACAACAGAAGCTACAAGGTGCAGAGAACATTATCCAACTCGAAGTAGCTTGGCAAGAGCGCTTTGCCTATCCTTTTTCAACTTTTGTATTGGCATTAATTGGTGTGTCGTTATCATCTCGTAAACGACGTGGGGGCATTGGGATTCAAATTGGAATTGGAATAGCCCTAAGTTTTTCTTATATCTTGCTGATGAAGGTTTCGACCAACATTACCATAGGCAACGCCTATAATCCATTTTTTGGTGTTTGGGCTCCCAACATTTTATATGGTCTAATCGCCTATTTCTTATACCGTATTGCACCAAAGTAATCTTTTACTAACTGCTGAATTGTAGACAGTTTATGATTTCAGGTTAATTCTAATACTGTTTGAAGATTGTTGATCAATGTGTTAACAGAATTGATTATTACACTAATTGACACAAATATCGTATAGAAGAA
>DYOK01000124.1 GCA_020720565.1 Acetofilamentum sp.
AGCAATTATGGTTTTTAAAAAGCTCAATTTATCAGATAAAAGAACAAGAATAATAGCTCAAAGATTATTTCCTCACCTATACTTCGATACCCCAAATACATACGTCGTCAACTTGTTCGAAGTCGGATTTCCAAGCATCGTAAAAACGATGGAACATAGCACCTTGTTCGGGCATGTCGTACAACTGAATGCTTTCGATAAATTGTTTAAATGGTGCCGATTTAAGCTTTTTGCCGTTTTCGCCTCCAAATTGGTCTTTAAAACCGTCACTAAACAAATACAACCGGTCGCCGGGAAATACTTCTATTTGCCTGGTGGTAAAGGGTCTATCAAAATCGGTAATGCCAATCGGTTGTTTATCTGCTTTAAATTCGATAAGTACGGCCGGTGAATAAGGATTGTTTCGACGAACCAAATAGAGCGGATTATTAGCCCCCGCCCACGAAAAGTTCGTTTTGTCATTTTTATTAAAAGCACATAAACTGATGTCCATTCCATCTTTTACTTCGCTTTCGCCTTTCGAAAAGTGTTTGCTGACTAAATCTTTGGTTAAATCGAGAATTTTGCCTGGATCCGATATTTTAGACTCGCCAACTACTTTATTTAAATAATTACTGCAAACCATACTCACCATAGCTCCTGGCACCCCATGGCCTGTACAATCGGCCACAGCCATAAGCACGATATCGTCCACTTGCTCCATCCAGTAAAAATCGCCGGCAACAATGTCTTTAGGCCGATACATCAGAAAATGATTCGGACAAAGTTCGTTACGCAAATGCTCGGTAGGTAAAATAGCATCTTGCAGTCGTTTGGTGTAATTGATGCTGTCTGTCAGCTCTTTGTGAATGTGCTCTATTCGGTTCTTTTGTGCAGAAACCAATTCGTTTTGTGATTGAATCTCTTCTTTTTGCTCTTGAATTTCGGCATTTTGTTGTGCGAGAATTCGATTGGCTTTTTTCTTCTGAACAAAAAAGCGTGTTAATACCAGACTAAACATAAGAATTAAGCCCAGCACACCAACTACTACATACAAAATTTGTTTTTGTTTGCGTTGTTCAATTTTCGAAAGTAAGTCCTTTTTATCTTGTTCGGATTGGGCTATGGCTTCTTTCTTTTCGAACTCGTAGGTTAATTCTTTCTCGTACAGTTCTTTTTGTTTTTGATCGTTAAATACAGAGTCTTTGAGCGTATTATAGTGGTCAAAATTTTCAAATGCCGTTTTGTAATCTTTTGCTTCGTATAGAAGTCTTGCTTGTTTCTCGTAAAAAAACGAAAGGTATTCGATTGATTTTAATTCCGAAAAAATGTCAATAACTTTTTTGTAATGCAGCTTGGCCGCCTCTAATCGACCTTGCTTCTGATAAATCAAACCCAGATTTCCTTCTTGTATAGCCGCTTCGAAGGCGTTGTTTTGCGATATTTGAATCTGCAATGCTTCTTGTGTTAAATCAAATGCTATTTTTAGCAACGAATCTTTTTTTAAACCTGCCTTTTTCAAATTGCACAAATCCACCATTATGTTACTTCTACTGCCCAACATTCGAGCGTATCCATCCGTTTTATTTATCTTATGATATAAGGCTTGAGCTTGAAGATATTTTTGATCTGCTAATATTAGCGATTGATATCGTTGTTCTGAATTTTCTTGATTTTCGAACTGATAGCGAATCACATTCCCCATATTGCCAAGCCATTTGGCTTGTAGCTCAATATTGTTTAGTTCAACACTTAGGGCATAGGCTCTGTTAAAATATTTTAATGCCTTTTCGTAATCTTTTGTGTACCAATAAATATTACCGATATTCCCTGTGCGCGATGCAATTCCAGTTTTATCGCCTAACGATTCGTCAATATTTAATGCTTTCTGCCAATATTCCAAGGCTTGATTGTAGCGAGCTTGCTGTGCACAAACAATCCCCAGATTATTATAGGCATCGGCTAATGATTTTTGTAATCGAATTTTACTTGGATTTTGATACGATGGGTATTTCGAAGCCAAAAAAATTGCTTTTTCCGTATATACATTTGTAGAATCGAATAGGCCAATAATAAGATAAGCCCTTGCAATTTTATTGAGTTGTATGGTCTCTAGTGTATCACTCTTAGCCGATTTCAAAGCAATTTTTAGCGAGTCAATTTCACGATTTTGAGCCAATAAATGAAAAGAAAAGCCCATCCAAATCAATAGTAATATCGAATATCTTTTTTGCATCATTCTTAATATTTACTTACTTTGAATAAAATAATGCCGTTTATAATTCATGTAATAATCTTATAATGAAATAGTTATAAAATCAAAAAAAAACAAATCGAACACCTTACTTATTCAATTAACACTTTAAACCATTCGTTATCGATTATCAATATATATATCCCTTGACTTAATTCATCGGTGGGGATATAATTACCGCTACCCGACAATATTCCCTTAGCAACAAGCACTCCTTGGGAATTAAACATTTGCCAGTTGTTAGTTTGATTCAGATTATTAGATGTGTTGACCAATAGTTTTTCTCCTTTTAAAACAGGATTAGGTCCTACCGACCACATATGTCTATTATTTAGATAAGGTATGCCAAGCGTGGTATCCCGATAGATAATTCCATCGCTGCGTAAGACTTCCGAAAAAAGCCCAGCTCCATTTTCCGAACGCACATACACATAATACAGCGATTCGGGAATCATATCGATATTAATAACCCCAGATAGTATCACATCCATATCGGTCCATGGGTAAAAAGCCGTGGTGTCGGTTGCGTGCCCGATGGCCAGCCAATACCCTTGAATTCCCGAATTGGGATCTGTAGCCGACGACCACGACACCCTATAAGGATTCGATTCGAAAGTAGTATCGAAATCGGACAGTAAGCCGTCGTTTAACCATTCCTGTATTTCCGGTACCGAAGTATCGACATTAATTGGTAATTGTGCCGTTTGCGAAAATAATCCGAACACGTCTTGGTTTTGGGTTCTGATGAGTGCTGCGGGATGAAAAGGATCGAAGTTGTCGATTTGAATATCTTTATCTGCAGAGGCTCCCACGCTAATTTCGACCAAGTTGCTTCGCGATTTATAGACATTAATATTATCGTACAAAGGCGTACAATCGCCCGTTCGTAACGAAACGTATGCACCGTTTTGAATAGGTTCGTCGTCTAACCATTGCGAAACCAATCGTCCGTTCTGATACACTTTAAGGTATCCAGTCGACGGATGATAGGTCAATGCATAATGGTACATCACATCTAAAGCCACCGTGCAAGTATCGTCGGATTTAATTTGCAGATTGTTGTTGACCACCTTGTATATCTGACACTTACTTTGGTCAGTTCTAAAATAAACCATGTAGGCATTGCCCCTTTCGGCAGATGCCGCATTATCGGAAAACACATACAAACCTGCCCGTCGGTTAGATCCGCTTCCGGATATAGCCATATCCCACTCGTACAAATAGCTGTGGTCGGGGTCTTGAGTCAATTCGGTGTAAATATTGGTATTGCTGTTTACGGCTTCGGTCTGTTGCAAACTTTGTCCGCTTAATTGCCAAGTCCCTAAAGGTAGTGTCCAATTGTTAAAATTTTGATCGAAGTTTTGATGCATAAATCCGTTTTGTACATGTGCCACCGTGTCTCCGTTTTGAGTTTCGAGCACTTGGTAGTACGCTTTATCAATTCCCGAATTATCGGAATCGTCGAAGGTCATATCGAAATTTTCGGTTTCCCAATTGTGGCTCGAAGTAATTTGGCATGTCGGAGCTTGGGTGTCGTACAAACATTGCCAATTGGCTTTAAATCCGCTTGCGGTAGTGGCTGCATCAGACTTAAATCGCAATGTTAAGCCGCCAGAAAATGCGGTAACATCGGCTGGCAATGCAGACCCGGTATAACTGCCCAACAAGGACGATTGTGCGTCGAAACCATCGTAAAGCCATAGACTATCGATTCCGTTTTGTATCGAAAATTCGGTAAAACTCAGCGTAACACCGGCTGCACCGGGCGGAGCAATGGTATAGCTGTAATTCTCGTTATTGTAATAGTTATGGTACGCCCCACCCATATCGGTTAAGGTACCTGAGCACGAGTCGATTCGGCAATCGGTTAAATGGTCGGCAATGGCTTGCCAAAGTTCGGTATAACCATCGTCGTAGCCCAAAGCCCAAATACCGATACCCGCCAGTTTTTGTCGATGTACCAAATCGTAACGGTACTTCAAACTGTGCTCGTCGTCGATAAAACATTGGTGCGTGCCACCGTCGTTAAAAACAAAGTAGGGTGTTTTGCTTTGGTCGTTCCATTGCCGATTGGTAAAAAAACCATCGGCGTTGTTACGCATTTCGTTGTAAAAAACCGATGAACTCGAGCCTGTAGTCGATGCACCAGGCGTTGTACTCGAAGTCGACCATTCGCGTCCGTAATAAGGTACGCCTAAAATCAAATTTTCGGGTGCAATCCCTTTGTTCAGATAGTACGACACTGATTTGGACAGGTTGTAATCGTAGCCGTTGTCGAAGGTAAACAGCGGCGAGTGTGGTCCTGCATTGGAACTGCCAGCATAATAGTAATCGTATCCCATTATCATAAACCAATCGACTTGGGTCATAGCAGCTACATCGAATGTCGAGGTCCATTCTACGGCAGGCAAATCGATACTGACAATTGAACTCGGAATGGCGTTGTGCATTTGTGTGCCCAAATCGTTCATAAAGGCAGTTAAACTGTTTTTAAGCGAGGAAGGAACCCCTTCGAAGTCGATGTTAACCCCATGAGCACCACGGTTTTGAACCAAGGTAATCAAATTATTGATTAGCGTTTGTTTAGAAGTGGTGTTTCCCAAAAAAGTGGAATGATTTTCGAACAAAGTTACAGCCAAATGCACCCGTTTACCCTGATTTAAAGCTGTGGTCACTGAGGCTATTGTGGCAAAACTGTTGGTGGTTGCAGCATTTCCGTTGGCTGCATTCACCTCATAAGAGAAATAGCAAAAATCGCTAATCAAATCCCACTCGTAATTGATTTCGTAACCGTTTTGCCAATACGGATGCCATCCGAACACCACTTTGTTGAGTTCGCAAGTGTTGACTTGACGACTGGGCACATTGTGGGCTGCATGATTCAATTCGTAATACGATTCGGCAGGTAATCCCCTTTGGGGGCGATGTTTAGATTGAGACAGTTGGGTGGAATCTTGTGCTCTAGCAAAATGAGAAAATGTGGTTAACGAGCATATCCCCAAAAAGATAATGAATTTTTTCATAGAAAGTATATATCATAACACAAATAGAATCGAAAACTGAGCTTTTACATTAATATAAAAACTCAAGTTAAGGCTAGATTGTTTTGGAATTTGTGTCAAAGATAGTTTTTTTGATTGAATCTTAACTATACTCAACACATCATGGATTATTTTTTATTGCTAAAATAATTTAATGAGTATGAGTAAGCAAACAGATGTGACTTTTCCTATTTTATAGCAACTTTACATTCTGCTTTTTTATTGGCAAAACCCTGTCTAACAATTTAAATCACTGTAATTTCAATGCCCTTTTGAACCCCAAATAAGCACCTGCCCCGAACATCGATGGGGCAGGCTGATTTAGGTTTTGTTTGAAGAATTTCTTAAAATTCCGAATTACAAAATCTTAATCGAATCAGCCTTTCTTAACCTATCTACCCTGCCAGCAGGCAGGCGACAGGCAGGTGCTTATTGGGGGTTAAACCTTTTCTCCTGCGAAAATCTGCTCCCAATATTCTAGCTTTTCGAGCAGTTCTTTCTGACGGAAAGGTTTCGAAATGTAGTCGTCCATCCCTGCTTCGATGCATTTTTCTTTATCGCCTTTTATGGCATTGGCTGTCATGGCAATGATGGGGATAGAAACTCTGCGTTGTCTGAGGATTTGAGTGGCCTCGAAACCCGACATAATAGGCATTTGAACGTCCATCAAAATGAGTTGGTATTCCTTTTGTTCAACCATATCGATGGCAATTTTTCCATTGTCGGCCACATCGGCATGATAGCCCAATTTATTCAATGCAGCTACCGCAATCTTCTGATTAATTACATTGTCTTCGACCACCAATAAATGGAAATTACTGTGATCGATTTCGTTAGAATTTCTTTCTTTTTGAGGCTCGGCTTGAGTTGGGTTCTTAGACGCTTCCGGATCTAATAAATTAAAAATTACAGAATTTAAATCGTTCTGTTTAACTGGTTTATATATGCACGCATCGAAGCCCTCTTTGTCGCACATACTTTTGTTAATATTAATGTTATCGCTCGATAGCATGATAACCTTCGATTGACCAATAATTTTTTCTGCTTTCATTAATCGAAACATCTCAAGTCCATCCGAAATAGGCATGTTATAATCTAAAACAACAATATCGAATGCTCTATCCATTTGAATTCGCTCTACAATACGTTGCATGCCCGACTTAACCGACATCCGGTATTCGCATGCCATTCCCCAGTTACGAAGCACTTGAGTGAGCACTTGGCAATTTATCTCATTGTCGTCGACCACCAAGGCTTTTAGTCCTAAAAATGCAGCGTTGTTATTTTGCAGCCCCCCTTTTTTAGAATCTCTTTTTAATCTTACATCAAACGTAAAAACGGTGCCTATTTCTGTTTCCGATTTTAAGTTAGGATTGGGACTGATGGCTTTAATGCTTCCGCCCATAAGCTCGATTAACATTTTCGAAATGGTAGTGCCTAAACCAGTGCCGCCATATTTACGGTTGGTCGACCCATCGGCTTGTGTAAACGATTGAAATATTTTTTCCAATTTATCTTGCGGAATTCCGATGCCACTATCTTCTACACTGACTTGTATGGTTACTTCTGTACCTTCGTCCCTAAGCAATTGTGTACGAACCAAAACCTGACCTTTTTTGGTAAACTTGATGGCGTTACCAATCAGATTGATAAGTATTTGCGACAGTCTGAGTTCGTCTCCAATCATGTGTACTGGAATAGAATTGTCGTACGAATTAATCAGCTCGACATTTTGCTCGTTGGCTTTAAAGGAAAACTGGTCGATCACTTGGTCGAGCATGTCTTGAAAATTGAAAGGATATTGTTCAATTTCGAGCTTTCCAGCTTCGATTTTCGAAAAGTCGAGTATATCGTTAATAATACGAAGCAAAGAGTTACCAGAGCTGGCAATTATTTTAAGTACTTTGTGCTGTTCATTATCCAATGTTGTGGATGCTAATAACTCTGTTGCACCAATAATGCCATTCATTGGGGTACGAATTTCGTGGCTCATGTTAGCCAAAAAGTCCGATTTGGTTTTACTGGCAATCTCGGCTTCCACCAAAAGATTATCGAGATATTCGTTTTGTAATGCCAGTTGTTCTTTTTGAGTTTCGACGTTTTCGGCTTGTTCCAAAAACTGCTCGTTTTTCCATATAGCTTCTGTCCATGCGCGGTGCTGCTTACTTATAAAAATAACGAGATATGCAAAAAACAAAATTTCGAGAAAAGCATATGATAATCCCAAACCATTTATCTGAATAATATTGATCAAAATTGATGGCAATAGAAGTACTGTAATATACAGAATGGCAATTTGTTTATCGGTATAATATGTTAAACCAGCACCTGCAGAGATTCCCAAACTAATAAATAGTAACAATTGTCCAGGTACACTAATAATCCCCTCATGCGAGACGACCGCAATAAATAAAGATGCCCAGAATAATGAGGTGGATAAAATATTGAAACGAATCAATTGGGGATAATCATTTGCAATGTTCATCCATAATAGCGAAATTCTAAATAGACTAAAAGTAAAGATTAGTATCCCAAAAGTAATTAAAATCCATATGGGAATCATCTGGTAAGTGCCCAGCGAAAAACCTAAAAAGACTAATGGCGAGGTCAATATCGATACAATACTAGAGTCGGAAAAATT
>DYOK01000347.1 GCA_020720565.1 Acetofilamentum sp.
ACGATTTTTAATCTATCTGTCGATAGACAGGTTTTTCATTCAAAATTCACAATTCATAATTCAAAATTTGTCAATCTACTAATCGCTTCTTTGTTAGCTTTTACAACTCCTTTTTCGGTAATTAATGCGGTGACTAAACGCGCAGGTGTAACATCGAATCCGTAATTTATAACAGATGTAGATTCTGCGTAAATTCTGATATTTCTTATCATATTTTGTTCATCAATGCCTAAAATATGGGTTAATTCTTCGGAACCTCGTTCTTCGATAGGGATTTGCGAAATACCATCGCATAATTCAAAATCGATGGTACTAAGTGGTAAAGCCACATAAAACGGAATTTTATTATCGAATGCGGCCAAGGCTTTGAGATAAGTGCCAATTTTGTTGGCCACATCGCCATTTGCTGTGGTTCTGTCGCTCCCAACAATAACCATATCGACCATGGCGTGTTGCATTAGGTGTCCCCCTGTGTTGTCTGCTATCACAGTGTGAGGCACTTGCATTTGCATCAACTCCCAAGAGGTTAAGTTTGCACCTTGGTTTCGAGGTCGGGTTTCGTCTACCCAAACATGAACCGGAATGCCCGCTTCGTGAGCCAAATAAATGGGTGCTGTTGCAGTTCCATAGGTGCCTGTAGCCAGCCAACCAGCATTACAATGGGTTAAAATTTGAACAGTTTTTTTTGTCTTGGTATAAATATCTCGTATCAATTCTAAACCATTTAAGCCAATTCCATAACAAGCTTGGTTATTTTGATTTTCATATTGTTGAGCAGCTTCCAAAACCTGAATATTTTCATGGTCTGGATGACAAAAAGGGATCATAAAATCGACCGCATCCATCAGGTTAACGGCGGTAGGACGTGCGGAATGTAATTGGCTTTTGGTCGATTCGAATACCGGTTGGAATTGATTCGAACGTTTGGCTTCGATAAAAGCGAAATACATTCCATAAGCAGCAGCCGTTCCAATGAGAGGTGCCCCTCTTAGTTTCATAGACCGAATGGCATCGACCATTTCTAAAGCACTGCCTACCCTATGCTCGATATATTGATGAGGCAAAACTGTTTGATCTATTATCACCACTTGGTTTAATTTGGAATCAAACCACAATGCTTTTGTTTGATGAATCGATAAGCCTGACTTCATATTGTAAATCGGTAAATTTTATTTATTCGTTTCCAAAGAGTTGTAACGTAAAAAATTAAGTAAAAAACCAAGTTTTAAATAGGTTAATATTTTAATATTCCTTTGAGTGTTTTGTGGTATAGCTGTTACACAAACCTGCCTGAAGGTAGACAGGGGGCACAAAGAAGTCACAAAGCTACACAAAGATTTTACTTAAGCCGATTTTATTTTTAGCAGCTCAAAAAAAATTAACCATTTAAGGTCTTCGACCTATTTTTTGTTTTACTAACTTTCTATTTATACAATACTTCGTTAAACTTTTCGAAAGTTCATATTTAA
>DYOK01000125.1:0-4644 GCA_020720565.1 Acetofilamentum sp.
ATAAATATGTCATCAGTATCTTTAATTCCAGAATATCAACTCATTGATAGTGGCAATTTTGAAAAACTTGAGCGTTTTGGTACGTACTACCTTATAAGACCAGAATCGCAAGCCATTTGGAAACCTCAGTTACCTGCGAACAAATGGCAAGAACTGGCTCACGCACAATATCGAAGAGAAACACAAAAATCGTCTTATCGTTCGGGTGATATGGGAAATGGAAATTGGACATTTATTAAAAAAATGCCAGAAAATTGGACGATTCAAATTCCTTTACCGCAATCTAGTTTTAAACTAAAATTGGCTTTAACATCTTTTGGACATGTAGGGATTTTTCCCGAACAAGCTGAAAATTGGAATTTTATTTTTAAAACCATCAAAGCACATAAAGAGCAACAACCTAAAGTACTCAACGCCTTTGCTTATACAGGAGGGGCTTCTTTAGCCGCTCGAGCGGCTGGTGCCAATGTAACCCATGTCGATGCCGTAAAGCAAATTGTAAATTGGGGTAAAGAAAATATGAGCTTGAGTAAGTTGGACGATATCAGGTGGATTGTTGACGACGCCCTCAAGTTCTTTAAACGAGAAGTCAAACGAGGTGCAATGTATGATGGTATTATTTTAGACCCACCGGCATACGGTCGTGGGCCCGACGGAGAACGTTGGATTTTGGACGAAGGAATAAACCCACTACTCGAACTGTGTACCCAATTATTAAAACCACAAGGTAGTTTTTTTGTCCTTAACCTCTATTCGCTCGGCTATTCGCCAATAATTGCGAACAATTTGATAGAATCTCATTTTCCGACCAAAGAAAAATGGTTCGGAGAATCTTATATTGCTTCCGAATCTGGACTCAATTTGCCTCTCGGAACATACGTTAGGTTTTATAATTAAGGTATTCGAAAAATTTAATTTTTTCAGACAATTATAATCAATATAATTTAAGAGGTATGTTTGATAAGATTAATCTGACTTATACAAAATTAATGAGGTAAGATTTAAGATCAAGCACTATCACAACAAACTAAAAACTTTCAAAGAATAACAACTCAAGCCCGTTTTGCGGGACAGGCAAATAAACAATCGTTAATAATATTTACATGAAAAAAGTAGCCAGAAACGAAGCATTACTTATCGATTTTATTATTGAAATGTACGATGGTGTTTCAAGACAAAGAGCCAAAGAAATACTGGCCCATCAGCAAATTAAAATTAACGATGTAATTACCGAAGGCAAAGCTACCATTTTGATTAATGTGGGCGATTTAGTGGAGATTGATAAAAAATCGAAATCGGAACTTGTTACGGCTGCGGCTGCCGAGAAAAACAAATTAAGAATTGTTTACGAAGACGATTATATCCTTCTTGCAATAAAACCAGCTGGAATTATTACAAGTAAGGATCGTAAACAACCCAATTTAATTTCGTTCCACAAAGTAATAGAAGATTTTTTAGAACACAGAGAACAAAAACACATTCGAATTTGGTCTGTTCACCGTTTAGATAAAGAAGTCGAAGGGATTGTTTTATTTGCAAAATCAGAAGAAATTCAAAATCAAATTAAAGACCAATGGTCCGATGTAACAAAAAAATATCTGGCCTTAACAGAGCACAGACCTAATGAAAATGAAGGGGTTATCGAAAATTGGCTGATGGATTCGTACAAACAAAAAGTGGTTTCTTTTGCCAACGAGGTGGAAAATAGTCGCTTTGCTAAAACAGAATATCGTTTTAAAGAGACCATAGGAATGTACCATTTGTTAGAAGTAACACTTCACACTGGACGAAAAAATCAAATTCGGGTTCACCTTTCGGAAATGGGTTGCTCAATTGTTGGGGATTATAAATATGGAGCCAGCAATTTATATAAACGACAAATTCGTCTGGCTGCAGTTCGTTTGCAACTCAATCATCCCATTTCGGGAAAACCCATGACATTTGAATATTTACCAAGCAAAAACTTTTTTAACCCAAGAAACGCTGACGAAAAGTATAAGAAATAAGCTTTTTATCGAGCATCTTAAAAAATTCAAAATTTTGATATGTTACAAGACTTGTTGATATCGAGTAAACAAAACCCTAAGATTAAAACATTGGTCGATTTACAAAAATCCGCTGAACGCAATCGCACGGGATGGTTTACCATCGAAGGTTCTAAAGAAATTGAAAAAGCTATTGCAAATCAATATCATATCATATCCGTTTTTTATTATAAAGATTTGGCGAACCAAGAGTTACTAGGGAGTATCAGAAAAGAAACTAAGGATAGTGCAAGCTTTTTCGAATTGACACAGGACGTATTTTCGAAAGTCGCCTATCGCGAAAACTCAACAGGAATAATTCTTTTGGCTGAACAAAAGACACACAACTTTGCAAGAATAAATCTTAAAAAGAACCCATTAATTCTGGTTCTTGAATCGCTCGAAAAGCCAGGGAATATTGGTGCTATTTATCGTACGGCCGATGCAGCGGGTATCGACTTAGTAATTGTAGCCGATTTAAAAACCGACTTTTACAACCCCAATACTGTCAGAGCCTCGTTAGGATGTGTGTTTACTGCTCCGACCGTAATTTGTAAAAGTTCCGAAGCAATAGCATGGCTAAAATCGCAACAAATACCAATTTATACAACCTATTTGAACGCTGCCATACCTTATCACCACATCGATTACAAAACGGCAAGTGCTATAGTTGTAGGAACCGAAGCTACAGGTGTTAGCCCCATTTGGGTAGAAAATTCGAATGACAATATCATCATTCCCATGCAAGGAGCAGCCGACTCATTAAATGTTTCGACCTCGACAGCAATTGTGCTTTTCGAGGCATGTCGCCAAAGAGATTTTAAATAAAGGTTCAGGTATTAAGAAAATAATTTTGAATTTTATAAATATTGTATATAATTTAATGTTGTGTTTTATTAAGCTATAAGATTGATAAATAAAAAGTTACAAAAATCAATCAATAGGTCGATGACTTTAATTTTACTAAGAGTTTGATAAATTGCTAATTGTAAAACCTAAAAAATAGGTCGAAGACCTTAATTGATAAAATGTTAGTTAAACAGTTAATAAATAGGTCGAAGGCCTTAAGCCAAGCCCAAGAAACCATCTTTGATGTTTTAATCATTGGTGGCGGCATTACTGGAGCGGGCATTTTACTCGACGCCCAATCGAGAGGATTACAAACTATATTATTCGAAAAAAAAGATTTTGCCAGTGGAACAAGTTCAAAATCGACAAAACTGGTACATGGTGGACTTCGGTATTTGAAAAATTTAGAATTAAAATTGGTCAGTGAATCGGGTAGGGAACGAAACGTGTTGTACAGAAATGCACCTCATTTAGTCTATCCACAAAAAATGTGCTTACCCATTTACAAACAAAATGCATATGGGCAATTTGCTACTTCTTTCGCTTTATGGTTTTATGATGTATTGGCACAAGTTAAACCACAATATAGACGTTCGTCGCGAAATCGAGATTATACGCTAAAACACAATCCACTACTTAAAAAAGAAAACCTGTTAGGGTCTGTCGAATATTTTGAATACCGTACCAACGATGCTCGGTTGGTTATCGAAAATATTAAAAAAGCTTCCGAATTTGGTGCCATATCATTCAATTATTGCACGGTAGAAAAAATTGAATCTGATATAGAGCGCATTCAAAAACAAGGATTTGTACATGTTTGGGTTACCGACTCAGAGACCAACGAGACTTATCGAATCAAAACCAAAACCATTGTCAATGCCACTGGAATTTGGGCCGAGGAAGTACTTAATTCTTACGAATCGGATTCAAAAAACCGACTCATCTTTTCGAAAGGAGACCATATTGTGGTCGAAAAAACGAAGCTGCCCATCGAAAAGGCTTATTATTTTGAGTTAGCCGACGGCCGGATGGTGTTTGCCATACCTGCCGGAAATAAAACCTATATTGGCACTACTGATACAGTTTTTAAAGGTGATTTAGACCAATTATATGCCGAAAAGACAGAAATTCAATATCTTATTAATTCTGTTAATCAGTTTTTTGATATCAAACTGAATGTTTCAAATGTGGTTCAAACTTGGTCTGGAGTTCGGCCTTTGATACGTAAAAATTCTAAATCGCTCAACACCATCTCGCGCCAAGACAAAATCGAAGTGCATCACCATCGTATGATCAGTATTTTGGGCGGAAAATTAACTGCTTATCGCAAAATGGCAGAGCGTGTTGTCGATAAACTTTTGCAGTTAAATACTGAATTGTTAACCACTAAGCCGTGCCATACATCCGAAATTAAACTCAGTGGAGGTCTTTTTAGTTTTGAACCCGAAACGCACTACATAGTTAATTATATCGAACAAAAATTTAACGAAGCTTATCAGCTTAATATCGATGCTAAACAAATTGAGCAACTGTTTTACCACTATGGTTCTAATCTTGATTTGATTATTAACAAAGCATTTGATTTGTATTCGCAAGTAGAAATCGATAAAAATTTGGTTTGGCTCGAAGCTGAGATATGGTATGTGGTCGAACATGAATTTGTAATTCATTTAGATGACTTTTTAATTAGGCGAAGCGATCGGTTTTTTCTTCGAAACGAAACTATTCGCACCGAATTTGACTCGATTTGTAGTATTATGACGAAGTATTT
>DYOK01000125.1:4744-7889 GCA_020720565.1 Acetofilamentum sp.
AAACAGGTCGAAGACCTAATGTAATTTTATCGAATAAAAAATCAGGTCAAAGACCTTTATCTTTCAAAATATGAAGCATTACAAAGCCCAAGATTCAATTTACAGAAGAATTTTAGATTCGAGAAAATATTATTTTCACGATACAGCTTTCGATACCTTGATGCAAAACCGAATATTGAAGGTTTTGTTGATAAGTAGCAATTACGATGCATTTATGCTCGAAGAGGATGGCCGAATTGACGAGCAAATTTTCAACGAATATGTGTCACTGAATTTAAAACATCCACCCATATTTGTTAAAGTCAATAGTGCAAAAGATGCTTTTAAGGTTCTGGCCGAAGAACAGATCGATTTAATAATATCGATGTTAAGTATTGGCGATATGCCAGCTATCGATTTGGTTAAAGAAATGAAAGCGATTTATCCGAACAAGCCAGTGGTTGTTTTGACACAAATGTCGCGAGAAGTGAATTTGCTACTCGAAACCGAAGCACTTTCTGTGGCCGATTATGTGTTTTCGTGGTTAGGTAATACCAATTTGCTCTTAGCCATTATCAAATTGATAGAGGATAAAATGAACGTAGAACACGACGTAAAGGAAGTTGGCGTGCAAACCATTTTATTAGTCGAAGATTCGATTCGTTTTTATAGTATTTATCTGCCTGAAATTTACCGCATATTATTTAAGCAAGCCTTGACTTTTGTCGACGAAGCCATGAATCAGCATCAAAAAATGTTGAGGATGAGAGGCCGTCCAAAAATATTGCTAGCGACCAATTACGAAGAGGCTCTTTCCTTATATAAGCAGTACAGCATGCATACTCTGGGCGTAATTTCGGATATCTCATATAAACGAGAGGGGGTAAAAGATCCTTTGGCCGGTATACGTTTGACGCAAGTTCTCAGAAAAGAGAATCCACATTTGGCCATCCTTTTGCAATCGTCAGAACTCAGAAACGAGAAATTTGCTTCGGAACTTAATGTGGGTTTCGTGTATAAGCATTCGAAAAATTTGTCGATTAAACTACGGAAATACTTAAAAGAATCGCTTGCTTTTGGCGATTTTGTATTCCGCGATCCTAAAACATTAGAAGAAATTGGTAGAGCTTCCAATTTAAAAGAATTGCAATCCAACATCAAAAATTTACCCGGAGAGGTATTGGATTATTACAGTCGTAAAAACAGCTTTTCGAGGTGGTTGAACGCACGATCTTTGTTTCAGATAGCTCAGATTTTTAGCCCATTAACAGCCGACGAGTTTGATACAACAGAGGATTTACGATATTATATGTATAATGTAATTGCAAGTTATCGACAAACTAAAGGCCGCGGTGTTATCGCCAAATTCGATAAAAAGCATTTCGACGATTATCAAATGTTTTCGAGAATTGGAGATGGCTCTATCGGAGGAAAAGCCAGAGGATTGGCATTTATCGATTCTCTAATAAAACGCAATGTAATTATTGACCATGTTGACGATGTTTTAATTACGATTCCACGTACTGTGGTGATTAGCACCGATGTATTCGACGAATTTATGGAAGAACAAGATTTGTACGACGTCGCATTTTCGGCCGATCTAACTGACGAAGACATTCTGAAACGATTTGTTCAAGCCAAATTGCCCATTCGGATTGCCGAAGATTTACAAGCCCTAATCGAAGTGGTTCACAAACCCTTTGCCATTCGTTCGTCGAGTGTGTTGGAAGATTCACATTATCAGCCATTTGCAGGAATTTATTCCACTTATATGATCCCGTCGGTTAGCGATAAAACTAAGATGATGAAGCTGCTAACCAACGCTATAAAAAGCGTGTATGCCTCGGTATATTTTAAAGCCAGCAAATCGTATATGGAGGCCACCAAAAACTCGTTGGAAGAAGAAAAAATGGGTATCGTAATTCAAGAAGTATGTGGCGAGTATTATGGAACTCGTTATTATCCAACCATTTCAGGCGTGGCTCGATCGGTAAATTTTTATCCTATTGGCCCCGAAAAATCGGAAGATGGCATTGTTAACATCGCTTTTGGATTAGGGAAAACCATTGTCGACGGTGAAACTTCGATGCGTTTTTCGCCCAAATATCCAAAAAAAATCTTACAACTTTCGTCTACCGACATGGCGTTGAGAGACACACAAAACGAATTTTATGCGCTCGATTTAACCAAAGAAGAATACGATCCCAGTTGCGACGAAGGTATTAATCTGATTAAACTCGAAGTGTCTGATGCCGAAGACGACAATGCATTAAAATTGGTCGCTTCTACATATGATTACAGCAATCATATGATTAAAGCAGGTACCCATCATCGGGGTAGAAAGATTTTGACATTTGCAGGGCCTCTCGAATATGAAACTTTTCCATTGGCAAAAATTATCGATTCGTTATTAAAAACTTGCCAAAAAGAGATGAATACCCCTGTCGAAATTGAGTTTGCGGTTAATCTCGATGTCAAATCTGGAGACCCGAGGGTGTTTAGTTTTTTACAACTAAGACCCATTGTAGCCAGTCAAGATTCTGAGCTTGTCGAAATTACTACAGAAGATATTGAACACTCGCTAATTTATTCAGAATCGGCCTTAGGTAATGGAATCGACCCAAGTATACATGATGTCATTTATGTGAAGCCATCAAGTTTCGATGCCTCAAAAACTAACGAAATTGCATTACAATTGTCGATCTTGAATCAAAAAATGATTAGAGAAAAAAAACACTATATATTAGTTGGACCTGGACGTTGGGGCTCATCGGATCCTTGGTTAGGCATTCCTGTAAAATGGTCTCAAATTTCGATGGCGAAGCTCATTGTGGAATCTGGTCTAAAAGATTTTCGAATTGACCCGAGTCAAGGAACTCACTTTTTTCAGAATTTAACATCTTTCAGAGTCGGATATTTTAATCTAAATCCATATATTGGAGATGGTTTATATCGCTCGGAATGTTTAGATCAACAAGTTGCAATTTTTGAAGATAAGTATATTAAACACGTTCAATTTGAGCAAGCATTAATTTATAAAATTGATGGAAAAACCAACAAAGGCGTGGTAATTTGCCCGCAATAAGCAATATCCGTAAAGAAGGAAAACAAGTTTTATATTTTATTAACTCAATATCTAGATAATCATATTGATACAATAATGTTA
>DYOK01000126.1 GCA_020720565.1 Acetofilamentum sp.
AAATATCCTCCAACTACTGATGTATCAATATATACTCGTTGTTTCATTATTTATTATACATTTCGACAAATTTACATTTTTTCTAATGTTTTTATTACACGGTTCTAATTTTGCATTTCCACCAACGCAGCATTAAAATTTTCTAAGTACTTATTTCTCCAAAAGTAAGCAATTTGTGTGCTTTTGCCTATTTATCTGTAAAAATTGTGTAAAAAATTCCCAACGACATATAAACAGGATAAATACCAAATTGTGCTTCTTTTTTCAATTTCAACATGTTAGGGATATCTAACATCGACCTTACTCCCATTCTATGACCATAACCTTCGTTGTTGACAGCCGAAAAAATTAGCTCCCACACCAAACTCATCTTCATATAATCACCCATTAAATAAGTGTAGCCCACATCTAAATCGCCTTTTGGATATAGCGACTGCATCGTCGATAAACCAATTACTATCCCAACGTTAAAATCGACCGCTTTAAAGAAATAAGCATCGCTTCGGTTATATCGGACCGGAAATCTGGTTCCAAGCATTAAGGGTAATCCATAAAAAAATTCAGAATATTGTAGCGATTGATTGGCACTATCGGTTAAATTGGTGTACATTGGACTAAAAATCAAACCTGATTTAAAATGGAGATTAAACCTTTCAGACTCATACAATCGATTAAAATTAAACATAATAGCTGATTGAATTGAATATCGAAATTCACCTTTATTCAAGTTGTAATCTCCAAATCTATTGTATTTGGTGTTAACCCGAAAAGTGCTTAATCCAAAGTCGTAGCTTGTAAACGAATCAACCAAGCTCATCGGGTCTTGTGGTTTTTCTTGGGCATTGAGACTAGTAAATACTAATGAAATTATCGAAATTAAAATTGCTTTTTTCATAAAAAAAATAAAGAATTGAACGCAACCAACTTATTACTAGAAATCTGAACCAGTCAATTTACACTTTAAAATCTGGCAAAATAAGGCCAAAATCTATATTATAAGCTAAAAGTATACTTTTTAACAATTATTACCAACTTGTTACCACATAAAATATTGATAAATATCTATATTTGCCCTGAACAGATAAAATTTGAACCAAACAATTTGTAATGCCTTAAAAAACTAAGGTCTTCGACCTATTTATTATTTTTGTAACTAATCATATTTCAACTTTCTAGCTTAATAAAATACGAAAATTAAATTGTACATCATACTTCAATACTTAGTATCAATTATCCAGATTATTTGAGTTCTAGCACTATAATTAAACAAACAACAATTAGATTATAATATGATAACACGACTATTTGCCAGCACTGTTTTCGTTGCCTTGATGGGCTTAACATCGTTTTCTCAGATTTTAACGCCTGTAAAATGGACTTTTAGTACCGAACGTATTAGCGAAACCGAATATCTTCTGATTTATAATGCCAAAATTGATAAAGATTGGCATCTGTATTCGCCCAATTCGCCAGAAAACGGTCCACTTCCATTGGTTTTTGAATACGAAAACAAAACCGATTTCGAATTGGTAGGCAAGTTAGCCGAATCCCCAAAACCTCACGGCGTTTATGAGGAAATATACAAAGTGACCGTACTTCAATTTTCGAATTTTGCCAAGTTCACACAAAAAATAAAAGTGAAATCGGCCAAAAATTTCCACATCAAAGGCTTGCTCGATGGTCAATCGTGCCTAGATGACGGTATGTGCGTGCCCGTAACCGCCAATTTCGATTTTAACATCTCGAGTACCGCACCCATCAAAGGGAAAGAAACCACAGACAACTCATCGGATCAAGTTCCCCCTGCCGAACAAGGTAACACGCCTCCAACCAACCACAATGCAGACATTGTTACCCCTGCCGACACCAGTACACCCACAAATAGCGCAGAAAAAACCGATACAGTTAAAGCCGAAGCCACAATTGAAACCACTCATTCTGGTTCTGACGACATTGAAAATGCTTCGTTAATTTGGTTTTTCTTTATTGCATTCGGAGCTGGTCTAGCAGCCATATTAACACCTTGCGTTTTCCCAATGATTCCTATGACCGTATCATTTTTTATGAATTCGGGGGCCAATAAAACCAAAGCCAAAATTCAAGCCTTGGTCTATTCTATATCTATTGTCGCCATTTACACCATTATCGGCACCCTTGTAGCTGTTACATTGGGAGTTAATTTCGCAAACTGGCTCAGTACACATTGGGTTCCAAACGTGTTCTTTTTTGCCATATTTGTTTTTTTCGCCTTTTCATTTTTCGGAATGTTCGAAATTACACTGCCCTCGTGGTTAGTCAATAAAACCGATGCCCAAGCCGATAAAGGGGGCTGGTCGGGTGCTTTTTTTATGGCGTTTACCCTTGTACTAGTGTCTTTTTCGTGTACAGGGCCTATAGTTGGGGCTATATTAGTTGAGTCTTCGACAGGACAATTGCTCAAACCGATTGTAGGAATGTTTGGCTTCTCTTTAGCTTTCGCCCTACCATTTGGAATTTTTGCCTTCTTCCCATCCTTGTTAAAAAACCTTCCCAAGTCTGGCGGTTGGCTCAATTCTGTTAAAGTAGTCTTGGGATTTTTAGAACTCGCTTTAGGTCTAAAGTTTTTAAGTATTGCCGATCAAACCTATCACTGGGGTATTTTAGATAGAGAAATCTATTTGGCTCTATGGATAGTAATTTTTGCACTTATGGGCATCTACCTCATGGGGAAAATCAAATTCTCGCACGACAGCGACATAAAATACCTGAGTGTTCCGCGTTTAATGTTGGTAATCGCCACTTTTAGTTTTGTTTTGTATATGATTCCAGGCATGTGGGGCGCTCCATTAAAAATGTTATCTGGGTATTTGCCTCCACAAGAATCGCACGATTTTGATATCAATGCTATTATCCGAAATAATATCGAAACCGCTAGTTTGCAAAACAACAACCCAAGTAAAGTTTGTGAGGCACCAAAATACGCCGACAAACTCCATTTGCCGCATGGTATTAAAGGTTATTTCGATTATGATCAAGCCCTGGCTTGTGCTAAAAAGCAAAACAAGCCCCTATTTGTCGACTTTACAGGGCATGGTTGTGTGAACTGCCGCGAAATGGAATCGAATGTTTGGGCAGATCCTGCTGTACTTGAAAAACTTAAAAATGATTTTGTGGTTGTAGCCTTATATGTCGATGACAAATCTATTGAACTCCCCGAATCGGAATGGGTGACAGGTTCGGATGGTCAAATTAAAAAAACATTGGGTAAAAAATATGCCGACTTTCAAATTTCAAAATTCAATATTAATGCACAACCCTACTATGTAATTTTAGATCACAACGGCCAAATGCTTACCAGTAAAGCTCATGCATACGATAAAGATATCCAAAAATTCATCAATTTTTTAGCCGAAGGACAACGCAATTTCAAGAAATAAAAATATTCCAACTAAATTGTCGGCCTTTTTATGGATGATTTTAAAACAATTTTAAAGATTTGCAGTATATAAGAATTGTTTATTGAAAAATAATATCTACCTTAGCTCCCTCGATACAAACCAAAACATGTCAATATTATGTACAAAGTAAAACAGAATTTGAGTCTAGTCATTTTAATGCTAGGCACTTTGATTGTAAGCTGTAATGGGCCTGAGCAAAAGAACCCAGAAGAGGAAATAGATCAAGAAATTTCCGGTCAACTTGAAGAGGATTTTAATCAAGCCAAACAAGTATTTTATTCGTTACCCTCACCTATCGAAACAGCCATTTTGATGAAGCGTGCAGGTGCCAAATACGACGAAAATCTACTTAATCCAGTAACTAACTTAAACAATTACAGTACGACACTCCAAAAAACATTAAACCTAGGTATTTATAGTGCCGATTTAAGTTTTGTAAGTATGTACGAACAATCTCAAGCTTCGCTCAAATATCTCTCGGCTACCAAACGTTTGGCCGACGATTTAGGTATTTTGAATGCGGTCGATCAACAGTATATTACTAGAATGGAGAAAAATTTAAACAGCCGAGACTCTTTAATGGAGATTATTTCGGAAACGTTTATGAATTCAAATTCATTCCTTAAAGAAAACAAACGTCCAGAATTGGCCGCTATCGTTTTAGCTGGTGGTTGGGTCGAAGGCTTATACATTGCCACACAAATTACCAAAAACACCACCGATAATCAAGAGCTAAAAGATCGTATTATCGACCAAAGACTTTCGTTAATGACCTTGATGAGTCTTTTAGACAAATATAAAGCAGACGAAAATATTAAAGTTGTTATCGACGATTTCTCAAAAATCAAAGCGATTTTTGATAACATCGACGTAGCCTCATCAGAAATTAAGGCCGTTGTCGACAAAAAAACCAATGTAACTACTTTAGAATCTACTACAACAGCAACCTTCTCGAAAGAAGAATTTAATAAATTATGTGATTTAGTAGCCGTTGTAAGAAATAATTATACAAAATAAGTGTAGCGATGATGAAGAAATTGATTTATTCCATAGCAGTTGCCGGTCTGTTGTTAACCTTGCCCCAAACAGCCAGTGCCCAGTGTAAAGATTTTGCAAAAAAAACGTGTAAAAGCGAACTTTTACCATACGTTCACGATGGTATCTACAATGCCACTGTATTGTCGGAAGGGGAAACCGTAGAGCTTTATAAAACTTTCTATTCTGGTCAAAACTACAGAATTGTAATTTGCGGAGACGCCACTTTACCTCCTGTAGAATTCCAAATTCTTGATGGTGATCGCAAAGTTTTGTTCGACAATAAAACCACAAACCTTTCCAATTCTTGGGACTTTAAACTAAGTTCAAGCCAAATGTTGGTGGTATCAATTCAAGTTCAAACCTCCGAAGAAATGTCTGATGCCATTAAAAGTGGTTGTGTAGCAGTTTTGGTTGGTTTTATGAATGTCGAAAACAAATTAGAATAGTTTCTAATCACAATAAAAATATAGGCTGTTCGTTTCGAACAGCCTTTTTTCATTATATTCGGTTTAATCAAAAAAAAACTGTACTTAATGCAAAGTAACATAAAAAAAACCATACTACTTTTTATCCTTAATACTTCGCTTGCGTGTTTTGGGCAAAACAATTCGAACGCATATTTTCAGCAAATAGTATATACTAAAATTGATGCCGAGCTATTTCCCGATAAAGAATTGCTTAGAGCAAAGGAAGAAATCCAATACATTAACCAATCTAAAGTAAAAATCGACACCATATATTTGCATGTATGGGCCAACGGATATAAGGACCCAAATACGGCGTATTTCAAAGAGCTTGCTCGAAGCAAAAATAATTATCCTTATAATCACGCATCAGATTTTCAAGGGAATTGTTCAATTAAAAAACTAAGTCAAAATCGTATTGTAAGTCCATATGAATGGGATAAGGAATATACCGATATTTTAATTTTACCGCTCAAAAAAACACTTTCTCCTAACGATACACTTATTATTGATATCGATTTCGAGGTAAAGATTCCTCTTTTAAGTTCAAGAATGGGACATTCATACAGCGATTTTGCATTGAGTCAGTGGTTTCCTAAGCCTGCTGTTTTCGACCAGAAAGGATGGCACGCCTTTCCCTACTTAAATCAAGGTGAGTTCTACTCTGAGTTCGGGTCGTACAATGTAAAAATTACCGTACCTGAGGCTTATCAAGTGGCTGCAACTGGAAACCTAAAGCAAGTTCAAAGTGAAGAACATAAAAAAACTTATGAATTTGCAGAAGACTCCATTCACGATTTTGCATGGTTTGCAGGCACAAATTGGACTATTAGTAAAGATTCGGTTCAGTTGCCCCACAGCGGACGTTGGGTGCAAATCGAATGCTATTACAATGCAAATCATACCAGATGGAATAAAGCACACCTATATGTAAAAGACGCCATCTACTACTATTCCCTGTGGTTAGGCGATTATCCATATGCCACTTGCAAAGTGGTTGAAGGCTTGAACAGTAGCAATGGTGGTATGGAATATCCCACCATCACCACTATTGAACCAGAGATTACAGACTCTTTAGCTTTAGAAACTGTTATTATACACGAGGTTGGGCACAACTGGTTTTATGGTATTTTAGCGAGTAACGAACGTGAATTTCCATGGATGGACGAAGGCCTAAATTCGGCGTATGAGTTTCGATATTTAGAAACCAAATACCCCAAACTATTCGTGGCTACCGAAGGGTATTTTCAAGATTTTATTAATGAAATGGATCATGGAAACCGAGTTTATTCAGATATCGCTATCTTAAGAAATATAGACCAGTCTGGGCACTTGCACTCATCACAATACAGTAATATTAATTATGGTTCTATAGTCTATAAAAAAAATGCCGATATTTTCAATTACATGAGATCCTATCTGGGTGATATTGAATTTGATAGAATCATGAAAATCTATTTCGAAAAATGGAAGTTTAAACATCCTCAACCGGAAGACTTATATCAAATTTTCGAAACCGAAAGCCATAAACCTATAGATTGGGCATTCGAAGATTTATTGCAAACTCGAAAAATTGTCGATTACAAAGTATCGAAAATAAAACATAAGGGTTCAGAATCTATAGTGACTTTCAAGAATAATGGGCAAATAAGCTCTCCATTGTTTTTTTCGATCTTTAAGGACGGAAAGAAGTTGGACGATTACATGATTGATGGCTTTAAAAACGACACGACAATTACCATAAGTCATTCTTTCGACTACCTAATTATCGACCCAAATCAACTAACCCTTGATATCAATCAAAGAAACAACTATTTTAGAAACGCATTACTATTCAAACACACCAAGAACTTAAGTATAAGACCATTAACCGACATTGTGAAACCAGGGCAAACCACAATATTCTTTAGTCCCACTTTGGGCTACAATACGCCTAATGGTTTGATGGTGGGCACTGCTTTTATGTCAAATTTGCTCTTCCCCAGCCGATTCGATTTTCTTTTTATGCCCATGTGGGCTTTCGGTAACCACCAATTAACAGGTGAAGCTGAACTGAATTATTATTTTAGAAGTTCGAAAAACTGGCTCAAACAAATCAAACCATTTGTACATTTTAAAAGCTATGCCATTAGTTCCCATCTGGCATTTTACAAATATTCGGCTGGAATTCAATTCGACTTACAGAATTTTATGGAATCGAATCCCGCTTTTAAACAATTCGAGATCAAGTATGTGCACTCAAACGAACCGACCAATCCAAGAACTTATCGTGACTATTACAACATCAATTACACCATAAAACAGAACCGAAGCATAAACGGATATCAAATCGCCATTAAAAATACATTTTCGGAACAATTCGGCTTGACCAAGTTAGAATATCGGCAAACTTTATCGTACAATAAGTTAAAAACAGGGCTTCATTTGCGATGGTTTGGCGGATTTTTTTGGTACAACCAAACCAACTCGGGTCTATATAACCTAAAGCTGAGTGGCCATACTGGGATGGAAGATTATCAGTACGAGAATACATTTATCGAACGCAACCGAACAGCCACAGGAGCATTCTCGCAACAATTTGTGGCCGACGATGGCGGATTTGCTTATTATGCTCCCTTTAGTTCTAACCGATGGCTTACCTCTCTAAATATTTCGAGCTCATTGCCATTCCGAAGTCCATTCGAGGTGTATTTCAATATGGCTGCCTTTTCGGGAAGTAAAGATTTTTTTGAAAATGGATTAGCATGGGAATCTGGGGTTTCCGTTAGTCTGTTACGACAATTATTCGTAATATATTTCCCATTATGGGCTCACGAAAGCATCATCAATGCAAACGAACTTAATATCAATTCGCCCAGAGAAAAAATCAGATTTACCGTTAATTTTTCGTTTGTCAATGTGCGAACAATGTCGCGAAATATTGATCAATATCTGTAA
>DYOK01000348.1 GCA_020720565.1 Acetofilamentum sp.
TAATTAAAATCTATGAACAAATTTTTTCTTAGCATGATAATGGGAGCAAGTGTTTTAGGGCTTCAAGCTCAAAGCGGAAGTTTGGGTCCCGATGAGTTAAAAAATATCGAATCGTCATTCGAATTAAATACTCAAAACCAAGCATTAATCAATGCTGTTAGTAATAACGATTTAAAAAAGTTGGTACTTAACAGAAATGTTGCCGATAAAACAGACCATTTATTTAAGTATCGGGTTAAAACCTCGGGAATTACCAATCAAAAACAATCGGGGCGTTGTTGGATGTTTACAGGACTCAATGTATTGCGTCCAAAAGTAATGGCACATTACGATATTAAAGAGTTCGAATTTTCGACCAATTACTTGTATTTTTATGATTTGCTCGAGAAAAGTAATTTGTATTTACAAGAGGTGATTCGAACCATTAACCAACCAAATGACGACAAGCGAGTTGAGTATTTATTCAAAAATACGATTGGCGATGGTGGTGTTTGGAACTCCTTAGCCAATTTAGTCGAAAAATATGGTGCAGTACCCAAAATTGCTATGCCAGAAACCTACCACAGCGAAAACACTTCACAACTCAATGCCATTATAAACGAAAAGCTGCGTCAAGACGCTATTTATCTTCGCGACAAGTATCGTTTTAAAAAAATAGCTACCATTGTAATCGAAAAAGAAAAAGTTGAGTTGTTGAAAGATATTTACCGCATTTTAACCCTCACTTTAGGCACACCACCCAAAGAATTTGAGTGGCGGTACGATACTAAAGAAGGTCCTTCGCCAATTAAAAAATATACACCTAAAAGTTTTGTTGCCGAGGCTCTGCCCGATTTAAAAGTGCAAGATTACGTCATGCTGATGAACGACCCTTCGAGAGAATATTATAAACTCTACGAAATCGAACTCGATCGTAATGTTTTGGAAGGTCGAAATTGGAGGTATATCAATTTGCCTGCCGACGAATTAAAGAAATTTGCTATCGAATCGATTAAAGCCAACGAAGCGATGTATGCTTCTTGCGATGTGGGCAAACAGTTAAATAAAGACGAGGGCGTTTTAGATCTTCGAAACTATCAATATGCTCAACTTTTGGGTATCAATTTGAACATGGATAAAAAACAACGAATAACAACTTTCCAAAGCGGGTCTTCGCACGGAATGGCTTTAGTGGCTGTCGATGTCGATGCCGAGGGCAAACCAAGTTTTTGGCAATTCGAAAATTCTTGGGGTTCGTCCAATGGCCACAATGGATTTCTTACATTTACCGACGATTGGTTTAACGAATACTTGTTTAGAGTGGTTGTGCTACAAAAATTTGTCGATGCAAAAACCCTCGAAATTCTCAAACAAGAACCTATCGTCCTTCCGCCTTGGGATCCCATGTTTTTGATGGACGAGTAACACAAGCTATTTTATTTGTTTCGAAATTGGGATTTGCTTGATTTTTATTTGGAATCAATCT
>DYOK01000127.1 GCA_020720565.1 Acetofilamentum sp.
CGGATGGTACATCATCAACGTTTCTTGTAAAAAAGTGCGATCTAAGTGGGTATATATTTCGGTTGTTAAAATACTTTCGTGCCCCAACATTTCTTGCACCACACGTAAATCGGCACCACCTTCGACCAAATGGGTTGCGAACGAATGTCGAAATGTGTGTGGGCTCACATTTTTTTGAATATCAGCGGCTTGAACCAGTTGTTTTACGATGGTAAAAATCATCACCCGAGTAAGCTTTTTGCCTCTTCGGTTTAAAAAAACAATATCTTGAGCCGATTTATCAATCACATCCATGTGGTTACGGTAACCTTTGATATAAAAGTTGATATCGTTAAGTGCTTTTTGGCTGATGGGAACCAAACGTTCCTTTTGGCCTTTGCCTATCACTTTTATGTAAGCTTGCTCGGCATGTAGGTGGCTTAGGCGCAAGTCGATAAGCTCTGAAACCCTAAGTCCACAACTGTATAGCGTTTCGATAATGGCTTTATTCCGGTGGCCTTCGTTGGTCGACAGGTCGATGGCGGCTTGAATGGCATCAATTTCTTCAACACTAAGCACAACAGGAAGTTTTCTGCCTAGCTTTGGGGCTTCGATTAATTGAGTTGGGTCGGCTTCAATTTGTTCGTCGAGAATTAAAAAACGAAAAAACGATTTTAATCCCGATACAATTCTGGCTTGCGAGCGTTCCGACATCCCCAATTCGGTAATAAACATCAAAAAATCTTGTATCTGATGCGTCTGAACTTTATCAGGCGTAAGCGTTTCTGACTTAAGCTCTAAAAAACTTTTAAATTGTGCCACATCGCGCAGATAGGCCTCAATAGAATTGGCACTCAGCGACTTTTCGAGCCGCAAATAGTTTTTAAAATCGCGTTGAAGCGGTTCCCATTTCATGGTTGTACATTTTCCGATTCGTCTAGCTTTTTAACAGGCGATAGTTTCCAATGGATATCGAGGCCAGCGTGGTCAATCAAAATCTGGACAGGAAGCCCTACGCCGCCATATTCGTATCGTATGGTAGTGCCCTTAAAGCAAGTGCCGTCCGATTCTTTTTGAGTAAGTTGTCGGTTGCGATATTGATAATAGTAATATCGGCCATCGTTTTTTTGAGCCAACATTTGGGTCGAATCTTTTTTATGGACAAAGTACCGCGATTGATTTTGTTGAGGTGTTTGTAAAAGCAAACTCAAATCGTTTCTAAGTAATTTTCTGACACTGGGTTTGTCTAAAAAACTAATCAGATAATGCACCACAAAACTGTCTTTTTTTAGCTCTACATCGAACATTTTCATGCCCATATGCGACATGAGTACCACTCTAAAATCGGAATGCTGTACCCTTTTGACCAACAACAGCCCCGAAGCCTCTTTACCATAAGCTTCAATTTCTGTTTTAAACCATAATTTCTGATACTCATCGGCTACAATATCGTAGCCCTTGGGCTCAAAAGGCACACTTTTCTTGTAGCCCGTATGGAATCGTAAAGCGCAGGCATTAATCAATGCGAGGCTAACGAACCACAAAAATATCTTTAGGGAGTGCCGCATTGTTACGTTTATTAGTGAAACTGATAAAAGTGTCGTCGCCAGCGGGCTCTATCATCCGAATGCTGTTGACAGAAAAGTCTTTTTTGTCGAGAATTATAACAATTTTGGCAATAAACTCTTTCATCTGCGCTTGTTTAGGTGTCAACTCTAGTTTGTATGAATTGGCGTTTTCGAATACTTTAGAATCGAAATCTTTGTTTAGCAATAAATCGCCTTTAACAGTGCTCAACATCAGATTGTTAATCTGTTTAAAGATGGGACTCGATTCCATAGCCACTTTATTTTCTTTACCTTCGTTTTTGATGGTCATTAAACCATCTTTGATCACAATTAAGTACCGAAAGGGTTTCAGATATTCCCAGCGAACGTTCGATGGGTCGGCAAAGGCAAATACACCTGTCGATTGAATCTTTTCTTCGAGAACCGATAAGTTTTTGATTTGTACGAAATCGGCTTGTAGGGTTTTCAAGGCATCAGATGCGTTTTTTATTCCGGTTCGAACGGCCGTTTGATCCGACATCAGCTTGTAATCGGTCTGTGCACGGAGGCTTTGTCCGATTAAAAATAAGACCAAAAACAAAATAAAAGAAAATTTGCTAAAATTCATTTTTTAAAAATATTTTAAATTACGTGTCGAGCCTGATTTCAACATCTTCGACGAATCAATTATCCACTTTAAAATATATAATGCCGCTTTTATTAGGCAAAGAAATAGTATTAATGCCAGTCAAAAAAATATTAAAAAAGGTCGATGGCCTTATTTGTGTTGACTACGGTATTCGACCTTAAATTTATTGTTTTTCTCGAACCAAAAAGAGATAAACAGGGAAGTGATCGCTATACCCATCAATCCAGTTGCCGTACGAAAAAGTGCGGTGAGGGTATCCTTTATATTGACCATCTTGCGTGATGAGTTTAGGGTCTTTGAAAATTTTAGCTTCTTTAAACCACCATGCTTTCTGATTTTTATCTAAAAATGCCTGAGTAACAATCAATTGATCGAACAAATTCCAAGTGTCGTTATAAGCACCCGTGCCATTACCTGCTTTGTATTTAGCTTCCATTGGGTTATACATTTGACCTGGTTCAATATTTTTAGGGTCGCCCGAAGTGTTGAGTACTTTTTTAACACTTGTATTGGTTGGATCGTCGTTTAAGTCGCCCATCACAATAACTTTAGCGTTCGAATTGATGGCCGATACCGAATCGACAATCGAGCGAGAGAGGGCAGCAGCAGCTTCGCGAAGTGGACTGCTTTTCTTTTCGCCTCCTCGGCGAGAGGGCCAGTGATTGACCACAACATAAATCGATTCGCCTTGTAAATCGGCTTCCACTACCAATTGAGCACGTGTAAAAAAGTTGGGTTTGTCGGCTAATTTTAACTCGCGAGATGCCGAGCTTTTAATGGTTACAAAATCTTTTCGGTAAATCAATCCGACATCTACACCTCGTCGGTCTGGCGAGTGGTAGTGCACAATACCATAATTATATTTTTTAAGATGGGGCGAGGCAATTAAATCTTCGAGCACTTCGCTATTTTCGATTTCGCTAACCCCCACAATCATTGGAGCGGTTTGAGTCAGTTCTTCTCCCAATTGTGAGATGACCCTCGACATTTTATCAATCTTCGCCCAATAACGTTCCGAATTCCACATGTTTTTACCCTTGGGTGTAAATTCGTCTTGCAAAATCTTGCTGGTATCTGGGTCTACAATGGTATCGAAAAGATTTTCGAGATTGTAGAAAGCGACAGTAGCCACTTCGTAAGTTTTTTCGTTTTGTGCAGTTGCGTTATACGCAGCTAAGCACATTAAAACAGCTAATAAGTAGCTGTGTAAAAAGAATCGATTCATATCTTTTGATTGTTTATTTTGTTAACTAAAACTATAAAGGGGCTTATGATATTTGGTCGACAAAGGGCTACAAAGGTAAGTAAGTGCCTCGAATAAAACAATGTCGTATTTTAATAAGTCTGCCATATGGTAATTTGTTAAAGTTTTGTACTGGCCTAATAATCAAAAGATTGTTCCATTCCGTTCTTATAAGACGTAAAATGCTGAAAATCAAATTTATCATCATTGCGAAGGTTGATAAATCTGGAAGCAATCTCAAAATCTTAACAAACTCTTAATGCTTATTAAACACAACATTATATTATTCTAAGTGCTTAAAATATGCTTGCAGTTAATAAAAAAATTAGATTTCAAAATTAATACCATTACCTCCATAATATGTTAATCGAAAATATCCTAAACTTTAAATCTGCACGATAAGCCCAAAAAATGATTTTGGTATCTTGACAATTCAAATAAAAGTCTTAATATTGCAGCTCGAATTTTAAGTAATTGCCAAAGTATATGGCCTTTTTTTATTTACTCAAGTGCTTAATAAACTTAAAGTTGTTAAAATAAAAAATTGGAAGAGGAGCTTACTCACAAAATTTTGAATTCGAGCAGCAGTTCATACCCGACCAACCTACAATACATTTTATAATTTATTAATTTAATCAGATGAGAAAGACTCTATTACTAATGTTCATTGGTATAGTCAGTTTTTCATTTGGACAAGAGGTTAAGGATACCAGTTCGACCAACACGTCGAATCTGCCAACGATTAGTCTTTCGACAGATGAGATTGACAACGATGAAGGAAACGAAGCACCAATTATATCGGGATTGCTTCAAAGTTCGAAAGATCCCTATTCAACCGTTGCGGGTATGTCGTGGGGAGGGGCGGCTCGCTTCCGATTACGAGGATACGACTCCGAAAACAATTGGCTTACCATGAATGGTCTAAGCATGAACGATCCCGAAAACGGATGGGTTACTTGGAATCAATGGGGTGGACTAAACGACATGATGCGCCAGAAAACCAGTAGCTTAGGTTTGCATTCCAACGATTTTTCGTTCGGTGGTATCGGTGGCGAAGAAAATATTTCTACACGAGCGTCGGAATACCGTAAAAATGTTGGTGTCAGCTATTCGATTACCAACAGAAGTTACCGAAACAGGGTTATGCTCAGCTATGCTACGGGCATGATGGACAACGGTTGGGCTATTGCGGCTCAAGTCTCGCGTCGATGGGCTCAAGAAGGTTATGTCGAAGGCACATTTTACGATGCATATGCTTACTTTCTTTCGGTCGAAAAACGTCTCAATAAAAAGCATACATTGGGTTTTACTGCTCTAGGAGCTCCAACCAAACGTGGTAAATCGGCACCCTCTACTCAAGAAGCTTACGATTTGCTCGACAACAATTACTACAATCCCAATTGGGGCTACCAAAATGGCGAAAAACGTAATGCCAAAGTGGGCGATACACACCGTCCTTTGATGATGCTAGCCCACTATTTTACACCAACCGAAAAAACAACTGTAACCACTAGCTTAGGCTATAGTTTTGGCCACAACAACGGTACATCGCTCGATTGGTACAATGCACGCGATCCTCGTCCCGACTACTACCGCTACTTACCATCGTATTACGATGATGCTAGTGCTGCCGATGCTGTAGCTACCGAGTTTAAGGAGAACCATCAATTAGACTGGAATTATTTTTATCAAGTTAATAAAAATTCAGAAGATGGCAGAGCCATTTTTATCGTTCAAAATCAACACGCCGACTACCAAGAGTACAAAGCCAATATCACTTTGAACCAAAAACTTAACGAGTCTTCGAAAATTGATGCAGGATTAACCTATAATTACAATGTGATTCGCCATTATTTGACGGTCGACGATTTATTAGGTGCCGATCATTATTTGGATATCGATAAATATGCCGAGCTCGACTTCCCCGACGATCTCATTATGATCGATAACGACGTGAATAACCCCGACAAGCTGCGATATGCAGGCGACAAAATTGGCTACGATTATGCTTTTAATCGCCACTATTCAAATGCGTGGTTGCAATACAGCAAACAATTTACTAAAGTTGATGTATTTGCTTCGGCCAACGTTTCGCACACTGCTTTTTGGAGAACTGGTTACATGAAAAATGGTAAGTTCCAAGACAATTCGTACGGCGATTCGAAAACGCAAACCTATATTAATTACGGGATAAAAGGCGGGCTAACCTATAAAATCAACGGCAGACACTATGTCGAAGCTCTAGGGTATTATGGAACAAGAGCACCCTACATTCAAGATGCTTACATTTCGCCCCGTACCCGCGACTTTATGGTCGACGGCCTAAAGGAAGAAACCATTATGTCGGGCGAAGCCTCTTATCACATCAGGTCACCACGATTAAAAGCACGTTTAACAGGCTATTATACCAAATTTATGGATCAAACCAAAGTTTATAGTTTCTATCACGACGAGTTAGCTACTTATGTAAATCAGGTTTTGACAGGTATCGACGCTCAAAATGCGGGGATGGAATTTGGAGCCGAAGGTAAAATTAGTAATAGCTTTACGGCGACATCGGCGGTGGCTTTAGGACATCATATTTATACTAGCCGAGCAACAGGCGTAACCTATGCCGATAACGACAATTCGACCAAACAAAGGTCGTTCGAAGTGGCTCAAAAGAATTTCTACCAACCCGTGGGACCACAAAATGCCTATTCTTTAGGTGTTAAATATGCCAACCCACATTATTGGTTTGTGACTTTAACAGCCAATTACTATCAAAAGAATTTTACAGAATTTAACCCTGCTCGTCGAACTACAGCTGCCGTTTCGAACGTAACTGGTACCGATCATGTTGAACCTGGGTCTGAGCTTTGGCATCAAATCTTAGATCAAGAACAATTACCCGACGCTTTTGTATTGGATGTGTTCTTTAGAAAAACTTTAAAAGTTAAAGATTACTTTTTCTATTTAAATGCAGGTGTAAATAACATCTTAAACAATACAGATTTTGTAAACACAGGATTTGAACAACGCCGATTCGATTACGAAAATCGTGATGTTGAGAAATTCCAATCTAAGTATTTTTATTCGAGTGGCATCAACTACTTTGTGAGTATTGGTATGTGGCTCTAAACCAAAGCATTATTTATATTAAAAAATTGAAACTATGATACATTCATTAAAGAAAATGCTCAGCTTAGCCCTTGTTTCAGGTTTGCTATTGAGCTCATGTGTTAAAACCGACTTCGACGAACCCGATCTTCCCAATCCTTGCGATATGCAATCTGGTCTAACACCCAATATTACAGTTCAAGGTATCGGAACTTTATTTGCCTCTTTACCGTTAGTTCAGGGCAGCACCACAGTTCATCAATTCCCCGATAGTAACATTGTTTTAGAAGCCATTGTGGTATCTAACGATGCATCGGGCAATATCTATAAATCACTTTATTTAGAAGATGCAACTGGAGCTGTGATGCTAAGTATCGAAGGTAGCGATTTATATAACGATTACCCACAAGGCCAAAAAGTCCATCTAAATTTAGCTAACATGACCGTTGAATTCGACACTTGGGTATCGATTCACGAAATTGGTTATGGGACTTATGTCGAAGGGAGTGTAATTAAAGGTATTGGTCGAATACCAGTCACTATCTTACCCAATTTGCTTAAAAACCACAGTTGCAAAACCACACCAACGCCTACAGTATTAGATTTAGCTGGTATTAATGTAGCTAACATGGGTCGATTGGTTACTTTTAATAATGTTCAGATTATTGCTGCGGATACCGCAAAAACATATGCCGATGCTGTAAGCGACCCACCTGCAAGTGCTAATATTATGCTCGAAGATTGCAATGGGACGCAAATTATTATGCGAAACAGTGGTTATGCATTATTTGCGGGCCTTAATGTGCCTAATGGAAAAGGGTCTGTTACAGGTATTCTAACCAAATATGGGTCCGATTATCAGATTTTGCTTAACGATACCAGTGGCGTTCAACTTAATGGTACACGATGCGGGTCTGGAAATGGGGCTGGTACCGGTACCGGAACTTTTGCCGATCCTTTCGATGTAGAACACGCAACATCCGATAACACAGGAACTGGCGTTTGGGTTCAAGGCTTCATTGTAGGAATTATTGATGTAACCACAGACCCTAATAATTTTGTTAAAGATTTAAGTGCACCTTTCTTATCTAACAGTAACATCTATATTGCAGCCTCTGCAACTGAAACCGATACCACAAAAATGTTGATTGTTCAATTACCTTCGGGTGCAATTCGTACAGCAACAAATTTAGTGGACAATGCCTCTTTGTTAGGTAAAGAGATTAAGTATCATGGCGATTTAATGTCTTATTTCTCTGCTAAAGGTATGAAAAACACG
>DYOK01000128.1 GCA_020720565.1 Acetofilamentum sp.
ATCAGATGATTGCATCTATTAAATATGAACTTTTGAAAAGTTTAACGAAGTATTGAAAATAATCTTAATACTTAAAATCATAATACTTGCTACAACAACCTAAAAATACAATTATATAAAACAATTAACACTAAATTAATCACATTTTAAAGATTTAAAGACGCATCATATTCAAATTAAAATATCTACATTTTTTTGTAAAAATAAGTCTAAAAACAAATTTGAGTAGTCGCTAATATTTATCTTTGTTTAAATAGTCTTTCGAATAAAAATAATTCGCACACTTCAACTCAAAGTATTAACAATCTGTTATTTATAATTTATAAATAGCTTTTGAACCTTCACATATATGATAAATATTGAAACAATTTTAGCTAGCGACATAAGTGCTGAACTTAAACACATAGCTCAAAAAGTTTTCCACAAACAACGCATAAGCCCAGAGGAAGGCTTATGGCTTTTCCACAAAGCAGAACTCGGTTTTTTGGGCAGTCTTGCCAATATGGTGAGAGAACGATTACATGGTGACAATACATACTTCAATCGGAATTTCCATATAGAGCCCACCAACATTTGCATATACAATTGTTCTTTTTGTTCTTATAAGCGAAATGCTGGTCAAGAGGGTGCTTGGGAATTTAGCACTGACGAAATGCTAGAAATGGTTAAAAAGTATGATGGTCAACCCGTTACAGAAGTACATATTGTAGGTGGAGTCCATCCCAAACGCGATTTGCACTATTATGGTGAATTGCTCAAAACCATTAAAACACATCGACCCGATTTACACATTAAAGCATTTACTGCAGTAGAGCTCGAATTTATGATTAAACGAGCAGGCATGAGTATATCGGAAGGATTAAAAGCATTAAAAACATATGGTTTAGATTCTATACCAGGTGGAGGTGCCGAAATTTTTGATGAGCAAATTCGTAAGGAAGTATGTGGTGCCAAATCTACAACTGACATTTGGTTGGAAATTCACGAAACAGCTCACAAAGTTGAGATTCCATCTAATGCTACTATATTATATGGACACATCGAAAAATATGAGCATCGAATAGACCATATGTTGCGTTTAAGAGATTTACAAGATCGAACTGGAGGTTTTAACACCTACATTCCGTTAAAGTTCCGAAAAGAAAACAATCACCTTTCATATTTGGGTGAGGTAAGCACGGAGGAAGACCTCAGAAACTATGCTGTTTCAAGAATTTTTCTTGACAATATTCCTCACCTAAAAGCTTATTGGCCCATGATTGGTAAACCCACCACTCAGCTAGCCTTATCTTTTGGTGTAGACGATATTGATGGCACCATCGACGATACAACCAAAATTTATACAATGGCAGGAGTTGAAGACCAAACGCCAGTGATGAATACAGCTTCATTAGTTGAATTAATAAAAGGAGCCAATCGTATTGCTGTTGAACGAGATACACTGTACAATACAATAAAAGCATACTAAACAAATCAGATTATTTGCCATAAAAAAAACCACTAAAAAGTGGTTTTTTTTATAATTGTATGTTTTATAATATCATTCCTGTTCTTGAGCCATTTCGATAAGCTCGGTACCTTTGTGAGTATGCTTGTACCCTTCGGAACCAGTGAGTGCATGTGTGTAAATGTGATCTAAAGTTCTCGACCATTTAGTTTCGAGATTCTTTAACATATCAATTTCCCACAACAAGTTATACTCCCCATTAGCATACTTATGACTTACACTTTCTAAAGTTTGTGTACTGAAAGAAGTATCACCTACGCCTTCCAAATCGTCATCATCAAAATCGTACACATATGTTACTGCATAATTTGTAAGATACGTCGCATTCTCGACTTCTAATACGATTCGTTCTTTCTTTTTGTATCCATCCACATTGTATAAGAAATTCCAACGACCACGCAATTCAGTACGATAATTTCTAGTCAAAGTAGAATCGATACGGAATGGGTCAGAAACTGGTGCGAAAATTCCAACACTGTCAGAACCTTCTTCAAAATACTTTGAAATAGTTTTTTCGAGGGTATATTCGTAAGCATAATCGAATGTACCATCTTCTCTAAATATATATTTACCTTCGATTACTCTACCTTTCCACTCGATTGAAGTATCTTGACCTGCATGCAAACTGTCTTGGGTCGCACTTGTCATGTCAATATAGGTGGTATATTCACTTATGGTAGTTTTATCGGTTTGATGAAAGTCGATTTCTCTATTTTCACCTGAGTTAAACTTTACAAAGTAGTCCCCAGTAAACACATTGATGGTCCATTCTCCCGACAAACGGGCTTTTCTGGAACGGAACGAAATGAACGGATCTTCTTCACCTTTTTTGAAACACCCCTCCAAAACGACTGACGTTAAAGTCAATATTAACAAGAAGCCAACTATCTTAAACTTTTTCATAAATTGATGTATATATTTTAATACACAGTTTTTATACTTTCAGCTCGTAAATATATTGATATTATTCGAATCTACAAACAAAGAACTGAATATTTTATTTTTTTAATAACTTGTTGATATCATGTTGATACTTTGTTCATATGTGAAAACGTAAAACATGTTTTACAACATTATTTTAGCAAAAACTGAAAATTCTCATTCGAGTTAAGCTCCAATGGTTCAGTTTTATGTCTAAAAACACGTAACGATTTTTCTCCTATATGTTGAATTTGACTGCCTTCAATTCGAAACATACAGCCTTCGCGAAGCCCAACAACTGTTTCTTTTGGGTTCATTTCGAGAAATTCTAATATTCGATCTTCTCTAGTTTCGCCGCCATGACCTTCGGGATGGGCATCAAGGTAATGCGGATTAATCTGAAAAGGAATCAAACTGGTTGCGTTAAAACTTTTTGGTTGAATTATGGGCATATCGTTTGTGGTTCTAATAGACGGACAAGCCACATTAGATCCTGCACTCCAACCGATAAAAGGAGTCCCTTCGATTACTTTATTTCGTATGGCATCAATCAAACCCAATTCATGTAATTGATGAGTCAGAGCAAAGGTATTGCCACCGCCAACCACAATGGCTTGTGCATTTTGGACAGCCTGTATTGGGTCAGAAAAATGATGGATACTTACGATTTCGTGTCCAATCTCATTAAATTTTGCTTTTACTTTTGCTTCGTAATCGTCATATTTCACGGTTACACCTGCATATGGAATAAAAAGTAACTTGATAGGTTGATTTCCTATGAAATCTTTAATGTAGGGCATTGGGTATTCCAAGTAAGGCTGCCCTGCCATGGTGGAATTGCTGATTAATAATAATCGCATAGATGTAATTTTATGGTTTCTTATAAATGGCTTAGTTACTGAACAAGAAGTATGCTCTTAGCAATTTCTTCAAAAAACAAATTGTTTGATTCTAAAACGCTGATAAAATTAAATCAATATCTTGATTTGGCAAATCGAAAATATCAGCAATTTGACGATTAACCATAATTCCGTTATATAAATAAAGTCCATTTCGGAAATTCACATCATTTTTAAGAAATTGTGTGACATTCCCATAATGTTTAAAGCTGGATAATTGTTGTAAAAATATATTACCTAAAGCATAACTTGCCGTTCTGGGAACCATAGATGGTACATTTGGCACACCGAAATGCGTCACACCATGAATAATTTTTGTAGGTTGATTAAAATCGGTTAATTGAGATGTTTCGAAACATGAAACCTGATCAATATTTAAATCGAGAATTATTGCATCTTTTTTGATCAAGCCAATCAATTCTTCTTTAATAGCGTATCCATTCAACAAATCTTTGACTGACATGGCTCCGATTAACACATCGGCACGTGGTAACTCTTTCTTTAAAACTGAAAGATGAAAAACAGAAGTATAAATTGGTTGTGAAACTTTTTGTGATAATACTCTTAGTTTACTAATTGAGGGGTCGAACACTTTAACAACTGCACCTTGATCTATTGCTGATTGGGCGGCTGATTGTGCCATATACCCAGCACCCAAAACGAGTACTTCGGATGGTCGATTGCCCGCAATACTTCCTAGCAATTTGCCTCTTTGCTCTCGCATAAAGTTTGCTGCATAGTTAATTGCAACCTTGCCGGAAATTTCGCTCATCATTTGGACAAAGGGGAACTCTCCATTTTCGTCTTTAATAAATTCTAGAGCAATAGCGGTTACCTTTTTCTTAATCAGTTCTTGAAAATATGTTTTACTTAGTGTTTTAACATTTAACGATGAAATCAGAATTTGATTTTTCCTAAGTAGTTTTATTTCATTTTCACATGCTGGAGCCACTTTTATAATGATATCAGCCTGATAGACCTCTTCTTGAGTTTTTACAATAACAGCTCCATATTCGGCATAATGCAGGTCTTCAAATCCAGACGCAAGACCAACCCCAGTTTCAACCATGACTTTAATTCCATTTTCGGTTAAAAATCTAACCGTAAATGGTGTTATAGCCACTCTACGCTCTTTTTTATGATTTTCTTTCGGAACCCCAATCGACATCGAATTTACAGACGATTCGGGCATAAACAATTCTTCTTGATATTCGAATTGAAATCGGCTGATGTTAGATTGAACTTTTGCTGTCATCTGTTAAGTGTTATCTTTTACTGTATTTTGCTAAAGTATGCAGAAAATCGATGTCAAAAAAAATGATTTCTACAAAAGTAGAAAAATTAATCAACTCCTATGATTCAGAATGATGAATAAAAAAAATTGAAAAAAGATAGTTCACAATATGCCTCTAAATAGTACTTTTATTCGAATTATCGACACTTAAGAAAGCCATTTTTAAAATTAAATTTTAAAAATTTGATAATAATAGTTTATTTTGGGAATAAGGTTTTATAAGCTTTATATCGTTCTTGAACTTGCTTAACATACGAAATGGCACGTGTTCCATTACAATACCCATTTCTAACTACAGGGTCGTTATAGTACTTCTTTTGAGATTTTACAGATAGAAAGAAAGCCACATTCATGTCCCAAACAGAAGTGTCCTTTTGGAACTTTTTAGTTAAGTTTATAGCATCAATCACATGACCATATCCTATATTATAAGAAGCCAACACAAAGTTAATTCGTTCTATTGAATCTGGGACTTGTGGTTTTAGTTGAATATCTAGCCAGTTTAAGAATTCTATGCCTGATTTTATTTGCACAAAAGCTGACGCACTAGAATCCAAACCAAATTTATTTCCGGTTGATGGCAGCATTTGCATCAAACCATAAGCACCATATCCGCCTTGGGCTTGCTCGTTAAATTTTGATTCTTGGTAAACAATTGCTGAAATAAAACGCCAATCCCAATGGTAGGTTTGTGATACTTCTTTAATCATTTTATCGAACGGCGAAATCGATTCGCCAGAACCTGAATGAAATTCACTTATGTTAGATGAAATTGAGTTGTTTTCACCATAATACTTATTATAAGTGGCAGTGTACCAATTTGTTTGTTTAACTTTTTTTAAAAAATTATTTATAGTACGTAAAAGTGAGTCTTCGCCTAAAGAAATTGCCCATGACACATTTTGTAAAGGGCTGATTGGTGTTTTAAAATCCAAATCGGTGAAATAATACGAATTAAAATTTGCAATATTCTGATCACAAACCGTAAAATCGATATCGCCATTAGATACAAGTTCAATAAGTGCTTCTTCGCTGTATTCTTCAGATTCTATAACTTGAATGGGGATTTTTTGACTTGAAGAAATATTTTTTAAACAGTGAGCATAAACAGAATTAGAAGGTACATATATTTGACAATCTTTTAGTTGGTCTATAGTTCGAATCGGCAACAATATTTTAGAATTTGATTTTGTTGAATCTTGTTGAATGATGTGCTGTACCAAAACTTGCCTTGTTTGAAACAGTGGATTTGTAAACTTAATCAAATCTTTTCTGCTATCAATTTCGGTCAGATTAAGTGCTATAATATCGACTTCACCAGAAGCTAACAATTTCAAACTTTCTTTTAAGTCGTCCATTAACACAAATTCAACCTCAAGATTTAATTCACTAGCAAATTTTTTTATCAAATCGAATTGGAAACCCATCGTCTGACCTTTGTAAATAAAGTAGTCGGTTGAATTTGACTCCGTGAGTACTACAATCTTTTTTTGTGAAAGGATTTTGTTCCATTTTGCATTAGACACGGCAATTTCATTTCGAGCCTCCTGAAACACACATGAGTTCAATAATAAAGCTAAAGCAACAATATTTCTGATATAATTCCATTTCACTTTTTAAAGGTATGTTTTTTTAAGCACAAAAAAAAATTATCAAAATTCACGATTACTAATATTTGACAGCGATTAGCATTGTGAATTTTATACTTTTGTCATTAATTCAATAAAAAATATAAAAATCAATTTGTTTAATGAACCTATAAAAGAAATGAACTTACTAGTTAAAAACATAAAAGAACTCGTCCAAGTTGAACAGACTCCAGTAAAATGGAAAAAGGGTAAAGACATGTCGAGTCTGAGCACCATTAAAAATGCATATCTTTTTATTGAAGATGGAATTATTTCAGATTTTGGTCCAATGTCGGAGCTTCCAAAAATCGAGGCTAATAAAGAAATAATGGCAGATGGCAGAATGGTTTTTCCTTCGTTTTGTGATTCGCATACACATTTGGTTTATGCTGGAAGTCGAGAAATTGAATATTCCGACAAAATTAAAGGTCTAAGCTACGAAGAGATTGCTAAACGAGGAGGTGGAATTCTCAATTCTTCTCGCCTTTTAGCTTCAACAAGCGAAGATGAACTTTTCAAGCAATCGATTTGCAGAATTGATGAGATAATAAAATTGGGTACAGGTGCTGTTGAAATAAAAAGTGGTTATGGTCTTGATGCAGAGAACGAATTAAAAATGCTTCGAGTAATAAAAAGGATAAAAGCCGAACGTTCCATAACTGTAAAATCGACCTATTTGGCGGCTCATGCACTCCCTTCAGAATACAAGGGCAGGCAGAGCGAATATGTCGACATGGTAATAAACGAAATTTTACCACTTGTTGCAGCTGAAGACTTAGCCGATTATATTGATGTATTTTGTGATAAAGGTTTTTTTACTACTGAAGATACCGAAAGAATATTAATGGCTGGTATTAAATATGGTTTACGTCCGAAAATACATGCCAATGAACTTGACTATTCTGGAGGAGTTCAAGTAGGTGTTAAGTATCACGCGCTTTCTGTAGACCATCTAGAATACACAGGTGATGACGAAATTGAAACCTTGCTAAACAGTGACACAATGCCAACCATATTGCCAGGAGCGGCTTTCTTTTTGGGCTTAGTCGACCCACCTGTTCGTAAAATGATTAATGCAGGCTTGCCCATTACGATAGCTACCGACTTTAACCCTGGCTCTTCACCCTCTGGTGACATGAAGTTTATGATGAGCTTAGGAACCATTAAATTAAAAATGCTTCCAGAAGAAGTAATTAACGCCACAACGATTAATGGAGCTTATGCTATGGGTATCGAAGAAAGTCATGGTTCGATTTGCAAAGGCAAGATAGCCAACTTTTTTATAACCAAACCAATACCATCGTACGAATTTATGCCTTATGCTTACAATACAAAATTGGTAGAAAGGGTATTTTTAAATGGAATAGAACAATAGAAAGAGGTCTGCGAACATCGCAGACCTCTTTTTGTAAATATCTTAAGCGAATTAATTTAGAGAATCTTAATTATCTACAAATTCTTCTTAACGGGAGTTCTAAAAATTGCTTTTTCATCGTTGGACTTCAATT
>DYOK01000129.1 GCA_020720565.1 Acetofilamentum sp.
TAATGTCGTATTTTATTAGTCTAAAAGCCTGTTTTAGTTATAAAATATTAATATCGGTCGAAGACCTTAAGTTGCTGGCGTATTAAAAAAGATAATTCTATGTTTGTTCCCGAATTAGAACGTTTAAATCAAAAACAGATCAAGGCGTTTCAAGAAATTGAGCTTAAAAAACTGCTTCACTACCTAAATACAAACTCTAAATTCTATCAAGAACATTTTGAAAAACATCAAATCGATCTTTCAAAAATAGAATGTTTAGAAGATTTGACGAAAATCCCTGTTACAACAAAAGATGATTTGCAAAACCAAAACTTCGATTTTGTTTGTGTGCCAAAGCATCAGATTATCGATTATGTGACCACATCAGGAACATTGGGGGAGCCCGTGGTTTTTGCAATGACCGAAAATGATTTGGAACGTCTAGCGTATAACGAATTTATATCGTTTGCCTGTGCCAGTGGCGATTCCAATGATTTATACCAACTAATGGTTACTATGGACCGTAGATTTATGGCAGGTTTAGCCTATTATTCAGGCATCAGAAAACTTGGGGCAGGTGTGGTTCGGGTTGGTCCTGGGAACCCTGGTTTGCAATTTGATACCATTCAACGTATAAAGCCCAATGCCATTGTTACGGTACCTTCGTTTATTGTTAAGTTGATTGAATATGCCGAAAAAAATGGCATCGATTATCAAAATTTAGGCATTCAAAAGGCCATTTGTATTGGCGAAAGCCTGCGAAATGCCGATTTTACGCTGAATACACTAGGGCAAAAAATTAAAGATAAATGGGACATTGCGTTGTACTCGACCTATGCTTCGACCGAAATGGGAACAGCTTTTACAGAGTGCTCGGCGGGTAAAGGAGGACACCATCATCCTGAAATGATTATTGTAGAATTTCTCGACGATAACGACCAAGCTGTAGAACCAGACCAAGCAGGCGAAGTCACTATAACCACTTTGGGTGTCGAGGCAATGCCGCTATTGAGGTTTAAAACAGGTGATATATGCTACCATTATACCGATCCATGTGTTTGCGGAAGAACCACCATGCGTTTGGGTCCAGTAATTGGTCGAAAAAAACAAATGATTAAATTTAAAGGCACAACCCTTTACCCTCCAGCTTTCTACGATATTCTTAATGGAATTGAAAATGTCGAAAACTATATTGTCGAGGTGTCGACAAATACAATTGGAACCGACGAAATTACCATATATATTGGAACAAAATCACCATCGGAATGGTTCGAAAAACAAATAAAAGACTTCTTTAGAACCAAATTGCGCGTGGCGCCTAATATTATATTCGAGTCTATATCTGAGATTAATAAAAGACAATTTCCTGAGCTGAGCCGTAAACCCATCACTTTTATCGATAGAAGAGTTTAGCTTAATTTAGTTTGATGCGGAATATTTTTAAGCTATTTGCTCTGCTTTGGAATGATTGAGTACTTTGGATAAAATCGTGTTGTATTTTATTTTGCTAAACACCTGATAATGGCCCAGGTAAAAAAACAATAAATAGGTCGAAGACCTTAATCTGCAAAAGCCTTATTTATTGTATACGAAAATTAAGTCTTTAATTTCATGGGTATGACTGTAATATAGCTGATGCCCTGTTTGTGGGTGATTCGAGATTTTGATTTGCGAGCCGTCGACGTAAAATAGCTTTTGGTTTAGCGGTTCATAAAAAAACTTAATGTCGTTCGAACACGTATCGAGTGTGCGCTGCATCTGGCTCGTAATGTGGTATTCAATAATTTTGTGATCCAAGGCTACAAGATATTGATAATCGGTCACTTTAAAAGCATCTTCGAGATGAGCACTTCCAAAGTCGCCAACTGGCCAAACCAAATTGTACAGGGTCGAAAGTGAACATGCACGAGCTTGATTATAGTAATTTCCAAAAACAATATTTAAATCTTGGTCAATTGGGCAAATACGTTTTGGCGTAAAATTGATGTCAAAAGAACGCACATATGCGCCAGTGCCTCTATTCAATTGTTCAACTACATCATATCCAATGGCGAACGAGAGCATACTGACTAAAATATTATTTTCGGTAAAAATAAAATCGGAAATTTGAGCTTGATTTCCACTTGTATTGGCTTGCCAAATCACTTTGTCTGTTGGCCCGTATCCTGCAATAGCACCCCTAAAGTTACTGACAAAAGTTAGATTGTTTTCATATTTCAATTGCCCAGTATAAACATGACTGGGGTCTTTTAATTGATCTACCGTCCATTTTTTCTCCCAATTACTCGATTGGTATGCACTTAGTATGCCTTGTGTTGAGAGGAAGTGATATTGTTTAGCGTATGGGTTATACAAAAAGCATTGGTAGGGTTCGGCTATGACCTTAAGTACTTGATTTCGTTGATATATCGAAATAATTTTTGTGCTAATAAGGTCGCCCTCAATGATGATAATATCGGTCAATTGCCTTTCGATAGCCCCAATTTGAATGGGGATGTAGCTCTTTTTTTCATTTTGTTCGTCCCATGCCTCGACAACCAAGTAATATGAACCTGAGCTCAGATATAGATTATCGATGGTATGGAGGATATTCAAATTGTAATTTTTCTGATTGAGGTAAAGACTGGTAGGTGTACTGATGCGTTGATTCGATTCGTTGATAACATATACCGAAACCCTTGTTATTATCTCGTTATCAGAAATTTGAGCGACAACACGAATCGAGTCGAGCACCGAGTAACTACCCCCACTTGGCTGTTCAATTTGAATGAAAGGCACTTGCTCGTCTGTTTTCTGGCAAGAGCTAAAAGTAATGAACAGATAACTAACAAAGGATAAGGCAATGTGTTTATAAACTAGACGGTATTTATGCATGGAATAAAATTAAGAATTTTATTTTTGCAATCCCTTTATTTCCCTTAAAAAATAGATATGGCAAACGAAAATAAATTGCAAAAAAGTCACCAAGAGCTGAGCATTGCTGTTGGAAGAACTCAACCATCGGCCATAGAAATGGAAGAAGCTGTTTTAGGGGCTTTAATGCTCGAAAAAGACGCCATAGAAGTTGTTCTCGATTTATTATCGCCCGAAGCGTTCTATAAACCAGAACACCAAAAGATTTATACCGTGGTTAAGCAATTGGCCGAAAATGGCAAAGTAATCGATTTGTTGACAGTCACACAAGAATTGCGAAACCGAGGATGGATAGCCGAAATAGGGGGAGCTGGCTATATTGCCCAACTATCAAACAAGATTGCATCGGCAGCTCACATCGATTTTCATGCACGGATTATTGCTCAAAAATTCATTCAACGCGAATTAATTAGAGTCACTTCCGACATACAGCGTCAGGCTTATGACAATACATTGGACGTTTATCAATTACTCGATCAATCTGAGCAAGACTTATTTGCCATTAGCTCTGGTGTGGTTAAAAAAGAAATTTTACCCATTTCTCCCATTCTCGACGATGCCATTTTAAAGATACAGCAAGCCAAAGATAAAGAATTTAACGGAGTACCTTCGGGATTCCCAAGCATCGATAAAATTACACAAGGTTGGCAAAAAGGCGACCTCATTATTATCGCAGCTCGTCCATCAATGGGTAAAACCGCATTTACCTTGTCTATGGCCAGGAACATGGCTGCTGACCACGATCAATCTGTGGCCTTTTTTAGTTTAGAGATGCCATCAATTCAATTGGTTAATCGTCTTATTGTAAGCGAAACTGAGATTGACCACAACACCATCAAATCGGGCAAATTAACCGACAAAGAATGGGCACATCTCGAAGAAAAAGTCGAAAAACTTTACCAAGCTCCCATTTTTATAGACGATTCTCCTTCGATGACAATTTTCGAATTGAGTGCAAAATGTCGCCGATTAAAAGCAAAACATCGACTCGATATTGTGGTTATCGACTACTTGCAGCTGATGAAAGGCGAAGGTAAAAGCGGAAACAGAGAGCAAGAAGTCAGTCAGATTTCACGCTCTTTAAAACAGCTTGCCAAAGAGCTAGAGATCCCAATTATAGCCTTGGCTCAGTTAAATCGGGGTGTAGAGTTGCGTACAGGAACACAAAAACGACCCATGTTGGCTGACTTACGCGAGTCTGGTGCCATTGAGCAAGATGCTGATATTATTGCATTTATCAACCGACCCGAAAGAATGGGAATTGCCGAAGTGGATGGCGTTTCGACAAGAGGTCTTGCCGAGATTATTATCGCCAAACATCGTAACGGACAAACGGCCGATGTGTCTTTGCGATTCCGCGACGAGTTTGCACGTTTCGAAGAGTGGGAAACCGCGGGTGGAATTATTACAGAATCACCTCAAGTTCAAGTATTACAAAAAATACAATCGAAAATGAATACCGATGAACGCATGAATGCCAATCATGTTTTTGAAGAAAAACCGTTCGACTCTAGCGAAAGGAACACTCCGTTTTAAGTGTTAATACGTAAATATAAGTTTTTTTATATCTTAACGTAACTTTTTTGTTTTTTTAACGAACAAGTTAACAAATAAAACCAAATAGGTAAGTTGAAGTGTACCTCAAGAGGACATTCAATTACGAAAGGAGAGAGATACCTCTCCTTTATTTTTTTGTATATATATGTAAATAAGGTATTTGGCTACTTGTTTAGGTTTGCCAAAAAGCATAAGTACTTAAGCCTATTTTTTATATCATTGATACAAATAAGCAAACCAAATTTCTTTATCGACGTAAAGTGTCATTGTCGAAAAACAAAAAATTCCTACAAATTCATTATTTAAAAATACAAAGTTATGAAACACGTTTCAATGTTATGGGTTATCCTTTTTGCCCTGCTGTGTATTCAAAATGTGGGTGCACAGACCACAAGCCAATTTACGATTCAAGACGAATCTTTCGAGATGCCTGCTTTTAGGGGCAGTATCAACTATGTGACGCAAGGCGACGAACTAAAAGCACCGGCTCAAATTGCCAATGCCATCGCACACAAACAACTCGAAGAATTGCATATTTATGTAGCTACAAAGCCAGGTGCAATGGTATTTAATAACATTGCGCTAACGGCAGAAACAGTCGATTTATTCGCCAAAGACTTAGCGTCTTGGAAACAGAATATACGTCAAAGGGTTGTGGTTCATGGCGAGTTTGTGTTTGACGGTGAAGAAGGTCAGGCACTTAAGCAACGCCTCGAAGCCATTACGGGTTTACAATTTATAGCACAACAATAAAATAAACAGATATGAAAAATTTTACTCGCAATTTAAAAATGTGGTGGATAGCAACATTGATGTTGTTATTCTCTACGGCTTATGCCCTGCCTCCGGAAACGGAATATTTGGGGATTATTCCAACGAATAGTAGCGGCGGAACTAATGCAGCCCAGGGTTATCACGACGATTACTATTGGGGTGCATTACCCATAGGGTTTACCTTTAACTTTTATGGTAATAATTACACCAATTTCTATTTTAGTTCAAACGGCTTGCTTACATTCGGGGCAGGTTCAACGACCTATTCGAATACTTGTATTCCCAATACAAGTACACCAAACAACATGATTGCTGCCTTTTGGGACGATATCGTTATTCATGCCACAGGCGAAATTATGTATAACACTGTGGGTACAGCACCAAACCGTAAATGTATTGTGCAATTTAACAATATGTCATTTTATGCTTCACCTGTATTATTAGGGACTTTTCAGATTATTCTTTATGAAACAAGCAACAAAATTCAGGTTCAATACAGAAGTATTGTTGACTTATCCAATTTAAGAGCCAGCGGTAATTCTAGTACATTCGGAATAGAAAATAGTGGAGGAACTTCTGCAATCCAATTGGGATGCAACACCAGCGGCCTGATCCAAAGCGAAGACGCATTTTTATATACACCCGACGGCTTAGGTTCATATACTGTAGACCAAAATGCGCTTTACGACGGTGTTTTACTGGTTGCTGCTATTCCCAGAGCGGGGATTGCCGAATTACTCAGTCCTGCATATAACTCCACTGTAGGTGTCGATTTGAATTTCCAATGGAATGCCGCTGCAAATGCCGACCATTATGTTGTAAGAATATCGACCAATGCGGACATCAGTAGTCCAATACATACTTCTGCAAGTTTAAGTACACTTGAATATGATTATTCTTTAGCGACCAATACCACTTACTATTGGCAAGTTTCTACGTTTAATTCTGCCAATGTCGAAACTTGGTCAGAAATATGGAAATTTACAACCAGCTCCAATCCTCCTTTGGTGGCTATTCCTCAAACCATTTATCTGGAACAGGGACAACAGCGTGACATTACCTTAGGGTTTACCGGCGGCGATGCTGGTAGCAAAACTGCTACCATCACGTCATTGCCTACACAAGGCCAATTGTACCAATACAATGGGGGCGTTTTAGGTGCGGCTATTTCATCTGTTCCTACCGATATTACCGATGCTTCTTTTAGAGTGTTTTATGTAGCCTCAGGGGGTAGCGGAAACGGAGCCGGCAGTTTCAATTTCCATTTTTCCGATGCTACGGGAACATCAACCGATGCTACAATTGCCGTTAATGTTTCGCCTCCGGGAATCCCCAACTTTTTATTTGCAGCTAAAGAATCTGATCGTGTCGAAATAACATTCGACCGAAATATGGCCGACCCCACAGGAAAACATTCGGAATTTGCCGTTAAAGATAATGGCGTTTTAGTTACTTCAAACTCTTGTTCGCTTAAAGCAGGTGATCCTACAACCATCATTGTATATGTAAGTCCAGCTTTAAATACGGCCAACACCATTACGGTAGCTTATACTAAAGGTACGGTTTTAGCCGAATCTGGCGGTATATTAGAAAGTTTCGACTTCCAATTAGCTGGTAAAATGGCTCAAGTTATCAATTTTGCTGCACTTGCCGACAAAACCTACGGTGATCCTGATTTTGGGTTGTCAGCTACTGCAAGTTCCGGTTTGCCCGTAACCTTTTCGACATCAAACGCCACTGTTGTAGCTGTTTCTGGAACTGTTGCCAATGTAAACAATGTGGGTCAAACTTTGATTTATGCCTATCAAGCAGGTAACACCGTTTATGCTTCAGTAACATATGAACGTGTTCAGAATGTAATTAAAGCCACAGCCACAATTAATTTAACCAATATTTCACAACCTTGTACAGGCTCACCGGTTGGTCTTACCGCCTCTAGCTCACCTGCGGGATTGACCATAAAAGTAGAGTATGATGGTGGAATTGATATCCCCTCTGCACTTGGGACTTATAATGTTGTTGCCGAAATTGATGATGCTAATTACGATGGTTCAATTACGGGAACTTATACGGTTTACGACAGTGAAGCGCCAATTGCTAATCTCGGTTCTTTACCTGATGTAACAGGACAATGCTCAGCTTCTGCTGTATCCCCAACGGCTTCCGATGCATGTGCAGGCACTATAACAGCTACCACGGCAACTGTATTTCCAATTACAAGTCAAGGTACTACAACAGTAACTTGGACTTACGATGATGGTAACGGAAATACAAGCACACAAACACAAAATATTATTATTGACGATACAAATGCACCGCTTGCAGCTTTGGCTGTATTGCCCGATGTAACAGGTTCTTGCAGCGCAACTGCATCTGCCCCGACAGCAAACGATGCGTGCGAGGGTGCAATTACCGGTATTACAAGTACTGTGTTTCCAATAACAACTCAAGGAACTCATACCGTTACTTGGACTTATGCCGATTCACAAGGCAATACTTCGACTCAAACACAAAC
>DYOK01000349.1 GCA_020720565.1 Acetofilamentum sp.
TTTACTTTCATTTTGATTACTCCAAATACAGCTTCTGAAAAAATACCTCCACTCATTTTGGACGATCCTGCTTTGCGATCGGTAAACACAATGGGGATTTCTTCAATTTTAAAACCGAATTTCCAAGTGGTAAATTTCATTTCGATTTGGAAGGCATAGCCCACCATACGAACACGATCTAAATCGATGGTTTTTAACACCTTGTCGGTATAACAACAGTAGCCAGCGGTTGTGTCGCGAATGCTCATCCCAGTAACTAAACGGACATAAGCCGATGCATAATACGACATGAGCACACGTCCCATTGGCCAATTGACCACATTGACGCCCGATTTATAACGAGAACCAATGGCCATATCGGCACCATCTACCGCACAAGCATGGTACAAATCGAGTAATTTTTCGGGGGGATGAGAAAAATCGGCGTCCATCTCGAAAATATACTGATATTTTTTATCGATAGCCCATTTAAATCCTGTAATATATGCTGTACCCAAACCAAGTTTCCCTGACCGCTCTAATATAAAAAGCTGATTCGGAAATTCTTTTTGAAGCGTTTTAACAATTTGAGCCGTACCATCGGGAGACCCATCTTCGACCACTAAAACATGAAACACTTTATTGAGCGAAAACACCGTTCGAATAATATTTTCGATATTTTCTTTCTCGTTGTAAGTGGGAATTATGACGATGCTGTCTGAAATCATGAGCCAATAGTATTTGGCAGCGAAGATAATGATTTTTTACAGTGAACACATCACATTTACATATTTTAAGAAACCCTAAATTAATTCAAAATTTTGAAATAAAATTAAAAACTTAAATTTGTTTGGGAAAGCCACAATATTCCATGCCGAAAATTTATTAAAACCCAAACTAAATTTAATAACAATATAAAAATCAAAACATAAATAACAAATACAAATTTTGAATTGAATTAAAACAAAGTCAATAGAACTCGATTTTCTTATTAAAAAAGTAAGATGTCAATTACCAAATCATGGGTTAAAGTTCAATATTTTCGGAAATTAAAAATAAAATTAAAATTAGTGTGCGAATAAATGCGTCCGTATGATATTGATAACCAAAAATATCAGACTAAAAACAAGTATAAACATGAGAATAACAATTGAAAAATGGATATTTTTTTTGAATTTCATTTTGTGATTTTAAAAAATACATTACCTTTGCAACCGCAATCATGCGAGAGTAGCTCAGTTGGTAGAGCACGACCTTGCCAAGGTCGGGGTCGCGGGTTCGAGCCCCGTCTCTCGCTCATAAGGTTGCCCAGATGGCGGAATTGGTAGACGCGCTGGACTTAAAATCCAGTGGACATTAGTCCGTGCCGGTTCGATTCCGGCTCCGGGTACAAAAGCACAAACAACTTAAGTTTGTGCTTTTTTTGTATCTTGAAATTTTGCTCAATCGATAT
>DYOK01000350.1 GCA_020720565.1 Acetofilamentum sp.
GCTGAAATATGACTGAAAAAGGCACATAATAAACTTGAAAAATAAATTTTAAACAACCTCTTAGTAAATGGTTTTTTCTTCGATAGGTTTTTTAAGATTTTCTTGGAGTTTATTTCGCTCGTTTACAATCCATTGTTCGGGACGATACACCCATTTATCGCCGTCAAATTGATAAGCATCGTACGAACCATCGGGGCCGTAAAATCGGAATTGATCTTTTAAAGCAGGTGTTTCGGGGGCAAGATGATCGAAAATCACCATTTTGTAATTGGCATCATAATTCATTACCATCGAAACTTTGTGATTGTATTCAAATACGATACGTTCTAAGCGGTTCTTTTCATTTTTAAACATACTTTTCCCAAATTTGGCTTGCTTTCGATTGAACGACAAGATATCGAGCACTTTGGTTTTACTCACATAACCATTGTTTCGCATTCCCATAAGCAAATAATACGTTTTACCGCGGTGTTTAAAATCGACCACTTGATAATAGTTCATGCCCCACCAATTTTTTTGGTCATAATTAATCAATTGAATTTCTTTTCGCAAAGTGGTATCTTCTTTTAGATGGAATGCAACTACATCTTTACCCACTTTGTGTTGAATAAATCCAAAATAGCGATGAGTGCCATCGGAAAGTTTGATATTCCATGTATAAACTTTTACTTTACGGTCGTTACTATATCGAATTCCAATGCGTTTTAGCGAATCGAATGGGTAATCGAAGCTAGCTGGGTATTTAAGCAAATCGATAAATTGATATTCGATATCGTTGTTAATTAACCACATCAGATGGTCGGGTTGAGTAAACCTTGATCCATCGTTCTGAAAAAGTTGCTCAAAACTTTCGTTTAAATCACTTTCGGCATTTTGCAAAAAAGAAGTGTTTTGAGCCTTTAAATGCAATGTGTTAATAATCAATAATACCAAGTAAAATTTCCATTTTGACATAAAAGACGATTTTAAAATCCTATTTTTGTAAACGAACAAATATAAAATATCGTATGGATATTAAAGACACAATTAAAAAAATTCTCTGGGTCAGATTCATTATCGGAATTGTTATCGGCTCTATCGGTGGATATCTTTATTATTATTTTATTGGATGCGAATCGGGTTCGTGTGCCATTCAATCTGACCCTGTCAATATGACGCTTTACGGTGCTTTGATGGGTGGCGTTTTGTTTTTCGGAAGTAAGAAAACAAAAAACGAAGACCTTGAAAGCTCAAAGTAAGTGATTAAATCATTAAATATTAATAAAATACTTCGAGATCATTGTAAATTATATTAGAAAGAGTCGAATATCAAACGGAATATTAGAAGGTTTTAATTCCCTATTTAAAGCAGCAAAAGCCAAAGCAAGGGGGTGTAAAAAGACCCGAACCATTAAAATCATAATTTATGTTTTAACAGGTAAACTTGA
>DYOK01000130.1:0-5429 GCA_020720565.1 Acetofilamentum sp.
GCGCTTTTAAAACCGATAAAATCATTTTTTACATATTTCTTCTGTACTGACCACCCACATCGAAAAGCGAACGGGTGATTTGCCCGATGCTACAAAACTTGGTAGCTTGCATCAAAACTTCAAAGACATTTTCGCCATGACGGGCACGACTTTGTAGGTTGTGTAATGCATGTTCTGCTTCCAATTCGTAGGTTTTATGAAGTTCTTTTAGCATCGACAATTGATAAGCTTTTTCTTCGACAGTGGCTCTAATTACTTCTTGAGGGGTTACCGTTTTTGAACCGGCCGATGATAAGAATGTGTTGACACCCATAATAGGCAATTCGCCGTTATGTTTTAAAGTCTCGTAATACAACGATTCTTCTTGGATTTTACTGCGTTGGTACATGGTTTCCATAGCGCCCAAAACACCGCCTCGTTCGGTAATCCTATCGAATTCTGCCATAACAGCTTCTTCGACTAAATCGGTCAATTCTTCGATTATAAACGAACCTTGAAGCGGATTCTGATTTTTAGCCTCACCCAATTCGTGATTGATAATCATCTGTATGGCCATGGCCCGACGTACCGATTCTTCGGTCGGGGTGGTAATGGCCTCGTCGTAAGCATTGGTATGCAGCGAGTTACAATTGTCGTATATGGCATACAAAGCCTGCAAAGTGGTGCGGATATCGTTAAAGTCGATTTCTTGAGCATGTAACGAACGACCCGAGGTTTGAATGTGATATTTTAACATTTGTGAGCGGTCGTTGGCTTTGTATTTCAGCTTCATGGCCTTAGCCCAAATTAATCGAGCCACTCTACCGATAACGGCATATTCGGGGTCGAGACCATTCGAAAAGAAAAACGACAAGTTTGGTGCAAATTTATTGACATCTAAGCCCCTACTTAAATAGTATTCTACATAAGTGAACCCGTTGGCTAATGTCAAAGCCAATTGAGTAATGGGATTGGCACCGGCTTCGGCAATATGGTAGCCCGAAATGGAAACTGAATAAAAATTGCGTACATTATTATTGATAAAATACTCCTGAATATCGCCCATAAGTTTTAGCGAAAAATCGGTTGAGTAGATACAAGTGTTTTGGGCTTGATCTTCTTTCAGAATATCCGCTTGAACAGTTCCTCGCACATTAGCAATGGTGTCGGCTTTAATTTTTTCGTAGACATCGGCAGGCAAAACCATATCGCCTGTAACACCTAAAAGCATCAAGCCTAAGCCATCGTTTCCGTCGGGCAATTGACCTTGATAGCTTGGCCTTTGGGTGCCTTTTTCTTTATAAATGGCCTCAATTTTAGCCTCTATTTCTTTTTCGAGTCCATTTTCTTTGATGTATATTTCGCATTCTTGGTCGATGGCCGCATTCATAAAATAGCCTACAAGAATGGGTGCCGGGCCGTTGATAGTCATCGAAACCGAGGTTTTGGGGTCGCACAATCTAAAACCGGAATACAACTTTTTGGCATCGTCTAAGCAAGCAATCGAAACGCCCGAGTTTCCAATTTTACCATAAATATCAGGACGAATATGTGGATCTTCACCGTAAAGCGTAACGCTGTCAAAAGCTGTTGATAAGCGTTTTGCAGGCATCCCTAACGACACATAATGGAATCTTTTATTGGTTCGCTCGGGGCCACCTTCGCCGGCAAACATACGGGTCGGATCTTCGCCTTCGCGCTTAAACGGAAACACTCCGGCTGCATAAGGAAATTCGCCCGGAACGTTTTCTTTTAGATTCCAACGCAAGATTTCGCCCCAAGCTTTGAACTTAGGCAGGGCAATTTTGGGAACTTTGGTATGGGATAAACTGTCGGTAAAAGTTTGAATTTTGATTTGTTTATCGCGAACTTGAAACGTATAAAAATCGCCTTGGTATTGGGCTTTTTTGTGCTCCCATTGTTCGATAATTACCTTATTCTTAGGGTCAAAATCTTGTTCAACGGTCTGATATGCCTTTTGTAAATGTTGTTTTGTAGAATCGTCGTTTACTAAATCGAAGGCTTGTTTTAATCCAAACAATTTGTTGGCTGTATCGGCTTGATTTTCAGTCCAAAGATTATAATTTCGGACGGTTTCCGAAATTTCGGACAAGTATCGCGTGCGATGCGGCGGAATAATATGTACCTTTTCCGACATCTCTTCCGATTCGGTAATAGCCAAATCAAACCCTAAATTGGTTTTGCGACTGACGGTCTGCATCAATCTGGCGTACAAACTGTCTACACCGGGATCGCCAAATTGCGAAGCAATGGTTCCGAAAATGGGCATTCCATCGACATTTTGATCGAATAACTGATGATTGCGTTGAAATTGACGTTTAACATCGCGAAGGGCATCGAGAGCACCGCGTTTGTCGAACTTATTCAATGCAATGACATCGGCAAAATCGAGCATATCTATTTTTTCGAGCTGCGAGGCGGCACCATACTCTGGGGTCATAACATACATGGATACATCGGAATGGTCGACAATTTCGGTATCGGATTGTCCAATTCCCGAAGTTTCCAATATAACCAAATCGTATCGAGCGGCTTTAACAATATCGACCGCATCTTTAACATAATGCGACAAGGCTAAATTCGACTGGCGAGTAGCCAACGAACGCATATAAACTCTCGGATGATTGATTGCATTCATACGAATTCTGTCCCCCAAGAGTGCACCGCCTGTTTTGCGTTTCGACGGATCGACCGAAATAATTGCAATGGTTTTATCGGTAAAGTGATGCAAATAACGACGCACCAGCTCGTCAATTAGCGACGATTTTCCGGCACCTCCGGTACCCGTTATCCCTAAAACGGGCACTTTAGAGACTAATGCCGCTTGTCGAATCTGTTCGAGTTCTTTTTCGAATTGATTTCCGTTATTTTCGGCAGCAGAAATCATCCTAGCAACCGCATTCACATCTTTATTTTGAATGGCTTCGAGCGACTGGGCTTGAGTTCCGGTGCCGAAGTCCGATTGTTGCACCAAATCGTTAATCATGCCCTGCAATCCCATCTCGCGACCATCATCGGGCGAATAGATTCGAGCAATGCCGTATGCATGTAGTTCGGCAATCTCCTCGGGCAAGATTACCCCACCGCCACCACCAAAAAGCTTGATGTGTCCACAGCCTTTTTCGCTCAATAAATCGTGCATGTATTTGAAAAACTCTACGTGTCCACCTTGATACGAGGTAATGGCAATGGCTTGAACATCTTCTTGTATGGCACAGTCTACAATTTCTTGCACCGAGCGATTGTGACCCAGATGAATCACTTCGACACCTGTAGCTTGAATAATACGGCGCATGACATTAATAGCTGCATCGTGACCGTCGAACAAAGAGGCGGCCGTAACAATTCTGACGTGATTTTTAGGGGTGTATTTTCCTATTACTTGCATGATAATGAATAATTTATAGCTTAGAGATAAAATACAGTAAATTTTTTAAATAAACTGTAAAGATACATCATATCGAGAAATCTACAATAATCCATTTCAGCTTGATTTTACGGAAGAAGATTGCAAAATAATTTGTGTCGTAAAAACAAATAGTACACTTTGATTATCAAACCGACATGATACATTCAAAGAGTTTACACAACTTGCTGATTTAATGTCAATCTCGTTTTTTTGATTGTTGTAAAACAATAACTCGGCATGATTTTCGTTGATAAATTAAAATAAAATAAAATATGAAATCACTTAGTATCATTTTGTCGGCAATAGGACTTTGTACCGTGCTGTTGTCCAATGCACAAACTCCAGAACCCACTCCTTCTGTTACAGTGTATAAACATCACATCGGAGTAGCGGCTGGTTTTACCACAGGTTATGGGCTTTCTTATCGTTATATGCATAGTCGCTGGGGCGTTCAAGCCACATTCGCCCCATTGGTTTCTGAAGATTATGCTCAAATCAGTTTAGGTTTAAGCCCAATTTATCGAATTATCGAATCTCAGTACAGTAATTTGTTTTTTTATCAGGGCAATCATTTCTTGTATGAGAAAAATACATACGAAGTTTGGAACGAAAACGGACAAAGTTCAGAACCCGCAACTTTTGAATATTATAGATACAATGCAGGAATAGGATTAGGTATCGAAATATTAATGCTTAAAAGAGTGAGTATTAATTTAATGGCAGGATATGCTTTATACGATATGACCGAGTTAAATATGACTGGTGAGTTGGGCTTGTTTTACCGTTTTTAAATCAAATTTTGATTCTGGATTTATAATTATACCCAAAGCACAGCTGTTTAGTCCAATAGAAATTGGACTAAACAGCTGTATTAGTATAATACAATTCATTATATTGTGCTTAAAACATTTGTATTTTTTATAAAAATTAAGAACAGAGCCGACAACAAATTGAAGGGGATAATTCAACAATAATAAAATTCCCTTTACTTTTGTTTCACAATCTATGCCATGCAATGCCCTGTTGTTTTTCGATGATGTTATTCCAACCTTAGTTAAAGTCATTCGATCAAAACAATGGTTTGTAAAAATCTAATAACCTGAGCGCTACAGAAAATGCCGAATATCTTATGTCAATTCTAACATTTCAAAAAATGATAAATAATTTAAAATCGCTAATCGAATTGGCTTGGAATGACCGCCAATTGCTCAAACAAACCGAAACCATCGGTGCCATTCGACACATTATTGAACAACTTGACAAAGGACAGATTAGAGTCGCCGAACCCAATGGCGATGTCTGGCAAGTAAACGAATGGATTAAAAAGGCAGTGGTCATGTACTTTCAGATCCAATCCATGGAAACTTTCGAGCTTGGTCCCTTAGAGTTTTACGACAAAATACCTCTAAAAAAGGACTATGCTGTGCAAGGTGTTCGCGTAGTACCTCATGCCGTTGCACGTTATGGGGCGTATCTAGCTAAAGGCGTAATTATGATGCCATCGTATGTCAATATTGGTGCATTTGTCGACGAAGGAACAATGGTCGATACTTGGGCAACAGTTGGGTCTTGTGCACAAATTGGCAAGAACGTACATTTGAGTGGTGGCGTAGGTATAGGTGGCGTTTTAGAGCCCTTGCAGGCCGCACCAGTCATTGTAGAAGATGGCTGTTTTGTGGGTTCACGTTGCATCGTTGTCGAAGGCGTTCATGTAAAAAAAGAAGCGGTTTTAGGGGCCAACGTGGTACTCACCGCATCAACCAAAATTATTGACGTAACGGGTACAGAGCCCATCGAATACAAAGGGGTGATACCAGAACGATCGGTCGTAATTCCAGGAACTTACACCAAAACCTTTCCTGCAGGAGCATACCAAGTCCCTTGTGCCTTAATTATTGGACAACGTAAGCCCTCGACCGATTTAAAAACATCGCTTAACAATGCGCTTCGCGATTTTGGCGTATCTGTTTAATCCCAAAATCAACTGCTACAGACGAAATGATTAATTCTGAATGATGAA
>DYOK01000130.1:5529-7481 GCA_020720565.1 Acetofilamentum sp.
AAATTAAATTAAACCTGTAATCTACCTGGCGGTAGACAGGCTTGTAACCTTAAACTCTCAACTTTCAATCTACCTGGCGGTAGACAGGCAAATCAACGAATAAACACATGAAAATAGGATTTGATGCTAAACGAGCTTTTCACAATCGAAGTGGCTTAGGCAATTACAGTCGCGATTTACTTCGAATGCTGTCAGTAACACCCGAAAACGAATTGCATTTGTTTACACCAAAAGTCAATTCCCAAGTTTTCGAACCACAATTTGGCATCACTCACACACCCAAAGAGCCTATCGACCAATGGCTATCGGCTTATTGGAGGAGCTTTTCGATAGCCAAAGATATCAGGACTTTAAAATTGGATATCTTTCACGGACTTAGCAACGAATTGCCTTTTACTTTGGGCAAAACGTGCAAAACAGTTGTAACGATTCACGACTTAATTTTCAAGCGATATCCGCAATGGTACAAGCCTTTCGACCGAACTATGTATGATTGGAAGTTTAAAAGTGCTTGTCAAAATGCCGACAAAATAATAGCCATCAGTCAACAAACTAAGCAAGACATTGTGTCTTTTTACGGAATTTCAGAACCTAAAATCGAGGTGGTTTATCAGTCGTGTAACGATTCTTTTAAAACAAAAGCAGACGAACAGACGCTGCAATCGATTCGAAAAAAGTACAATTTACCTTCGAGGTATATTTTAAATGTTGGCACGATAGAAGCTCGAAAAAATGCCTTCGATATTGTTAAAGCTATACACGAACACCGAATTGACTTACCCCTCATTTTGGTGGGGCGCTCAACGCCCTATGCCGATGAAATTAAACAATACATTCAACACCATCGGCTTGAGCCACAAATTCGCATATTGCACACGGTCGAAAACAGTGAGCTACCTGCATTTTACCAAATGGCAGAGATGATGGTTTATCCTTCGACCTTCGAGGGATTTGGTATACCCATTATTGAAGCATTATATAGCAATTTACCAGTAATTACAACAGCTAGCGGTTGTTTTCCCGAAGCTGGCGGTCCCAATTCTTACTACTTAGAAAGCCGCTCGCTCGACGAACTGGCTACGGCCATCCGAACGGTTAGTCAAAACCTAGATTTACAGCACCAAATGAAAAATATGGGATCTGAATACGTTCAAAGATTTAACACCAACAAAATAAGAGAAGATCTTTTATCGGTTTATCAGAATTTATGAATGATTTAAGGCCCTTGTTTGTTTTTAACGAATACAATTACCTATGTTTCAAACACTTGAACTAAAAGAATACAACATAAAATTACTCAAAGCACTTTGATATAACAATAGATTGGAAACCAAAACAATACAAGCATGAATAACGAAAGATACGATGCCGAAGATTTAAAAAAGGCCATCGAGGTTTTAAGAGCAGGTGGTGTAATTTTGTATCCTACCGATACGATATGGGGATTAGGTTGTGATGCTCAAAACGAAGCTGCAGTCAAAAAAATCTACGACATAAAACAAAGAGCCGATCAAAAAAGCTTGCTTATTTTGGTCGACGAACCCCAACGGATCGAGTATTATGTAGACGAAGTGCCCGAAATTGCGTGGGACTTAATAGAAGCCTCCGACCGCCCCATGACCATCATATACCCGAACGCTAAGAATTTAGCCAGCAACCTAATTGCCCCCGATGGTTCGATAGGAATACGAGTTTGTAACGAGCCTTTTTGCCACACCCTTATAAGCCGATTTCGAAACGCCATTGTGAGTACTTCCGCCAATATCAGTGGGCAAAATTCACCAAGTTTTTTTGACGAAATTGACCCAATGATTTTAAAAAATGTCGACTATGTGGTGCAGTACCGCCAAAACGATCGCACCCCACACAAAGCCTCGAGTATTATTAAACTGGGATTGGGTGGACAGTTTGAGATTATCAGACCGTAAATAAAACATGCCACACAACAAAAA
>DYOK01000351.1 GCA_020720565.1 Acetofilamentum sp.
TCCGAAGGAGGATTTATCGTCCGAAGGAGGATTTATCGTCCGAAGGAGGACAGGCAACTCAATGAATAAACAACACAAAATCGAATGTCAACACAAGTATATATAGAAGTATTGGGGGCACTTTTAGGGGTGTTATACATTCTGCTCGGCATAAAGGCTAAGCCATTAATGTGGCCTGTTGGATTGTTGTCGTCGGCCATTTATTTGTATGTTTTTTTCGTTGTTAAGCTTTATGCCGAGTCTTCCTTACAACTTTATTACATAGGTGTCAGTATTTGGGGGTGGTATTTGTGGGCCAGAAATCAGAATAAAAATGGCACCGATCAGGTTGAAGTGCTTAAAATTACTATCAAAACGGCATGGTTTAGTTTCGTAGCTTTTTTAGTCTTATTTGGTTTTCTGACTTTTGTTTTACAGCACCTAACCGATTCACCATTGCCCAAAATTGATGCATTTATTACCGCATTAAGTCTTGTGGCAACGTGGATGTTGGCCAAACGATATATAGAGCAATGGTGGATTTGGATAATAGTCGATGCACTTTCTGCTGCATTGTATATTAACAGAGGCTTATATCCAACAGCAATTTTATTTTTAATCTACACAATAATGGCAGTGTTCGGATATGTTTCTTGGAAAAAAATGATGCTTCCAAAATTGTAATATGGTGTTTTAAGTACTGAAAAAAATGCAATATGTTTGTTGGTCGAAGACCATCAATAAAAAATAATAATAATGGATTCAACATACGCCGTAATATTAGCCAATGGCTCATTTCCAAAGCAGTTCGATTTAATCGAACAAATAATAAATGCCCCAATTTTGGTTTGCTGCGATGGTGCGTTGCGTCATCTGGATCAGATTGGCCGAAAACCAGATATTGTTATTGGCGATTTAGACTCGCTCGATAAAGATTTGATGCAAAAATATGCTTCAGTTTTAATTCATGTGCCTGACCAAAATTCAAACGATTTAACAAAAGCAGTTAATTGGTGCGAATCTCAATCTATCAAAAGAATATTAATATTAGGAGCAACGGGTTTACGCGAAGATCATACCATCGGAAACATTGCCCTTCTAGCTAAATATTCGCAAAAATTCGAAGTCGAAATGCTTACTGATTATGGTCGATTTGTAGCAATAAACCAAAGTTGCAAGTTGCAAACCGAAATTGGTACACAAATTTCGATATTCTCATTAAATCCAACTAACAAAATAAGTTCGGTAGGATTAAAATTCCCACTAAATCATTTGGCATTACAATCATGGTGGATGGGGACACTAAACCAAGCCGAAAATGAACAGATTGAATTGATTTTTGAAGAAGGGTCTAGCGTAATCGTATATTTCGCCAACAAATGACAAATATTCACAGCCATCCGAAAGTTTTAAAAAAA
>DYOK01000131.1 GCA_020720565.1 Acetofilamentum sp.
AAACTATGAGCAAACATTACTTACTTGTCCTGCTGCTAGCATTAATAGGGCTTAGCAGGATTTCGACAGCACAGACTGTCGATCAAAACTACATTGATGGGCAAATCTATTTTGCGGTGTCGCACGACCTTTATTCCAAAATGGTTAAAACACACGGTACTACACTCAATCAAGTCGAATATTTTGACTTTCTGAACAATTTACAAAGTCAATTTGGGATTACAGGGGTTAAACAACCCTTTAGCAATCTTAAAGTGGAAAAAATTCAAAGAATTTTAAAAGTTTATTTTTCTGACATCAACAAGGTTGATCAGTTTTTGTCGGCACTAAAACAAGTATCTGGAGTATACAATGTGGAACGGGTACCGCTTTACAAATCCTTCGCTACGCCAAATGATCCTTATTATGGAACGGTGTCGGGAGTAGACTGGAATTGGCATTTGGATGTAATCAATGCCTCTGGTGCTTGGGATATTGCATACGGTAATAACTCTGTTGCGGTCGGTGTTGTAGATAATGCTATTCTTGAAACCCACGCTGATTTAGCTGCTGCAATTACAGCCAGTTACGATGGCGAATCGCAAACTACTGGAAGTTCGGCTCCACCCTCAAATACTTATGAGTGGTCGCATGGGACGCATTGTGCCGGTTTAATAGGTGCTGTAACAAACAATAGTGTAGGAGTAGCTTCAATGGGAAGTGGCGTAAACATTTATTCAGCCAAAGGAGGCCGAGATTCCGATGGCCAATTGTATTATCTTGCCGAAGGCCTAAATTGGATTATTACTCAACCCATTAAAGTACTTTCTATGTCATTTGGCGGATATTCTTCTAGCCAAAATGAACAAGATTTCTATACACAACTCCATGATGATTTAGATATCGTATTATTAGCCGCAGCAGCCAACGATGGTGTAACTGATATGGCATATCCAGCTGCTTACGATAATATTATTGCCGTTGCATCTACCGATCAAGACAATGGTCGTTCATCATTCTCGAATTATGGTTCATGGGTCGATATTGCTGCTCCTGGTGGGTCATCTAATCAAAATGTTCCTTTATTGAGTACTACCGCTTGTAATGCCACAGATGCATCTGCAGGTATAGCACCTTCAGATTACGGCATTTCTGGACAATACAATATTATGTCGGGAACTTCAATGGCTACGCCTTTAGCTGCTGGTTTGGTGGGGTTAATGAGAAGTCATAATCCTGCTTTGACTGCTGACCAAATTGAGCAATGCTTATTCAATTCTTGTGTCAATGTGGGTACATTTGTAGAACACGGAAGAATTGATGCTGCCGCTGCCATGGCATGCGTACATGCTACTTTAACTGGCGATCCCGTAGCTAATTTTACTTCAAATGTAACATCTTTAGTGGTAGATGGTCAAGTAACTTTTACCGATGCTTCCTCCGACGGAGGAAATCCAATTACTTCTTGGGAGTGGACTTTTAATGGGGGATCTCCTGCTTCATATACAGGCCAAACACCTCCTGCTATCACCTATTCATCTGTAGGAACTTATGGTGTTAGTCTAACTGTAACAAATTCCAATAGCAGTGATGTTGAAACAAAAGTTGGATATATTGTAGTTACTGAAGAAGCTTTGGGTGCTTGGACACCTCAAGCCACTGGATTTGCAACTGCATCGAGAGGAATTAATCACATCTCGATTGTAGATGCAAATATTGCATGGGCTGTTGCATATGATGGAACTAATACAGCAAACAATATTCGAGAGTTCACCAAAACCATCAATGGTGGAACGACTTGGACTGCCGGTAGTATGAATTTAGGAAGTACCACTTTAGCCATTTCGATGTTGGATGCGATTGATGCCAATAATGCTTATGTCGCAGTATATCCTACAAGTACAACTAAAGGAGGGATTTGGAAAACCGTTAATGGTGGTTCTAATTGGACCAAACAAACAACGGCCTCGTTCAATAACGCTTCTTCTTTTGCCAATGTGGTTTATTTCTTCGATGCTAATAATGGTGTATGCATGGGAGACCCCATCAATAGTGAGTTCGAAATTTATACAACTACAAATGGAGGAACTACATGGACTCTTGTATCCGGAGCCAATATTCCAGCACCATTAACAGGAGAGTACGGTTATGTAGGCCAATTTGAGGCTATTGGCGACAATTTCTGGTTCACAACAAATAAAGGAAGAATCTACTACTCATCGGATAAAGGATTTAACTATCAAGTATTCCAATCACCCATTAGCGATTTCGGAAGTGAAACTACTAGCGGAGATATTTCTTTCAAAAATGCAACTACTGGTATGTTGGTGGCCAGCACAGGAACTGTCTATAAAACAACTAATTCTGGAGCAAATTGGGTTACTATTACCCCAGTTGGAACTGTGTTTAAAGGCGGTGGCTTATGCTGGGTTGCGGGTGCCGATGTAATTTTTAGTACATCAGCGGCTTCTGGTACTGCTGGTTCTTCATATAGCGAAGATGCTGGAGCCACTTGGGTAACCATTGACGATGAGCAACATTTAGATGTTGACTTTATCAATGTGAATACAGGATGGTCTGGATGGTTTAATACCGATGCTGTAACTAATGGAATTTGGAAATGGGAACCAACCAATGTGAGTGTAAAACCAGTTATTGCAAATAACAGTGTGCTTATTTTCCCAAATCCTGCAACCGATTATATTACAATAAAAGGAAGCGATTTGCAATCAGTTAGAATTATCGATTTAAATGGAAAAGTTATAAAATCGGTTACATTAAACCAAAACGAACAAAACATTGATATCAGTTCATTACAGAAAGGTATTTATGTTGTTAACCTTGTAGAAAAAGGAAAAGTTTCGGTTTACAAACTAATCAAAATGTAATTGATTCTTTCTCGATAAAATTAAGGCACTCCAATTTGGAGTGCTTTTTTTATTATCAAATTTTCATTCCCAATCACTTCGTTTTATAAATAAATACTATCTTTACTTTTGAAGAATAAATTTGGAGCATTGTATTTGAATAAGAATTTCTGATGCATCTGAATTTAATACATTTAACTTTTATTGAAAAGGATTTGAGTATTTCGACAAAATATATTGTACTTATTTTTTTAATAGGTCTTTCGATTTTGACATACGCACAAGAAAAAGAACTTGTGTTCAGTCATTATGGTGTAGAAGATGGTTTGTCGCAAAGCGAGGGTAACTGTGTTTTTCAAGATAGTAGAGGTTTAATATGGATTGGAACACAAGCGGGCTTGAATCGATTCGATGGTAAAACTTTTATTTCTTACGACAAAAACCCGCTCGATCCCAATTCTATATCTTCGAGTTGGGTATACGCTATTGCCGAAGATAAGGAAGGTAATTTATGGCTAGGAACCCAGAATGGATTGAATAAATTTAATCCAAGCACAGGACAGTTTACCCATTACTTGACTAACCCCGATGAACTAAAAGAAAAAGAATCGATTAATGTTTATGCTGTTTTATATGTGAATGGTGTAATTTGGATAAAAACAGATTATACTATTTCAAAATTTTTACCAAAAGAAAATCGCTTTGTGCATTACTCACATAAAAAGGAAGACTATTTTTCTAAACCCAAAATTGAATTCAGCCTACCAATTATTAAAAGTGATGATGGTATTTGGGCAGGATCGTCGTTTGGTCTTCAGTTTTATTCTTTTGAGCACGATCAAGTTAAAACTTTTCTACATGTACCTGATGATATAAGGAGCATTCCGGACGACTATGTAACTGCCATTGCAAAAGATAATTCGAATAACTTATTTATTGGAACTGAAAATGGCATTGCCCATTTTGATTCTTATTCAAAAAAATGCCGACCAAAACTTACTGATGAACTTAATGCTATTTTAGATCAGGTGGGCAATCGTCATGTGTCGGGTATTGTATATGTCGAAAATGGGCACAGTCGAGAATTGTTAATTTCAACTTTTGGAGGAGGACTTGTCGTTTATGATATTATTCATAAAACTTACAATATTTATCGAGAGGATGTTAGTAATCCACAAAGTTTAGCCTATAATCGAATTAAGTCACTTTTTAGAGACCAATCGGGTAATCTATGGCTGGGCTTAAACGGAAAGGGTGTCGACAAGTCATCGCCAAATGGCATCAAGTTTATGGCATACAGAAATAGTGGGAATTCGGGCGTCAAATTGAGCGATAATATGATAGCCTCACTTTATGCCAATCAATCGGATATCTGGGTTGGAACATGGGGCGCAGGTTTGAATATTATGGACAGAAAGACAAAAGACGTTACGATTATTAACACCAAAGGACCAACAGGGCAACGTATTGTCGACGACCATGTGCATACCATTTTTAAAGATGATAATGCACGTATTTGGCTAGGTACCAGAAATGGAATTTCGATTTATGTCGAATCGACCCAACAGTTTTACAGTTTCGAAGAATATTTCGGGGTCGATTTACCCGATAATATGTCGAATGCAAGGATTAATGTGATTGAAGCCCATAGTGCCAACGAGGTGTTTTTAGGATCGTCGAAGGGGTTCTGTTTTTTTAATTTACTAACTAAAAAATTCGAAATAGGAAAAGGTAATCAAGGTCAGACACTTAGTTCAATAGTGTATGATTTCTATTCCGATCAAAATGCTTTTTGGGTGGCAACTGAAACAGGATTTTATAAATTCTCGTTGGCTAAGAAATTTCTCAAAGTATTTAAAACCAAAGAAAATCTTCAGAAAAATGCCGAAGGTGTTTATAATGTGCCCAATTCCTCTACCATTTATGATATTGCTAAAGATAAATATGGCAATTTTTGGTTAGCTACCCAAAGTGGACTCAATAAATTTGACCCCAAAAAAGAAACCTATAAGTATTATACCAAAGAAAATAATGGTTTACCAGACAATACCATATACGAATTGCTCATGTACAATGGGCTTAAATTGTGGTTTAGTACCAATAGGGGGTTAGGATTGTTAAATGTACAAAACGATTCCCTTAAAACATACACTAATGCTGACGGTTTGCAAAGTCTGGAATTTAACAATGGGGCTAGTTATCATAGTTCATTAGGCGAATTTTTGTTTGGAGGGCTTAATGGTTTTAATGTGTTTTTCCCCGATTCGATTCGTGAAAATTCGAACAAACCAGTCACTACTTTTCTGTCATTTACATTAATCGATAAAAATGGAAAAATAATTATCAATCCATTATTTGGGGTCGATAAAATTCACATGTCGTACGACGATAACTCTGTTAAAATTTATTTTGCGGCACTCGAATACACCAACCCAACCAAGAATAGTTATCAATATAAATTAGATGGTTTGAACGATACTTGGGTTAACTTGGAACAACAAAACTCTGTCTTTTTCCCATCGCTCAATCCCGGTGAGTATACTCTTAGGATTCGTGGATCTAATAACGACCAAATATGGGGAGATGAAGTGACGGTATCTATTGTGGTGTCTTATCCCATTTATGCCAATATCTGGGCCTATTTATTCTATTTTTTGATTGTTGTATTAATCATTTATCGAATCTGGAGAACTAACAGAAACGAAAAGCTTAAAACCAACGAAGATATCCGTAACAAACAGATGCTTAATTTGCAGCTCGAACGTCAAAAAAGCGAAATCGATGTCCAACATACGGCCATGCGCGATAGTATCAATTACGCCAAACACATACAAGAGGCCATGTTACCTTCGGAGTATTTGTTAAAAAAGTTACTCCCCAATTCTTTTGTACTTTATATGACAAAAGATATTGTAAGTGGCGATTTTTATTGGATTGCTCAAAGAGGAAACAAAACATTTATTGCAGCTGTCGATTGTACAGGGCATGGTGTGCCAGGTGCCTTTATGTCGATAATTGGGTTCGATTTGCTTAAAAACATTGTTCGAGAACGAGGCGTCGAAGATCCATCAGAGATTTTGAACCAACTGAATTATGGAGTGAGCGATACATTCCGTAAAAGCAATACCGATACTCAAAAAGTTCGCGATGGAATGGATATGGCACTTTGCGTAATTGATCATACCAAGCATACTGTTGAATTTTCAGGAGCGATCAACCCAATGGTGTTGATTCGTGATGGCTCGATTTCATTGCTTAAAGGGAATCGTTTTTCGATTGGGTCTTTTAACGACGACGAAAACAATAAATTCGAAAAACATACCATTCAATACAAAGCGGGCGATTGTTTTTATATGTTTTCCGATGGTTATGCCGATCAATTTGGAGGTCCATTTGCTAAGAAATTTAAACAAAAACGCTTCTTGCATTTGCTTTTGAATATCCATCATCTTCCTATGGAAAAACAGAAATATGAGTTAAAAGAAAATTTTAATCAGTGGCGCGATCAGATTGAGCAAGTCGACGATGTTTTGGTTATCGGTTTTAAATTGTAATGCCATTCGACCATTTACTGTTTATTTTTTCAAGAACTTTTACAATCACCTAAATTTACAATTTTTATGAAAAAAATATATTTTCCTTTCTTAATATCGATACTGTTCTTATATTCTTGCCATTCTAAAGTTGAATTGCTAGAGGGAGCCGATACCAACCAAAAACCAATGTTGCTTTTTATTTCATCGGAAATAATGGGGCCTAACTCTAAATTAAACTTGAATGATTTTCAGAAAATGCATGCCTCTTTTTATATCGATAACCCAGAAGCGATTAAAGCATTAAAGCAAAAATGGGTATTTAATGCATTGGAAATCCCCGAACAATTCGAAGCCAACTATCAGGTAATTTATACAGAAGATGGCCAATTCCGTAGTCAAACAGGAGTCGATATACAAGCTAATATTGCTATTGGTGGGTTTGGACCTAGCGAATTCGATTTAAGTGCACTCGAGTCGTTTAAAAACCATTTTAAACCGTTAAATTACAAATTTTTAAGCTTTGATTCTTTGCAACATGCTCGTAGGTTTTTTCAGAACATTAAGGCATTCAATTGGATTTTACCAACTGCCAATTTACAAGAATATTTACAATGGGGTTCGTTTAATGGAGAATGTATTGTCCAAATTAATAATGCCCAGTTTGCTCGTGACAAAGACGTCGAAAAAGCATTAAAAGATTATATGCCAAAACGATTTATTAACGATACAGTTTATTACAAATTATTTAGATTCACTCCCGAAAATAGCACAGTTCGTATTTGTTCCAATGCTGATTTGTCATCAAAATTCCCACCTGAGTTTAAAGTAGCGATTCCTTGGAAATCATACCAAAATATTATTATTCCTTTGATACATTTCGACGAAGTTAAATTAAACCAAATATTAAAATCGGATACCACTCTGAACTTTAAAGTACTTGATAAGATTGAATAAAATCCATTGTGTTCATAGTTGATAACTTTGCAAGTTAAGTCGTCAATGTGTGAGCTGAAAATGGTGATAATAGATAATTGTTTGTT
>DYOK01000352.1 GCA_020720565.1 Acetofilamentum sp.
CAATGTCGTTTAGTTAAGAAAATGTCATAATCGTTTGTAATTCATTGAGTAAGTTTTTTTTGGTCTTCGTTTTCGTGGCACGACTCTATCTGGACGAATTATCTCCCTCGTATCTGATACATTCTCATCAAATGCCTTTAACGACATTTTATAATCTTTCCTTACAAAAATTGATATTAAAATGTCGAGTGTCATTGACAGTGCATTGGTGCGATTTATTTTTTGATTATGCTTCCTGTTTTCATCGGCTTTATATTCGGCAGTTACACGTTCCTCGATGGGATGGGCGTAAGCTGCGCAAAGGGTCATTAAAAACATTTTCGAATGAAAATCTTGTTTTATCCCACGTGCGGTTTTGCTCGAAAAATCCTCCAGTTCTATCCTGCTTTTGAGTAACTTGTATGCTTCTTCTTCATTCCACCGATAGTGGTACAACGATTCAAATTCTTCATATAAATATTTTTCAGCATCAGTGAGTGAAGTGCATAAAATTTCCTTTTCCCCACTCTTCAATTCTACTTTAATCAATCGGCAGGTTATCGTTGTGTTTTGCATGTGGGGATAAGCGGCCAGTTTGCTTCGGTCTTTTTTGGGAAGCGAAAATGTTACAATCCGCTCTTTTTCATCACTTTCGACAAATTCTTTAACTTTAAGCCACCAATTATCTTTCAGCCGAACACAAAATTCGATACCTCTGGCTTTTAACATAAACAGCAACCAAAAGCAAGGATATCCCCTGTCGAGCAGCAACAAATCTCCCTTTTTTATTTTATCCAAATGCTTGGATAACAAATCACCTTCACTTTCTGAATAGGGTGCAATTTGGGCATCAATGGTAATTTGGTTCAAAACATCATAGAGCATGGAGGCCAAGGCCATCGAGCGCGGACTGTCGGCTTTAGGTCCAAAATTGTGTTGGCCAAATTCTTTTTTTACACTCGCATGGTTGGGCAGCAACAATCGGGTTCCGTCAACGGCCAGGGTACGCATACCATGCCATACATAGTATTCTGCCTCTTCGTAAAATGTATTGACAGCCACTTCGTTTAACCGAATAAATGCCCACTCATTAAGTTTTGCTCTGGCTTGCGAGAGGGCTCCTTTGGTTATTTCACGGATTTTAAAATCCCTTCGATTGAGTGCTTTGTAAAACTCGTCCAACTCACGCTGTATTGCTCCTCTAATTTTGATGATGAAAAGAATTAAGTTGCTGAATGTCAACTTTCTATCTCGCGAAAATACCCCTTTTCGGCCGTCTTTTGAACGGCCACTAAACTCTTCATCTTCAAGTTCATACGTTAAATTTTTAGATATTTTTTCACGAAAATCGCATTTGTTATTACTACTTGGGTTACCCCCTATATACCCTGTAAAAGTAAATCAA
>DYOK01000353.1 GCA_020720565.1 Acetofilamentum sp.
GTTATTTAGTATTTTACAAATAATGTGGATAAAACATTTTTAAATAACACAATAAAACATAAATTTGTTTTCATTTTAATATCCTAAAATTTACAAATTATGATAGTTGTTTTGATTATTATTTCGTTGTTGCTGATTGGTTATGGCGTTGTCGGATGGGTTATTGCCAAAGCAAAAAACCAAGCCCTTTTCCCCATGGTGATTCCTGCATTATTGTTAGGTATAGGCATCTTTGCTATTTCGTCGATGGTGGTACGAATCGACGCACAACAAGTTGGTGTTTTGGTTAAACCCAACGGCGTAGACGACGAAGAGCTACATACAGGTTGGCATGTTGTAATGCCTTGGAACGATGTTCATAAGATGGATAAAACGGTATGGGTTTATACTTGTACCAATCAAAAAGGTGAGGGTTCAAAAAATCACGAAGATGCGATTTGGGCACCTACCAAGGATGGTATAAAAATGGGAATTGATGTGTCTGTATCATGGAAAATTAATCCGGCTATGGCTTCGTGGATATATCAAAATGTAACTGAAAACGATGGTGGCAATTCGGGACGTTATTTGTGGTTAGAAGAAAATGTGATTCGTACCAAACTAAAATCGACCTTGGCCTTAAGTGTAAGTAATTATTCTCCTATCGAAGTATATAGTACCAAAAGAGAAGTGATTCAAAACGATGTGATTATGCGCATTAGAAAAGAGGTCGAAAAATACCATTTGATTGTCGATCAAGTCGATATTCGTGAGGTGTATTATAACAAAGAATACGAAACAGCCATTAACAATAAGAAATTGGCCGAACAAGAGGCACTCCGTTTGGTCGATGTAACCCGTCAAAAAGAAGAGTTGCTTAAACAAGCCGAAATCAATAAAAATATTGCTATTCAACAAGCCGAAGGCGAAGCTAAAGCCCTCCAAATAAAAGGTTCGTCTATTGCAAGCAATCCGAAAATTATCGAATTGGAATGGATCAACAAGTGGAATGGGGCTTTACCTGTTTATATGATGGGCTCTGGGCAAGGCGTGATGCTTAATTTGAACAAGTAATACCAATTGTTTCATTCAGAACTAATCAATATTACAGTACACACAATAATATAAAGCCGTATTTTTTTTAAGCCAGAAAGACGAAATGTTGCTAGTTACAAAAAACGTTAGCATTTATTTTAGTGAAAAAAGTTCTGCTAAAAATAAAAAAGTATTAGCTTTGAAAAAAATAAGACATAAATGACAGACTTTAAAGAGAAATATATAAATCCTTTTACCGATTACGGATTCAAACGACTGTTTGGCGAAGAACCAAATAAGGGTTTATTATTAGATTTTTTGAATGAGTTATTAAAAGAAGAACAAGGTAAAATAACAGAACTAACAT
>DYOK01000132.1:0-4627 GCA_020720565.1 Acetofilamentum sp.
GAAACAATAATAATACGCAGCAGAGCTGCGGGGAATTAACCCAAAGAGATTAAAATATAAAACTGGAAAAGGCTCTGTACAATTCCCACTCGACCAAGAATTACCTATCGGGCTTATCCAAAAAATGATTCAATACAGATTGAGCGAAATGCAGAAGTAAGGTCTACTAACTAAACCACAAAGTAGATCGAATAGAAGCGTTACTCGGTAATAAAAAAAACCTAATTCCAATTCAATACCAACATCATCGGTAAAAATGGAATTAGGGGGAATTTTTTATGATGAATGGTCAAATTATTGCCAATCAATTTCTTCATCGATAAATTTTACTTTATACGCTTCTAGTTCTTTTAAAACCGGTTCATAAATCGGTTTGATGGTGGGGATAAGCACTCCTTTTTGTCCATCGAACTTACCTGTAAGTATCATTTTAGAGGCAATAGCAGCAGGAATTCCAACGGTAATCGACATGGCAGTATGAACTTGATCTTCGCCATAAACCACCAAAGAGGAATAGATTTTTTTGCGTTTGCCTTTTAGTTCGTAAACAAATTGGTGTTGCATCACAATCATATCTTTGTCGTCAGATTCAAGCGACCATTTTTTCTCGAGTAATTGTTGTAAAATTTGAGCAGGTGTCGCATTATCGAGACCAATTACTTCATTTTTAAATATCCCAAGCCAACGAAGTTTATACATTAAATCGCTGTCGATATCGACTTTTAAGTAAGCTGCAATTTTGTCTTCGACAGGCTTAACCACATCGTAAGCCAAGTAACTGTTGATAAACTCTCGGTAGGTTGCCGTTTTAGAATTGTGGAAAATATAGTCGTCACTGGTCATGCCAAGCTGTACAAACGTGTTCCAAGCTTTGCAAAACCCTGGACGTCGGATGGTACCCCGAAACATGGTTTGTACTTGATCTAAACCATAAATACTTCTATAGCCTAAGGAATCGCGATTAGGATAAACCTCAAATTCGCCTAGATCAAGTACCTCTATCCTTTCGTAACGTTCGAATAGTTTGTTGTATGGAATGTATTTATATTTTCCGTTGTGCAAAAATTGCGAATTGCCTTGCCCAGCTAGAACCACATTTCGTGGATTCCAAGTAAACTTATAATTCCAAGGGGTATTGTCGTATTTAGGTGCAACCAAACCGCCGGTGCTCGACTCAAATTCAATTATCTCTGCACCCTCTGCTCTAAGTCTGTCTAGCACTTGCATAGCCGACATGTGATCGATTCCTGGATCGACGCCAATTTCGTTAAGTAAGATTATCCCTTTTTCGACCGCTTGGTCGTGTAAAGCTTTCATTTCTTTCGAAACATATGAAGCAGTAACCATATGCGTACCATATTCGACACAGGCTTTTGCCACTATTGGATGGAACATAGCGGGTAAAAGAGAAATGACCAATTCGGACGATTTCACCACTTCTGTTACCTGCTGCTCATTTTTTACATCAAAAACGAAAGCTTCTCCGTTTGGATGGCCATCCACTTTTTTCTGTGCCATTGCAAGCGAAACATCGCCCACTCTTATTTTCCATTGATGCTCAGCCGCATGATCGAGCATATATTTAATTAAGCTTGAGGCAGAAAGCCCTGCACCTAAAATACTAACTTGTTTCATTGATTCAACGTGTTTATTTTACGCCCCAAAAGTATAGTTTATTGGGCTTTTATCTACAAAACTCCATGTGTTATTTGTCAGTTTTTATTAAAATCTATTGACTCTAACTTTAATTCATAAAAAAAAGCATAGAACACGACAATATCTATGCTTTTTTCATTTAATATTTGAATTAAAAACTATAAAACCAGAATTCGATGTGAGTTTACGCTCTTATCACACCTGTAATATATGGTTTACGAATTGGGGCATGGCTAGCCGCTTCGATACCTGTCGAAATGACTTTTCTGGTTTCCAGAGGATCGATAATCATATCAATTCGTAAATGAGCAGCGGCATGATAGGGCGAAGTTTGCTTGGTATACCGTTCTGTAATTTCGGTTAATAATTTATGTTCTTCTTCGGGGGTAATAGTTTGCCCTTTTGCTTTAAGCGTTGCGACCTGTATTTGTAACAAAGTATTGGCAGCAGCAGCTCCACTCATTACTGCAATTTTTGCTGTCGGCCAAGCTATCATCAAACGAGGGTCGTATGCTTTCCCGCACATGGCATAATTTCCTGCACCGTACGAATTGCCCACCACAATTGTGAATTTAGGTACAATTGAATTGGCCATGGCATTAACCATTTTAGCACCATCTTTAATAATACCTTCGTTTTCCGACTTTGAACCTACCATAAAACCACTTACATCGTGCATAAAAATAAGTGGAATCTTTTTCTGATTGCAGTTCATAATAAAATGAGTCGCTTTATCGGCAGAGTCGGTGTAGATAACCCCTCCGAATTGCATTTCTTTCTTACCCGATTTAACCACTTTACGTTGGTTGGCGACTATACCTACCGACCATCCGTCGATGCGGGCATAACCACAAATGATGGTTTTCCCAAATTCGGCTTTATACTCATCAAAATCTGAATGGTCGACCAAACGCAAAATCACTTCTTTCATATCGTATGGCTTATCGCGTCCTACGGGAATGATGCCGTAGATTTCCTTGGGATCGAGTTTGGGCTCTGCGGCATCTTTTCGATTAAAGCAAGCTTGCTCGGCTTGACCAATTTTATCGATAATTTTCTTGATGGTATCGAGAGCTTCAGCATCGCTATCCACTTTGTAATCGATAACTCCAGACACTTCGGAATGGGTTTTCGCTCCACCAAGCGTTTCGTTGTCGATATTTTCGCCAATAGCCGATTTTACTAAATATGAACCCGCTAAAAAGATGGTACCCGTTTTATTGACAATGAGTGCTTCGTCCGACATAATGGGTAAATAAGCCCCGCCAGCTACGCAGCTTCCCATGACAGCCGAAATCTGGGTAATTCCCATAGCCGACATTTTAGCATTATTTCTGAAAATTCTACCAAAATGTTCTTTGTCGGAAAAAATATCGTCTTGTAATGGCAGGAAAATACCCGCACTGTCTACCAAATAAATGATAGGTATACGATTTTCCATTGCAATTTCTTGTGCTCTTAGATTCTTTTTTCCGGTAATTGGAAACCAAGCACCTGCTTTAACGGTGGCGTCGTTGGCTACAATGACACACAAACGTTCGCTTACATGCCCCATTCCAATTACGACTCCACCTGAAGGACAACCGCCATATTCGGGATACATGCCATCACCTACAAAACCACCAATTTCGACAAAATCTTCAGGTTTATCGAGTAAATAATCGACGCGCTCACGGGCTGTCATTTTCCCTTGACTGTGAAGTTTTTCGATGCCTTTCTTTCCACCTCCGAGTTTAATTACGTCCATGCGCTGCTTCACTTCGGAAATCATCAAACGCATATTGTCTTCATTCTTATTGAACTCTATGTCCATTATCTATTTTTTGTTGATAGTTAATAAATTTTACCAAGTTAATCAAAGTTTCGGTCGGAAGCTTGATTTAAGTGTCTAAATATATCAATTTATTGCGGATGAGCGAAAATAAATTAATAACGGCATTTGCCTTACCACACATAACAACCTGTAAATGTGATAGTTTCGATAAATTCAAAAGTATATGTTATACAGCAACCTTTTACAAATAAAACACGTCTAATGCATCAGAACACAATAATGGTTTGTTTTTTGCAAGATAAAAAGATTCATTTCAAAAAAATACATTTCATGAGACAGCTTAAAATTACCAAACAAGTTACAAACAGGGATACAGCCTCTCTGGACAAGTACCTTCATGAAATAGCGAAAGTGGAGATGATTAGTGCCGAAGAAGAAGTTGATTTGGCTCGCAGAATTAAACAAGGCGATGCCATTGCACTTGAAAGAATGGTAAAATCTAATCTTCGTTTTGTGGTTTCGGTCGCAAAACAATATCAAAATCAAGGGTTGACACTACCCGACTTAATTAATGATGGTAATTTAGGATTGATAAAAGCCGCCGAACGTTTCGACGAGACACGCGGTTTTAAGTTTATTTCGTATGCCGTATGGTGGATTAGACAATCTATTTTATCGGCTTTAGCCGAGCAAGCTCGTATTGTGAGGTTACCACTGAACAAAATTGGCTCGGTGAACAAAATCAACAAAATGTTCTCGAAAATGGAACAAGATTTGCAACGTCCGCCAAGTTTTGCCGAAGTAGCCGAAGTGCTCGAAATAAGCCCACAAGATGTTAAGGATGCGTTGAATAACACCACCCGTCACCTTTCGATGGATGCTCCAATTAACAACGAAGACGAAGGCAGTATGTACGATTTAATGCAATCGAGCGACGCACCTCGCCCCGACCATCAGTTAGCTGACGAATCGTTAAAAACCGAAATTGAACGTGTGTTATCGACCATTTCGAATCGAGAAGGCGAAATAATAAAACGATACTACGGGCTCAACGGGTATCACCAACATACGCTCGAAGAAATTGGGCAAGAGCTCGATTTAACGCGCGAAAGAGTTCGCCAAATTAAAGAAAAGGCCCTTAGACGATTAAAACAAACCAGTAAGAATAAGACCTTAAAAACTTATTTAGGCTAGGAC
>DYOK01000132.1:4727-7274 GCA_020720565.1 Acetofilamentum sp.
TTCTTTAAAAGTTTTGCTTTTGCTCCTGGCCCACCCAAATTAACTTTTTTGTTTTTGTCTGACTTTTCGTGAAAATTTCCGCCAGATTTCTTAATGGATGGGATTTTCACGAAATTTTTCTGAACAATCTGCTCTTTTTCGTCTTCGATTAGCTGGCTTGAAATTTCGACTTCTTCTGGCATGGTCCAAACATCAATCTCCATATTCATAAACGATTCGGCAGCTTGTAGATATTCCATTTCGGATAATTTCACAAAAGAGACTGCAAAACCATCTTCGTCCTTTCTTCCTGTTCGTCCGATTCTATGAATGTACTCTTCTGGTGTTTTGGGCATGTCGAAATTAATCACATGCGTTATTTTTTGAATATCTAAACCTCTAGCGAGAATATTGGTGGCAATCAAAAATTTAATTTGGCCTTGTTCAAATTCGTCGACCATTCTAAATCGGAAATTCTGCGATTTATTCGAATGTATAACGCCCGTTTGCAACTGAATCTCGGGTGGTAAGGCATCGAAAAGATAATCTGCTAAGCGTTTGCTTTCTATAAAAATCAAAACCTTTTCGAGACTTTGATCATTAATCAGCATGAATTTGAGTAGATTAATTTTTGTATGGAAATTGGGAACGTTAAAGTAAGCTTGCTCAATTTGCTCCAGTGGAGTGCCGTGTGGTACAACTTGAACAGTTTCGTAGAAACCCAAAAAGTCGTCAATCAATACGGAAACTTCGGGAAGCATGGTAGCAGAAAACAACAAATTTTGTCTTTTGTCGGGTATTCGTTCAAGAATGGCCGATATTTGAGGAAAGAAACCTAAATTAAGCATTTCGTCTACCTCGTCGATAATCAGCTTCTTGATATTCTTAAATTTAAGAACCCCTGTCAAGTTGATATCGAGCAAACGCCCCGGTGTAGCTACTAAAATATCGCAACCCTGGAATACTTGTTCTTTTTGTGTGTTGATATTAGACCCACCATAAATTCCCAAAACCCTAAGGCTGATAAACTCTGTGAGTTGTTCAATCGTTTCGAGTACTTGCATAACCAGTTCGCGTGTGGGAACTAATATTAAAACGCGTGGGTCTCGAGTATCTTGATAAGGCAAAGATTGAAGCACAGGCAACAGATAGGCTAAAGTTTTTCCTGTTCCTGTTTGTGCAATTCCCACCACATTTTTACCCGCCATAATTAATGGAAATGTATCGATTTGAATGGGTGTTGGATACACAATATCCATATCTTCCAAAGCTTTACGCAATGGTTTGCTGAGTTTAAAATCGTCGAACGACAATTGTGTTTTGACGTGATGTTCCATTTTGCAAATTTAACACTTTGAAGCTAGATTATAAGCTATTAATTTTGACAATTAGAAAATCATAAAAACAAGAAATAGGTCGAAGACCTTAGTCTCTAATTTGTGTCAGTTGTTGGTCTAAAATATGCTTCAACTTTAAATACGTTTCTTCTTTAGACGTTGTACAATCGACATCAACCACAGGGTGTTGTTTTTTATAAAAATTGAGTACATTGAGTGTTTTCTTTTCGTGTTCTCTCAGGCGGTGCACGATAGATTCGATGCTTTTATCGTATGGCATGGCATCGGCAGTTTTGCCTCGCTCTTCGAGCCTACCAATAAGTTCAAGAGCAGGAACCTCGAAATTAATAACTGTACTTATGCTGGTATGATGTTTTCGAAGTAAGCCGTCGAGAATATAAGCCTGAACGATGGTTCTCGGAAACCCTTTAAACACAAAACCTTGTGTTTTAGGCTGTTCGCTAATTCGCTTTTCAAGTAGGCGAACCACAATCTCGTCGGGGACGTGCGAACCTTTGTTCATGTAAGCTTTTATTTCGTTCGACATCTCGCCTTTTCGTTTGACTTCGTCGTTGAGTAATTCACCTGTCGAAATATAATCGAGCTTATAATCTTTGGCCAATTGCCGTCCATAAGTAGCTCTACCAGAGCCAGGTGCACCAAACAAAACCACATTCAACCATTGCTGACTCAAGGTATTGACTATACTTTTCGATATTCTATCTTGAATCTGAGGTATGCTTCCCATTCCGTCGATATTTACCAAGTTGCCTTTTTCGCGATAAAATTCCAAAACAGGCAGTGTTTTTTCGTGATAAGCTTGCAATCGGTTGGTGATCACCTCAAGGTTGTCGTCGGATCGATTCGACGATTCGCCACGTTTAATCAAGCGCTTGGTGGCCTCTTGGTCTGTAATATCAATATTAATTAACGAAGCTAAACTTGTATGTAATTTCATGAGCAAACCTTCCAAAATATAGGCTTGCAAATAGGTACGAGGAAAACCATCGAACAGAAACCCGTTGCTACTTTTGTGATCGAGAATAAACTTTTCGATAATCTGGACAATAATTTCGTCAGAAACTAAACCTCCATTTACAATGACATCTTTCGCTTGTAATCCTAATTCTGAATTTGAATTGATTTCTTGGCGTAAAATCTCACCTGTCGAGATATAGGCTAAACCATATTTTTCGATTAAAAAAGTAGATTGGGTGCCTTTACCAGCACC
>DYOK01000133.1 GCA_020720565.1 Acetofilamentum sp.
CAATGTCGCTTCTCTGTTTTTACCCAGTTGCAAATTGGTCCATGCAAATAATAAACTTGCACTGTAATCGAAAGGATATAGATTAACAATAGTTGTTAAGAACGATTCGGAAACCAAATATTCTTTTCGAGAATAGTAAATCGAAGCCAAATTATAGTTAGCGGTGTAATTTTTTGCATCAATTTTAAGTACTTGTTTATAGCTGTCAATTACTTGATCCCATTTGCCTTGAGCACCTAATGGGTAATGCATGCCCAAACGAGCTTCGATTGACATGGGCATCAAATTGATAGCTTTTTGATAATAAGTTACCGATTCGGCAAATTGACCTGCGGAATAATAAAGCCATCCCAATCGCAAATTTATAGGGTACGAATCTGCAATATAAACTTGTTTCAAGCTTTGTATGGCTTTGGTGTAATCGCTTTGGTTCTCGAATGTGTACGAATTTTCGAATCCTTTTTGCAGATCGTTGGTTTGAGCCGTTCCAAAAATTGAAATGCACAAAAAGCTTGTTACTAAAAGTGAATGTTTTAAAATGTCCATATTAATCCTCCTGTTATTGAATGTGTATTAAATTTTATTTCTTGAATGGGTATAGCGGCAGAATCGCTGTCTTCAGGGAGTAAACTTTTCTTGTTTAAACTTGAACTGTGTTGGCTGTATTCGTAATACAGTTTGAATTGCAAATGTGGATTCAAATTCCACGATATCCAAAATTGATAATTCCAATACATACCGTAGATGCCGTTGTATACGGTGTAGCCGTTGTCGCCAACCCATTTTCGCATATCGCCCCATTGTCCAAAAACACCAACAGACCACTGCGGATTAATCCAGTAATTGGCACTTTGTTTAAAAGCAAATTTAGGATTGGATTGGCCTTGAAGCATTATGCTGACTCTGCTTTCTCCCCACAAGCTTGCGTTTGCAAAAGGATACCAACTTGCTGCTAAGTCGGTCTGTAGGTTGATAGGCCCCATTCCTTTAAACATGCAAGCTTGCCATTCCAAATCAAAATAAGTTTGTCGGCGACTGAGGCTCAAGCCTAAAACGTATTCTGAATATTTTTGATCTAAAAGTTCAATAAATTCGGGTGGTACAGTTTCGGTAGATACCTGTATATAGTCATACTTTATCGAAATGTAAGTGGCAAACAAATTGAGCTTCATTCGTTTGGTTAAGGCAAACCGATTGTGTAATTGCCATTGGTTTTGCGAGGATTCGCCATTGAGCGAGGTGATTTTAAAAGGATCGTAAATACGCTGAATTTGCGAAACCGAAAAATTCTGATACGACAAATTTACTTGCCAATTATTAGCCAAACGAAAACCAGTACCTAAATGGAATTGCCTGTAAGTTTGGGGATCGTACGATTCCAAATAAAATGGGCCAGTGGCTTTTTCCTTTTCTTGTTCAAAAGTCTCTAGGGTTTGTTGTTCTATATCAGAGTTAGGGATGTTTCGATAGGTGTAAAATGCATAAATATTTCGAAAAATCTTGGTTTGATCGATTTGTTTTTGAGCCCATTTGCTTTGGCTCTGGGTTAAGGTTTTAATAGCCATAATATCGTCGCCAATTAGCCAATATGAACCTACTAAATACTCGAGTACCAAAAGGTCTTCTTCGCCTTGCTTCATTGCTTTTTCGAGAAATTTTATAGACGAACGATAATGCCCAAGATGATAATATGCCACACCCATTCTCACATCTAATGCATAAAATTCGACTTGATGTTCGATGCTGTTTTCCCCAATTTCGATCACTCGTACCCAATCTTTTTCCGCATATGCCTTAAGACTAGATTGCTCCACCGAGACATAATCATAACTTAATTGTGCTTGAGCATCAAAAAAGAGTTGAAGTAATACAAACAATAATACAAGTCTCAAAATCATTGCAGGGTATAAGTGGTGGTGAGTTGTTTTGTTGTATAAGTAAAATTTGAAAGGCCTTTGGTATTGATTAAAAGCTCGCTTTTGTGCATTACTTTGCCCAAACGACTTTCGATTCTGCTCGTAAATCGAATTTCGGTTTTGCTAAACCCATTGTCAGAACTTTTAACCGACCATTTGAATTGTGGGCGAAGTATCAAATAAAAAGGTGCTAAAAAATCTTGGAAAAATAATTGTGCACCGCCATAAATTTCGTTTGGACGAACTGGTGTATTAACCTTCATTCCCTCGAAAAAGAACAACGGTACCTCTTGTAACGATAAATAAAACTGATAAAGCAAAGTCGATTTATCGCCCACAAATGATAAAAACGTCAATCTATTCTCGATAATCTGATAATATGCTTTTGATTCCGTTTTTTTACATTCTAGGTAGGTCTGGTTGCTTGGGCTGATTTTAACTTCCCATAATTCGGTGGGTCGATTGGGGGCTGACCACTTAAAACGGGTACCAATTACCCATTTAAAAACTTCCACCAAAAGTGAATCGGCTATCGGCCGCGAAACCACTTCGTTTAATTGGGGATACTCGAATTGACACCAATCATCGACGCCATCGCGATTAACATAATATTGAGCCAGAGGATAACGAAGTGTTTTGCCTCCCACAAAGGGTTGTTGTTGAAGTTGAAAATGCAAATGGGGATAGGGCGAGCGACCCGAATTACCACATGCAGCAATAGTTTGTCCTGATCGAACCCATTCTCCTTTGACAACTTTAAAGCTATTGAGTTTTAAATGGCTTAATTTTGAATATAAGCCAGGTGCATGTCTAATTATTATAGTGTTTCCCCAATTGTGAACCAAATCCACCTCGCCCAAAGCATTATCGGCAATGCCATCAATAATATCTTCGACAACGCCGTCGGCACATGCCAAAACAGGTTTGTTATAACACAAATAGTCACTTAGCGAATGCCCATGGCCTCTAAATTCTCGTCCATTGGTTTCGACCACTACAAAATCCCAAGCATGTTGCCATTCGCCTTGGTGGGTATAGGCTCCGTTGTGGGCTTGGTTAACTTTCCATTGACCAAAAAAAGGCAATTGAATGGGGATATAAGAATTGATTTTGGTGAAACGTTTGGCATAGGTCACAAAAGAATACAAATTCTTTTCGGGGCTATACTCCTGAACACCCACCATATTTAAGTTACTTCGGTACGATCCTCTCCGTTTTAAGGCATACAAAAACAAAGGCACCATCAAATTAAACGGCAAGGCATAGACCGACAAATTAAATACAGCCATAATCCGGCTAAAGCTGATAGTGATGATAACTGTAAGTGGAATAAGCCACAGCAACCAAACATAGGACGTTTTGCTGGGTATTACAAAGAAACCACCCAAGGCAATAGCAGTTAGAATAAAATTGAATCCTATGTACATATAGCCTGCCTGACTTAAGTCCGATCCAATCATTTGATAAAAAAGATAGGCCACTAGAAAGCCATAAATCGACAAGCTAAACGCAATACGTGAGTACGCCAATAATCCAATAGAAATTACTAGGCCGGCTATCACATTGTACTGAAAGAAAATGGCACCTAATGACAGAAAATAAGTTGCCCAAAACTTACCTTCGAACAGCGCTTGCCATTGGTAATACATATCCACAAAGCTCATTCCGCCTCGATCGTACAACTCATTTAACACATAAAGTCCCCGCTGGCTTAATCCCAATGCCGTAAAATCTACATAGGCTACGTTCAAAAGCCAAATCACAATTAAAAAGGGCCAAGTTAAAAAAGGCAAGCCATATTTGTATAAAAACCCTTCGAGGCTGACACTCAAAAGCAAACTAAAAATAGCCGAAATGGCCAATAAGAACAACAGTGCAAATGACAACTCGAAATAAACGCCCAATCCTAGTCCGACCAAAAGGGCGTTAAAACCATATGCTCCCGATTTGATATTTTCTTTCGAATAGCCGAACAATAAGGCAACCATGTTGGCAATTAACGCAGATAAAAACCCTGCAATACCTGCATAAGGGTCGATAAAACTAACCAAGAGCAAAATTAACGAAAAATATTTCTTCTGGCTAAAGAATATCTGCCCGTACGACCTGTTAGTTCCAGACCATACGAGCAAAAAAAATTCTTTTAACTGCTTACTTCTAAAATTCATTTCCAAGAAATTAAGGCTTGCCTATATATTATTTTTGTAACGGACATTAAGATTTTCGACCTTTTTAAATAGTTTTCTATCTTGTTATTTATCAACACTCTAGCTTGATAAAATTTGACATTAAGTTATTCTAACTACTTAACACTTATCCTTTACCTAATAAAACCTAACACTATATTATTCTATGTACTTAAATAGGTCGAAGACCTTATTTTAAATGCTCGGGCACACGTTCCAATTGGGTCATGATATCGATATTTTCGTTTTCACGAATCACATGCGTTTGACCTTTGGTGTCGATCATCACAATTTTTGGACGATAGGTAATAAATTGCATCCACTGGGTCATATTATACGCACCTATGCGGCTAATCACAAAATGGTCGCCTTTTTTGAGTGGTGGTAAATCGGCATATTCTCTAATCACATCGATGTTCATACACAGTGGGCCGTAAATTTTGGTTTGTTCGGAATGATGACTAAATTCCTGAGCGGGGGTAATCTTATGGTCGTACCAAAACGAAGTAAACAACAAATTGACACCTACATCGATTATTAAAGTTCGGCTCGCATCGGGTTGGCGTTTGTTGGCCAAAACCGTTCCCGCAATATAGCCTGCATCGTCGACTAAAGCACGCCCTGTTTCGAGCACAATAGTGGGCATATCTTCTGGTGCAATTTGCGAATTGATAATTGACGAAGTAATAGCATCGGCATATTCGTCGAACGAAGGCGTGGTATCGGAACCGGGTAAATAAGCACCTTTGAGCGTGTTTTTCGAAGCAAAACCACCACCAAAATCGATGTACGAAACTGTTTTATTGAACTTTTTCTTTACGTTGGCAGCCAAATCGGCCAGTTTACTGCCTGCAATTCTGTATGCATTGGCGGTCATAATGTACGTTCCGATGTGGGCATGCAAACCCATCAAATCTATTTTCCCCGATATCATAATTCGATTGAGGGCATCCCAAGCTTCACCATTTTCGTAGTTAAAACCAAATCGAGTCCACTGAGGATAAATACCTGTGTCCATATTAACACGAATGGCCACTTTGGGTCGTTTTGTGGTGTGTTCGCAAAGTCGAATGATGGAATAAAACTCATCGAAATGGTCGATATGGATGAGGGACTCATTTTCGATAGCAAGTTTTAAATCTTGTTCAGTTTTGTCGGGTCCATTAAACAAAATATATTTGGGGTCGACTCCGTTCCGAAGCGCCTTTTCGTATTCAAATCCTGACACTACTTCTGCCCACGAGCCTTCGGAATGATAAACTCGACAAACCGCATCCATATAGTTGGTTTTGTACGACCACGCAAATTGAACTTTCGGGTAGCGTGTACTAAACGACTGGTAGGCTTCGCGATAGGTATCTCTAATGGTGGCTTCCGAAACCACATAAAGTGGCGAGCCATATTGTTCTAACATGGTTTTTACCCCAACTCCATCAATCTCGGTCATGGGCAAATATTCTGTTTTCATGCCAATTTTATTGGGCATTCCTGTTTGTAGTCTGGTGATAATTGGACGTTCAAAATGTTTTTTCATGTGTCTTATATTTAGCCCCCTAACCCCCGAAGGGAGAATTGAGCGTGGTTTGTTAATTTTTAATCAATCTCTTCCCGATGAATCGGGACAAGTTGCGTATCAAAATTGATATTACAAAATCAATAAATAGTCGAAGACCTTAAAGTTCACCTGTCATTGAGATTCGCTGGAAGACGTTCACATCGGTTAGCAAATCCCAAGAATAGCGTACAAACATTTTCCCTACCTGATACGTATCGAAAGGCTTTGTCTCGATACCTAGAGCTAGTTTGGCCAATGATTCTGGAATATTTTGACCTGCACCAACGGCAAGATATACCCAAGCGGGGATTCGGGGATTAATTTCGATTAGATAGTATTTGTTATCTTGTGTTTTAATCAATTCCAACTCCATACCGCCTCTCCATTTGGTTTCTGCAATCAGTTTTCTGGTAATGTCCATCATTTCTTGGTCGTCGATGGTTATACCGCCCCAAGCTTTACCTTTGTCGGTGATGTATTGCTTACGCATAGGCACAGCAGCCACCGTTTCGCCATTTCCATCGCCAAGTGCTATTACATTCACCTCGGTACCGTGAACAAATTCTTGGATAATCACAGGCAATCCCCATTTTGACGAGAGTTTATTAAACTGTGTTGTAGCCTGTTCGGGAGTATAGCACACAAAAGCGTCGTAGAATCTTCCTTTGACTAAGTATGGGAATTTAAACTCGTGTTTAAGTCCATAAATTTCCGATGCACTTTGTATGGCAATACTCTTAGGTACATCTATCCCATATTTTTTCCCATATTCTGGCAGGTTCGATTTATGTCGTTCTTCGAATTGCTCTATGGTTGGTAAAAAGGTGTGAATACCCATTTCTTTGAGACGATGCTCCGACTTCATAAACGAATATAGCTCCGCATCAAAATTTGGAATCAGCAAATCGATATGTTCGATGTTGTTGATGTATTCTAAGCGAGCAATTAATGCATCGGTTCCTATCGAAGGGTATGGCACATTGTAAACTTTGTCGACAATATCCATATAAATACCAGGCTCAAGGTTTTCGTAGGCTAAGCCAATAATTCGAACCTCGAAATAATCGCTTTCTCTTAGACCTCGAATTACAGGAATTCCTGGCCCAGGGTTATCGGTATTGTTTAGTCCGGTAACGGCGACGGTAATTTTACGTTTAGACATGGTCTACCAAATTAAAATCTTGCATCATCAATAAAAAGTCGTGGACACTTTTTTCCAATGTATAAGTATCTACATCGTATTCTTCCGACAATTTTGAAATAATTTCTTCGGTAGTAGTGCCCGCATTAAGTTCATGCATAATGGCTACGCCGACTTCGTTGGCTGTAAAACTTTCGCCCGTTTTGGGATTGAACACAAAACCATCTTCGCTAATGGCTAAATTCGATTTGATCTTCATAATTGTAATATAATTAAGGTCTTCGACCTATTTTAACATCTTGATTTTTTTTAGATCGTCTAATTTATTAGATACAAAATATTGACTTATCGATTGACTGTCGCAATAAACAGATGAACATTACAAATATACCGACATAAATGTTTCAAGTTGTTATAAAATGTTTATTAAAGATTATAAAATTGAAGTGATGATACAATTTAA
>DYOK01000354.1 GCA_020720565.1 Acetofilamentum sp.
CCATAAAGAATACGTCTGGCATCAATTGAACGTCGAGCTCACGATATTGAATTTTCTGATTCGCCAAAGCCGAACTTGGTGCAAATTCCGAATCGAAATCCATCACACTAGCGATGTATGACGAATCCTTTTTAAAAATGGCCTCTGCTGCTGGGTTTTGTGTAAGTTGTTGATACATTAATAAATCGGTGTTAGCGGCAGCCATTCGCCCCATTTGCTGGTAAACCGATGCTCTAAGCTGATATGCTGGTGGAAAATTGGGGTAAATTTCTAAACTTTGATTGAGGTCTTTTAATGCAGCCGAATATTTACCTTGTTGAAAATAGGTTTGGGCTCTGGCAAAATAAACCATCAATTGACGAGGATTAATAATGAGGGCTGTAGCAAAATCGTCGAGGCCTGATTGTACTTGACCCATTTGAATTTTCAAAATAGCTCTATTATAAAGTACCAAGGTATTCGAAGGATCGGCATCTAAAACCATGTTATATTGTTGCAAACCCTCCGTATTACGCTCTTGCTTTATTAAAATATTGGCCTTGTAATAATTTGCCAGCAGATTATTGGGTTCTAAAAGAATACTTTTTTCAATGTCGTATAATGCCAACGAATCTTGATTTGATTTAGTTCGTAAAATAGCCCTCTGCAAAAACGCTCGCGACGAAAACCCGTTGAGCTGAATGGCATTATTGACATCGCTCATTGCCCTTTCGTTGCTGTCCAACTCAATGTAAACCAACGAGCGATACAGATAGTTCTCCGACGAATGTTTATTTAAAACAATGGCACTATCTAAATCGGATAAAGCACGATTTAATTCATTTATTTTAAGATAAACCAGAGCCCGATTCATATATACCGGGGCATCGAAAGGTCTCAGCGATATGGCTTTAGCATAAGATTGTAGGGATTGTGCATAATTGCCCAATTGATCTTCGCAAATGGCGTAATAATGAAAGCCATTGCTAAAAAATGGATTTAACTCTACACTGGCTTTAAAATCGGAGCGTGCACCTAAAATATCGCTTAAATTATATTTCCCAATTCCTCGAAGAAAAAACGCTTCGTGTAGCTGATTATCTTGCTCAATAACTTTGGTAAACAGATGGTTTGCTTCAACAAAATGCTGATTATACAATTCGTGTCGGCCTTGGTTTATAAGTGCCTGTGTATTAAATTGAGCCAACAAGTCACCATGACATGCCATAAGCACATATAATAAAAGCACTTTGCTCGCATAAAGAAACGTAAAACGTGGCTGAGGAATCTTAATAATCACAAAGAACCTTTAAAAGTTAAACTTAAGAGGGGTTCTGAAAATTATATTTTTTGAGGCGGACAAGATTTTAAAACCGGAGTTTAC
>DYOK01000355.1 GCA_020720565.1 Acetofilamentum sp.
AAATCTAATTTTCAGAACCCCTCTAAAAGAACATTTTATTTACATTCCAGGGATTCTCGGGATACGTTTTAATTTAGATTGTTTATAATAAAATCCCCATGCTTTTTTAAGCCAATGTCCTAAGATTGGTAAAGGTATTATGGTTTCTTTATGGTTGGTTCTGGAAATAAAAGCGGCTCCGTCACCGGAATCCATCACGCAAATAATATGTAATTTTTCCCAGTACGATTTTCGTTTTCCTTTATCAGAAAGCTCTTGATGTACATTATATGCACTTACGCTCGCCATTACTTCTGCAATATGACCTTGTTTCGAAGCCCATGTAGGGCCTTCAATAGCAGCAACATCACCGATGGCATAAATGTTCTTTTGTCCTTCCACTCTGCACAATTCGTTTATCGATACAAATCCAGCAGGATTAACCGGTAAGCTGGATTCCTTTATCACCCGATGGCCGTCTCCACCCGATATAAAGATGGTTAAATCAGATTCAATATGCGAATCATCTTCGAATACAACGCTATTGGGTGTAAATTCTTTAATTTTTTTACCTACAAATGGCGTAACTTTATATCTTTTAAAAAATATATCCAGCTTTTTGTATGGTTTATCGCCCATCTTTTTTCCAGGCTCTTTCATGGGAGCAAAAAACTTAAGTTCGAAATTTTGACGAACACCCTTACCTTTTAGAAAATGTGAGATATTGAATAATAATTCAAATGCAGGACCTCCTCTAACGCCCGTTGCCGTTGGGTCGTTAGGATTTCCGCCGAATCCGATTGCTATTTTCCCGTGCCCTTTTTCGACTAATTTTTGAAGTTTTTCTTGAATAACAAGTGCTTCAGCCGGTTTTCCGCAAATAGAGTGGGTAAACTCCAATCCCTTTGTGTAAACTTTGTCCATACCAAGCGCAATAAACAGAAAGTCGTAATCAACTGTTTCGCGGCCTAAAATAACCCGATTATTTTGTTGGTCAATTTGTTTAACTTCGTCTACAATTAAAGTGAAGCCATGTTTTCGGCTTAATGTTTTTAGGGGTATTTGTACATCTTCGAATTTGATTTTTTGTGTCGGAACCCATATCGAAATGGGATATACAAATAGAAAATCTCGGTTGGAAACCAAACTGACATTATAGCCGTATTTTCTTAATTGAATGGCAGATTCTACCCCTGCAAATCCGCCACCCAAAACAAGCATTCTTTTATTCTTCATCTAGTTGTGATTCAATTTTATTGACCAAAAATTTGACAGCCCAATAGCTAATATAAATTAGTAAAGGCCAAGTCAGAAACCATATTATTTGTGTTATCATAATTTTAAATTTTTAAATTAATACATGTGCGAATCGTTTTCAACTT
>DYOK01000134.1:0-5887 GCA_020720565.1 Acetofilamentum sp.
GTCAAAAAGTTGAAAATAAAAAAGTAAAACTCAAATTATGTTTTGTACCTTTGCACCGCCATAATTTAGATATTTCGTTAAGTGGACGAGAAAAAAGTTTATTCAAAACATACCATCGAGTTTGTTACAATTGCTGCAGAATACTGTGCATTTGTCGAACAAAAAAGCGATATTAAGCCATCTGAATTTGTAAGTAAATTGCAAAAATTATTGGCGGCTCTTTACCTCAAAGCGACGCTTTTGCCCGATGTCGATTCGCAAAACGATGATAGTATCGAAAAATTTGTAAGTGAAGAGGACTGGGATTTCGTTCAAAAACAAGCATTAAATAAATTGGGGCGGTTCGAAACTTATTTCGATGTGCCCACTTTAGATGCTGCAGGGGCCATACAAAACGACAATATGAGTTTGTCCGAAGTATTGTCTGACTTGTATCAAGAACTTATGGATTTTATTGCCCTGTACCGATTAGGTAACGAAGACAGCATGCTCGATGCTTTATCGGAATGCATTCAGAGTTTTAAAATGTATTGGGGGACGAAATTGCTGTCTGCTCAAACCGCTTTACATCAAATATTATATACCAACGAAGATATTAACCAAGAGCTTCCCGAACATTCCCCACACGAGAAGCCCAATACCAACGATTGGATTTTTTCACAACGTCAACGCGATTGGGGGCTCGTCTAAAGTTAATTATCCTATGCCATTGCTTACATCTATAACCATTCCCGAGCTTAAAGCTTACCCCGTAAAACGATTTAAAGGTAAAATACATCTCATCGATAACCCTAAATACGTTGCTGCGGCAGTCGAGAATCTATCCCATTTTAGATATTTGGGTTTCGATACCGAATCTAAACCCGTTTTTTTAAAAGGAGTAGTGAACGAAAATCCTATTTCGCTGGTTCAATTGTCGACCGACAACGAAGCTTATTTGTTTAGAATCAATGTAATGGGTATGCCCGATGAATTAAAAAAGCTTTTAGAAAACGAAAATGTGCTTAAAATTGGTTCTGCGATATCTGGAGATTTATCCAAGATTCGCAAATTAACCGAGCCATTCGAACCCAAAGGTTTTGTCGATATTCAAGGCATAGCTAAAGCTCAAGGAATTGAAACCGTTGGTCTAAAAAGACTGACTGCCATTCTGATGGGCTTTAGAATTTCGAAAAAACACCAATTAACCAATTGGGATGCCGAAAAATTAAACATGGGTCAGATTAGTTATGCTGCAACCGACGCTTGGGCGTGCTTTAAGGTGTATCAAGATTTTATAAAGCGTAAATTCGTTTAAGATCTTCGATTTCTTTCTTGATTTTCATAACTAGCAATTTATCAGGTTTTTTCATCAAAGTTTTACTGTAATGAGTCGAGCACAGGTCGTTTTAAAATCGGGCAAAGAGGCTTCGATATACCGTTTTCACCCTTGGATATTTTCTGGAGCTATAAAACATGTAACGGGTGATCCCAAAGAAGGTGATTTGGTCGAGGTTTTAAGTAATCACCAAGAATTCTTAGCTTTGGGACATTACCAAATTGGATCCATCAGTGTTCGTTTAATTGCGTTCGAAAATGTCGAAATTGACCACGCTTTTTGGAAAAAAGCCATCAGTTCGGCTTATCAAATCCGAAAAGAATGCGGAATTATTCAAGCCAATCATACCACAATTTATCGTTTGATTCACGGCGAAGGCGACGGTTTTCCTGGCCTTGTGGTCGATGTATATCACAACACAGCCATTATGCAATTCCATTCGGTGGGCTTGTACCGCATCAAAGAACAACTTGCCGATGTGTTATTGGAAGTGGTCGACGGCTTAACCGCAATCTACGAGAAAAGTGAATCGACCATGCCCTCAAAAGCACCAGTGCAAGTTAAAGATGGATTTATAAGAGGCGAGTCGCAGGCACAATTTGCACTCGAAAATGGTTTTAAGTTTTATATCGACTGGTTTACAGGGCAAAAAACAGGCTTCTTCATAGACCAAAGAGACAATCGAAATTTATTATCTCAATTCTCGAAGGGGAAAAAGGTTTTGAATATGTTTGGATATACTGGCGGATTTTCTGTTTATGCCCTAGCTGCTGGTGCTCAATTGGTGCATACTGTCGATGCCTCGGCCAAGGCCATCGAGTTGACAGAACAAAATATCAAAGCCAATTTTCCGGAGTCGGACAAGCATTTAGGGGTATCGGAGGATGCTTTTTCGTATCTATCGAAACACAAAGGGGTGTACGATTTGGTCATTTTAGACCCACCTGCTTTTGCTAAACACTTAAGTTCGCTCGACAAAGCACTTCAAGGCTATAAAAGACTCAATCAAGTCGCCATAGAAAATATGCCGGCTAACAGTGTGCTGTTCACCTTCTCATGTTCGCAAGTGGTAAGCAAAGAACAATTCAGAAAGTCAGTTTTTGCTGCTGCCGCCAATGCTAAAAGAAAAGTCAGAATATTGCATCAGTTGACACAACCGGCCGACCATCCGGTGAGTATTTTCCATCCCGAAGGCGAGTATCTTAAGGGTTTGGTGCTTTACATTGAGTAATTATGAATTATAAATTTTGATTTTTGATAATATGAATGAAAAATTAAAGATTTAAGATTAAAAGTTGAAATTCATCAATCATCAATTGTAAATCAACATTTCCTCATCAATCATCAATCGTAAATAGAATTGACACATTGCCGCATTAACGAATAATCACATCAAGTCGGATTCTCTGGACAAACAAATAATCGAATCAACAAATAAACGAATAAACAAATCAATGGAATTGCTTCATAAATTAATCGCCGACGACCAGTGGATTTCAGCACTCGAACGAATTGATAATTTATTGATTCAGAACGAGAATATTGACGTGCTAAGTTTAAAAGCTGAGATACTACGTAAGATGAATCGCTTTGCCGATTCGATTAATGTGTATCAAAAACTACAAAGTATTGATGCGGAAAACAAAGCCTATCAAATGCAAATTGATCTGATGCAAAGCATTTTAAGAATGGAGGCTCGCGATATTTTCGAATGTACCAATTTGCATCTCGACCCCTGGATGGAGTGATTAGATATTAAGTTGTTTGGACTTTTTTCAAAATACAGCTCATTTTTTATCTATATTCGGCTCGATTTGGCTCAAAAATGAGCTATATTTGTGTCGGAATTGAGCCATAAATTATGAATATAGATTTCGACAAACTTATTTTAGATTTTATTGACGAAAATAGAGATACTTCGTCAAATCAGATTTTTAAGAGTTTGCATTTAAATATCGGATATTCGACCTTTAAGCGGAAATTAAGTCAACTTGTATCAAAAGATTTGATTTCGACCATTGGTGTAGGGAAGGCCACAAGATATAGAACTTCGCCGACGTACAGAATATTAAGACCAACAGATATTGACCAGTACTTCAGAAAAGAAATTGACGAAAGAATAATTGGAAATACATTCAATTTTGAGTTACTCGATTTACTTGTTTCAACAAGTTTGTTTAGTCATTCAGAATTAATAGAATTGAATTTTTTGCAGGAAAAATATCAACACAATATTTCGAATCAGGAAAAAAGCCAAAAAAAAATTGAATTGGAACGTCTTGCAATTGATTTGAGTTGGAAGTCATCGCAAATTGAAGGCAATACATATTCTTTGTTGGAAACAGAAATATTAATTAAAGAAAAAATAAAAGCAGTCGGCAAAACGAAAGAAGAGGCTATAATGCTTCTAAATCATAAGGAAGCTATTGACTTTCTAATTGAAAACCCCGATTATTTATTTCCGCTAAATGTGTCTAAAATTGTTGATATTCATCGCCTTTTAGTAAAAGAACTGAACATTGATAAGCAAATCAGAAGATTTAGAGTAGGAATCTCAGGAACTAATTACAAGCCATTGGATAATGAGTTTCAAATTATTGACGCTTTAGAAAGAGCCTGTCAGATAGTCAATCAAAAAGATAATATTTTTGAAAAAGCTTTATTGGTGTTGCTGTTGTTGTCATATATTCAGCCATTTACAGATGGGAATAAACGAACAGCTCGTATTGTTGCAAATTCAATTCTGATACACTTCGGATTTTGTCCGATTTCGTACAGAACTGTAGAGCCATTGGATTATAAAAAAGCTATTTTAGTTTTCTACGAACAAAATAATCTATATGCTTTTAAGAACATTTTTATTGAGCAATATCGTTTCGCCGTCAATACATATTTTTAGCCCAATTTCTATTAAAAAATAAAGCCGACTAAATATTTAGCCGGCTTTTTCTTAATATTTATCGTATGTAAAGATTTCAGTTCTTCGAATATTGTATTCGATTAAATAACTGATAAAATGCAAGTTACAAAACCAACAAATTGGACGAAGTCCTTATTTGATGCTTTCAAGCACATCTTTTAGATGTTTCCAAAATTTCGAAACCGATTCGATATGGATTTTTTCGTCGGGCGAATGAACACCGCGAAGGGTAGGGCCGAACGAAATCATATCTAAGTCAGGATATTTTTCTAAAAACAATCCACATTCTAAACCGGCATGTATTGAGCGAACCACAGGTTTAACATTAAACAATCTGGTGTACGATGCTTCGGAAATTCGTAATATCTCGGAATCGGTATTGGGCGCCCATCCGGGGTAACCGTCGCCATGGCTTACCTGTGCCCCTGACATCAAGAAAACAGCTTCTACCATGTTGGCTATGTCATGTTTCGACGAGTCGACCGAACTGCGTTGGCTGGTGGCCACCACAATCTCGTTTTTGGTATTGCGGAACATTTTAATCGATGCCAAATTGGTCGAAGTTTCTACCATATTGGCCATATCGCGGCTCATGGCAATAACACCGTGAGGGCAAGCGTAGAGAGAGCGAATCAGATTTTTTTGTGTCAAATTATCAATAATCAAGTTTGGAACGGCATGTTCTTTAATCGATATTTCGAGGTTTTTCTCTGTAGTTTTAAGCTCTGCTTTAATGTCGCAGCTCATTTTTTTGAACATTTCCATCAAAGCGTCGGCATGAGTCTGGTCTATTGTAATAACAGCAAAAGCCTCGCGAGGGATGGCATTTCGCAAGTTACCACCACCAATATCGCTAATTTTGAATCCAAAGCTGTAAGCTTCCCATAAAATTCGGGTCAAAATTTTATTAGCATTGCCATATCCTTTGTTGATATCATCGCCCGAATGACCACCATTAAGTCCTTTAATTTCGATTTTAAAAGCCTTGTGACCAGCAGGAACCGATGCGGTTTGGTAATTGAAAACGGCAGTGGTATCGATACCGCCTGCACAACCAATAAACAACTCACCTTCGTCTTCGGAGTCGAGATTGATTAGCATTTTGCCTTCGAAAAAACCAGGTTTAAGCTCGAAAGCTCCTGTTAAACCAGTTTCCTCATCCACTGTAAATAAAGCTTCGATGGGGCCATGGGCAATATCTGTCGATAATAGTACCGCCATTTGAGCGGCCATTCCGATACCGTCATCAGCTCCCAAAGTGGTACCTTGTGCTTTCACCCATTCGCCATCGATAACGGGCTGAATGGCATCAGTTTCGAAGTTAAATGCAAGATCACTATTTTTTTCGCAAACCATATCCATGTGGCTTTGTAGAACTACAGTTGGAATATGCTCTTTGCCTTTTGTGGCGGGCTTTCGCATTAAAACATTACCTGCGTCGTCTCGTTTGGCTTCAATCTGATGTTGTTGTGCCCAATTAAGTAAATAAGCAATAATTTGCTCTTCTTTTTTGGATGGACGGGGAACTTGACAAATATCTTCGAAAATTTGCCAAACCGATTGTGGTTCTAATTGACTGAGGATTTTCATGTGTTTGTAATTTGTAGTGTGTTGATTTCCGATTGATGATTTTTGAATTTCAATTTTTC
>DYOK01000134.1:5987-7205 GCA_020720565.1 Acetofilamentum sp.
ATTTATAATTCAAAACTTAAATAGTTAAGGTTGATATTGACTCTGATTTAAAATGGATATTAAGTCCCGATTAGCTAGTAATACCTGTAAACTGACTTCTGGATGGTTTTTTTGGTACGATTTAACAATCTGCCAACCAATCCACGCACCAGCTCTTGGGGCCGACATGTTGCCAAACATTTGGGTAAATGGCGATTCGTCCATCATGTTTTTAATTTTCATGTGATCGGTTTCGTACAACATTTCTTGTCTAATAATCACGTCCCACATGTTTTTTTCGAATTTTTCTAACCAGGCCCATTGCTCGGGTGTGTACATAAATCGCTCGTAATCTTCGATGTTTGGGAACAATGCATTGAGCAATACATACAATTTACCTTGATAAATCATATGCGAAGCCAGATTATCTTCACCTTCGAATGGGAAATCGCTGCTTACGTAGGCTTTAATCCCCTCAACGCCAATGGTTTTTGGGTCTAGTTTTTGGCTTAAATAATCGGGCAAACCCAGTTGTTTGTAGTATGGATTTTTGGCACCCAAACTCATGTCTAATGCGATGCCCAACAAGGCACTGTCTACAATAAACCGTTGATTAAAACCCGATTGAAAGTAATAGATTTTTGGTACGGAATGTTCGGGGTAATAATACAAATAGAAGGAGAGGGCTTCGTCGATCTGCTGTTGTAACGATTCGACATCGGGAAAAGTTTTTTGTATTTCGGCATTTACATTTTGCGTAATGGGGTTGCTTAAAAAAGATAGAAAATAGTCGCCAAACGATTTGACTTCGGTGCCACCAATGCTTAAAACGGCGTGGGTATAAATTGAAAAGAAAGGCTCATGATTTTTTTCAAATCCAGACAATTGAGTTTCAAAATTCGTTGAATCAATCGACATAATCAATTGGTCGAATCTAACATATTGGGTGTTTATTTTTTTTTCGACATTAATTTGATATGGGTTTTTAGTACAAGAGTTGGACAGTACAAATAGGCCCCCAATTAACAAAAAATGTATAAATTTTATCATCTTTTCGATGTTTCTGCATGGTATTATTGGGTTGTAAAGCTAAGCAATTTATTGCATTTTAATGCATTGCAAAAGACGAAATATCAGTTTTTTAAATCTGATGATAATTGGAATAGAAAAAAATGATAAGAATGTTGTTTTTTATCGAGCTTGTTGGAATCAATATATCAAAAAAGAATTAATTTTGTG
>DYOK01000356.1 GCA_020720565.1 Acetofilamentum sp.
CTGAGAATTGGGGTTAATACGTGGTGCATTATCAATTTTGAATTTCTAATTTTGAATTTTGAATTCAGCATTCATAATTCATAAATCATAATCATGCTTCCAAAATTACATTTGTTTAATCCGACGTCCGACACAGCGCTTGCTTCGGGCGATATAAACTATAGGGCCAATGGCATTTTGCAACAATTCGAATCAGATTTGGCTTATTTACCAGCTTTTTTTTCCATTTTAGACGATGTAATTTTGGCCGAACAAGCCGAACCGCTTTCGCATATTGATTTATTATCGAAATTGGGATTCCCTACGCCAAATACCATCACCAAGAAAGCATTTATTGCTCAAACAAAAGCTTACGAGTTTTCGCCTTGGGGTTGGGCACCCAACTTGCAGCAAATCTGGAAATCAGACACTATAGCCGACCAACTCAATATACCTAAAGCCTTTAGAGAAATATGGTCTAACGAAACGAAGTTATTTTACAGCCGATTAACGGCTTTAAAGGTACTCGAAACCATTTTGGATCGCACGGCATTGGATTGTTTTATCGGAACCCATCAGACACCCAAAGCACTGACCGACCTACAACAAGTCGAAATGGAGCATTTAAGACTTGGCAGAATGGTGCTTAAAGCACCATGGAGCTCGTCGGGGCGTGGATTACTGATGCTCCATCAAACTACGTTTAACCCGCATCAAACACAAAGAATCGAACAAATATTGGCAAAACAGGGTTTTATTATGGCAGAACATTATTTTGACAAAAGGCTCGATTTTTCGATGCATTTCGAATCGGATCATCAAAAAATAGGGTTTAAAGGACTTTCGTTTTTCGAAACTAAACCCAATGGACAATATCAAGCACAATACCTAAATGGACAAAAAATGGTACAATCCGACGCTTTGGACTATTTGCTAATGCATCAAAACTTGATTGCACAAGAATTGGTTCAAGCAATGGAGCAACAAGGCATTCAATCGCATTACAGCGGTGTTTTTGGGGTCGATATGATGGTTATCAAAGAAGACCACACCTTTAAAATTAACCCGATGGTCGAAATCAACTTTCGGAAAAGTATGGGCACCGTCGCTTTAGCGATTGAGAACAAAATTCATCCCGAAGCCAAAGGTTATATGCACTTGGTGGTACAAAACAAACAAAAATTCGAATGGGTTTATCAAAGCCATGTACAAAAGGCAGAATTTTGCGACGACCTAATTATCAAAGGAACTGTACCACTAGTCGCCCCTCAAGGTCGGGCATTCGGTGCCTATATCGAGTTGGTTTAATTCGTTGTTGAGTTGTTGATTGATTTAATATTTAAGATTGACGATTGTATATTATTAATTTCAGGTTTTC
>DYOK01000135.1 GCA_020720565.1 Acetofilamentum sp.
AAGATGAATGCATTTGTAGTGGTTTTTATTGGGGGCGGATTGGGCAGTGTGGCTCGATATGCATTATCGATTTGGGTAAGGTCTGTATGGCAGGGTATTAATCCTTTAGCTACTTTGTTAGCCAATTTAATGGCCACTCTACTTTTGGGTGTTTTTGTGTTCTTTTTGCATCAAAAACAGATGAACGATCTGTCGTGGAAACTGCTTATTGTAACAGGCTTTTGTGGCGGATTTAGTACCTTTTCAACCTTCAGTTTCGAGACCTTCGACTTGATGCGACAAGGTCAAATATGGTGGGCTATATCAAATGTAGTACTAAGCGTTGGACTTGGTATATTCCTTTTGTGGATGCTGAGCAAGATGGCGTAAACTTGTAGCTTGGTCTAATTTGGCTTTATTAGGTTAATTCTTTATTTGAGTTGCTATCTTTACTTTTGTGATAATTTCTAACTTCACTTCGACTACGCTCAGTGCTGGCAGGCTCAGTGTAAACTTGGCTTATTGGATGCTTGCCCACTTCGGCAAGCAATGTATCGCTTTGTGTTTTTTGTGGTTTCCTTTGTGTTTTTTGTGGTATAGCTGTTACACAAAGTTACACAAAGATTTTTTATAGCACCTCAAATAAAGAATTAAGCCTTTATTACCCCAAATAGGTCAGCATCGAGATGCGCAGGGAACTTTTGACGAAAATCGAGCAAGTCGCTGCGGCTAATGGTTACAGTTTCTACATGCGATTTATGGGCTTCGATGTGACTGAGCTCATCGCCTTTAAAATCGATTAAAGCCGAATCGCCTGAATGTTCGATGCCATTACCATCCTTCCCAATTCGGTTCACACCGACCACATAAGCCAAGTTTTCGATGGCTCGTGCACGTAATAAAATTTTCCATGGGTTAGAACGGCGTTCAGGCCAATTGGCCATGTAGATTAGTACATCGTAAGCACTGTTTACATTGCGCGACCATACGGGGAAACGCAAATCGTAGCATACTTGCAAATTGATTTTCCATCCTAAATATTCGAATATCTGATGTTCTGTGCCTTCGGCGTAATGCTGGTGCTCGCCAGCCATCCTAAATAAGTGGCGTTTGTTATAAACGAAATATGTTCCGTCTGGTTTTACAAAGTAAGCTCTGTTATAGAATTTCTGATCTTCAACAGTGATGACGCTCCCTGCTACAGCTGCATTTAAGGTTTTGGCCCAATGTTTTAAAAACTCAAAACTTTCGCCTTCGGGTTGCTCGGCCCATTTTTCGGGTCGCATAGAGAAACCTGTCGAAAACATTTCGGGTAGTACTACCAAATCGCATAGGCCTTTGAGCGACTCGAGAAGTTTCGAAATCGTTTTTAAATTGGCCGATTTATTTTCCCATTCCAAATCGGTTTGAACCAAGCTTACTCTCAAATGTTCCATTGCAATTTTAGGTCAACGACCTGTTTAATAATTTAGTAATCTGTGTTTTAACAAGTATTTTGGAAATGGCTATATCGTTTTTTTAAGCACAAGAACTTAATTTTCGATATTTTTTTACATCGACTACTTAAAACTCAAAGCCAGAACTTTAAATTCGATACGGTTGTTCATGGCTCGACCTTCTTCAGAATTATTAAAGCCCATAGGCCGTGTAGGACCATAACCTTTTACCACCACGCGTTCGGCTTTAATTTTTTTGGTGATTAAGTAGGCCATCACCACTTCGGCACGTTTTTGCGATAAGTCCATATTACTTTGTAAATCGCCGGTATTGTCGGTATGGGCACCCAATTCGATTTTAATATTTTTATTGTTGGTCAGAAACTCCACAAATCGGTCCAACTCGATATAAGATTCTGGTAGTAATTCGGCGGTTTTACCTTGGAAAAACACATTATTTATTCTGACCATTTGGTCGGGTAATAATGGAGCCAGGAATAAATTCTCTTCTTCAATTTCTTGATATTCTGTTAGGGTGGTAAGGTCAAGGAAATTGGTAACGCTGTAGTAACCTTGCGCAATGGCTCTGTAACTGTATTTTTTGCCGTAAGGTAAAATAATTTTATAGCTACCATCGACTGGGTTGATGCGGGCAATTCCAGCTTCTTTTCCCGAAGGTAATTCTTCGTAGATCACCCGAACATCGACATCGACGGGTTGCATGTTACGTTCGTTAACGGCTAATCCCGATACCAAAACCACTGGCTTGCTGCCTTGGCCAAAAGCTAAAATGCACAAGAAAGTAAATGCAATTAAAGTGTAATTTTTCATATTCTATTTACGTGCTAAATTTTGTGTTGCTAATTGGGGGTTAATATAATATCAAGTCGAATTTTATTTATCTAAATGACAGATGGCTAGGTAGTTAAAAAATAATAAGTAGGTCGAAGACCTTATCCGATATACTCTTGCATTTTTTCGATAAAGAATTCTTTCCTTCTTCGCGAAATGGGAACTATGGTACCATCGGTCATTTCGATATAACCACCGTCTTTGACTACGTATTTTTTAACGTGTTCCAAATTGATTAAATGCGAATTGTGGGGGCGGAAAAAATCGCTATCTCCCAGCATGGTTTCGAATTCTTTTAAATTTTTCGAAACCAATATTTTCGAATCGTTTGTTAAATAAAGCATCGAATAGCTCCCTTCTGCTTCGATTCTGCTAATCTCTTTTATGTCGATATAAATTTGTCCCTCCGATGTTGGAACCATTATTTTGGTGGGTTTCGAACTGCGAATATTATCGAGTAAAACATCGTATTTACTCATGCTTCTAGGTGCAGGTTGTTTTTTCTCGTTGATTCGTTTTTCGGCTTTGTCGACAGCTTCAATAAATTCCTCGATATCGATTGGTTTAAGGATGTAATCGATTGCTGAATATTTAAATGCTTTGATCGCAAAATTGTTATAAGCGGTAATAAATATGATTTCGAAATTTCTTTCGGGTAACATTTCGAGCAAGTCGAATCCATTGCCACGAGGCATTTCAATATCGAGAAACACTAAATCGGGCTGTTGACTTAAAATAATATTTCGTCCATCTGCGGCCGAGGATGCAGTGCCAACGACTTCGGCATTGGTGCAATACTCGTTTATAATAAGTTCAATCGAATTTATCGCATTTCGTTCGTCATCTATAATTACAACTCGAATCATGGGGTCAGTTTAATATGTAAAAGTAATTTTAACTACAGTTCCTTTGCTCTCTTGTTTGTCGTCGAAAAGGTCGATGTATTCGACCGAAATGTTGGTTTTGTATATGCTGTTTATTAATTCTATTCTATCTTGAGTTATAGTAGTGCCCATCGATTTGTGCGTGTTGTTTTTCTCGGCGTTTATTTCTTTTGCTTTGGCTCTTCCTACACCGTTATCTTCTATTCTGCAAATGATATTTTCGTCTTCTAAGCTAAAAATAATTCCCAATTGACCAGTGGTTTGGTCATTTTTATTCATTAATCCGTGCCATATTGCATTTTCGACAAATGGTTGAATAATCATGGGTGGTATTTTAACCCCTAAAGTATCAATTTCATCTTGAATGTCAATAGCATATTCCATTTTTTCTTTAAATCGTAAGGATTCAAGTTCCAAGTACAAATTTAAAGTTAATAATTCTTTTTCTAAACTGATAAGCGTGGTTTGTGAATTTTCTAAAATTAGTCGAATTAATTTTGAGAATTTTGTTAAAAATTTATTCGATAATCGGGTATCATTTTGCAATATATATAATTGAATCGCATTGAGCGAGTTAAAAATAAAGTGAGGATTCATCTGTCTTGTCAAGGCCATTTGACGGTATTGATTCATTTCACGTTGAATTTTTTCTTTTTGTGCTCGTGTTCTAAATCGAATTCGGTATAACGCAAACAGTCCACCTAAAATAAAAAAAGAAATAATGGTGTAAAACCACCATTTAGCCCAATAAGCAGAATTGACATGAATGCTAATCTGAGCCGTCTTTTTGCTCCAAATTCCACTCTCGTTAGCCGCCTCGACAATAAAAACATAATCACCTGAGGGTAGAAATGGATAACTGGCAATTAAATCGGTAGTGTAAATCCACTCGCGGTCTAGTCCTTCTAATTTGTAGCGATATTTTACATTGCCCCTGCTTTTAAAGTGTATCGATAAATATTCGATTCGGATGTTGTTGGCGTCGTTATCTAAATATATTTTATTTCGATTTGGTAAGCTTTCTTCGTTTACCAGAATATTGGTTATCATTGTGTTAGGGCGGTTATCGCTCACTTTAAAGCGTTTGTGCTCAAAATAGCCCACGCCCTTGTTAGTGGCTACAAACACGTATTGATTGTTGACAACAATATCGTTAACTTCGTTAGAAATTAATCCATCGTTGACCGTAATATTGACAATATTGGGTTTGTTGGGGTTACTGTTGATATCAATTTTGCTTATTCCATCTCGGCTTGCAACCCAAATATCGTTCTCATACGCATAAAGAGCATTGACACTGTTACTGACCAATCCATCGTCTTGGTTATATACCCAAATCGAATCGTTTTGAATTCGAACTACACCTATGCCGTTGATGCTTAACCATAAAGCTTTAAGTTTGGTGTCTTTGGTAATGTCATTTGCATTTTTGTCCAATATGGGATTTCGAATTCCAAAATTGTACAAGCTTTTATTTTCGAATTTCCAAAGTCCATTTTTACATGCCAGCCATTGGGTGCCATTGGGGTCGGTCCATATGGCATTGATATTTAGGTTTTGTTTTTTTTCTGAACTGCTTTCGAAATATATTTTCTGATTTTTGATGCCTGCAAATCCATTCGATTTACAAAGCCAAATATCGCCTTGCAATCCTGCCGATATTTTGTTAATACGAGTTTGGATGTCGTTCTGAGGTTTGGTTCTGATGAGTTCTACCAAATTGTCATTTTCGAGATAGCAGAGTTTGTTTTTAAAGCTTACCCATAAACGGGAATTGTACCACAACAAATCGGTGATAATTGAAAAGTCGGGATTGCTTAATTCGTAATTCTTAATGTCGAAAAAGTCGATTCTTGCAATTGCTTTTTGCCCTGTTATGGCCCATAAATACCGATCCGACACATCTATTTTACTGATGTTATTGTCTAACAGGCCTTGTTTTGTGCTAATTTGATGGAATATTTCGGACGGAATATAGAACAGTCCATTGTTCCGACTCGACATCCATATGCTGTTTTCTTGGTCTCTAAACACCGAGCTGATACTGTTCCCATCAAGTTCTCTACAAAAGGCGGATTGATTCAAGTCGGTGTTTTTAAAACACATGACGCCATCACTATCGAACCCAATCCATAAGTTGCCTTTCTGCTCAATCTGAAGTGAGATAATGGCATTGTTAAACGTAAAGGTTCGAATACTCCCTTTGACAATCTCGTACAATTTATTTTGACTCGACATTAAAACGGTATCGCCCTTAGAAACAACTAACACGGGTTCGTTGGCTCCAATTACTGGCATCGGAACGCTATATGTAGTTAAATTCGTAAAAATCCTGAGCCTTTTCTGATGCGAACTCACAAAATATCGACATTCACCTTTTCGTAAATCGATGGTGGCTGCACTGTCTTTTACAGTCCAAATGCTTGATAAAATTCCATCTTGATTCAGATGAAATCGGCCTTTTTCTAAAATATTAAATTCGATAAAATTTTTCCCGATATAGACGCTCTGAGGTTCAAGCATTTCGGAATAATTGAGCATATTTTGTATGCTGTCGTTATACTCGTATGGTGTAATACTATCGCTAAATGCCCTAGACAAATACCCCGAAGGATGAACAAACCATATTTTATGTTTAGCGTCGATAATTATTCTGCTGACCTCGTTTTCGGGCAGATTGTCGCTCATGTCGTAGTTTACAAGGGTATAACCATCGAAACGCATGGCACCATTCGAACTTGCTATCCAAATGTAGCCAGTAGGGTCTTGAATAATTTGGTTGGTTTTTGATGTGAATAAGCCCAAATCGGTCGAAAAGTGCGTATAGACCACCTCTTGAGCACTTAAAAAGGTGCTGAAAAAAAGCGACGTTATGAGGAGAAATCCACGCAAAATACTATTGAATTCGTTGTCGAACGGCTTCGAAAGCAAAAATACCAGCAGCCACCGAAACATTAAGCGAATCGAAGCGTTTGTTCATCGGAATTTTGCGTAATAAATCGGCTTTTCGGATGATGGCATCAGAAATCCCATCGTCTTCCGAACCCATTACTATGGCTGTTGGGACTTTAAAGTCGGTATTGTAATAGGGAAGGTCGGCTTTTTCGGTAGCAGCCACAACCTGTATGCCGCTGTCTTGTAAAAACTGAACGGTTCTGGCTAGCTGTAACTCTCGACAGATAGGAATTTGCATCAAAGCACCAGCCGAAGTTTTTATAGCATCGGCTCCGACTCTGGCAAAATTTGAGCTGGGGATAATTATTGAATGGAATCCCGCAGCCAAACACGTTCGGGCAATGGCTCCAAAATTTCGCACATCCGTCACCCCATCTAATACCATCAGCAAAGGCATTTCTCCTTTTCTGAAAATTTCGGGAAGAAGGTGTTCTATGCGATAAAAATCGATTGGCGAAGTTAAGGCAATACAACCTTGGTGGTTTTTACGAGTTATTCGGTCAAGTTTTTCTTGTGGAACAACTGTTAAAGGAACTTGGTAATGTTTAGCGGCTTGCCTAACGGGCTCTATGCTCTCGTCCGATTTGCCTTTTCTGACCAGAATTTTGTCGATGAGTTTTCCTTGCTCTAAGGCCTCTAAAATAGGGTTGATGCCATATATAAAATCGCTGTCCATGTGCTTAGTAAATAGTGTTTTGAAGTAGTTCGTTCAATTCGATTTTCGTATTCGAATGGATGTTTTGCCAATGAATTTCGATTTGGAATTGAGCCTAATTATCTGTCTGTAAAAGTAATAAAAAAAATGATGATTCTCGAATATTCCACAAAATGCTCTGGACTAGCACGTGCTTTTTTTCAAACACTACATTTTATAAGGTTTGCAATGTTTTTGAATTGCTTTGCATATTAGGTAGTTATATTAAAAGTACTTTTAAATAATCGAAATAAACGACTCTATTTCTAATTTTATTTATAGCACTTTTGTAATATAACAATACTTCATTAAACTTTTCAAAAGTTCATATTTAATAGATGCAATCATCTGATATTCAGTACA
>DYOK01000002.1 GCA_020720565.1 Acetofilamentum sp.
CCCCCGACCAGCTGATTACAAATCAGCTGCTCTGGCCAACTGAGCTACACCGGCAGGTGGGTAAGCTACTTACATCGCACCGCTCAACCATTTACCCTTGCTACCTTCCGATCCTGGGGGAGTTCAACAGGAGCTGGTCGTATAAGACTTACCCGCTGCAAAAGTAGTTAAATTGAACTTTTTTACAAATATTTAAATCATTTTTTTGCAAAGGTGTCAACATGCTATCTCTAACCATGTGGGAAACAAATTGTTGAGTTAGTGTTATTTTAATTTTCTCGAGATTATTTTGAATAAAATTCTTTCTAAATTTGCTATTGAATAGATAGAAATGGAGTGAATTTCTGCTTTTTTCTTATTAAATGTAGCGATTTGGATTCTAATTACAAAAAATAACGGGCAACCTAAGTTGCCCGCCAAACCCAAAAATAACTAATTATGAAAACGTAACTTTTTATGAAAAGAACTTTCAGTGATTGTTACGCTGCAAAGATACAGAGGTTAACGCTTAAATTGCAAATTTCTACTTATAAAATATGTTAAGTAGATGTTAACGAATCATAAAATGCAGATTTATAGCATGATAGAAAATCCTATTTTAAAAAGTCTTTGGCTAAAATGGCGTCTTTTACTTTAGGCTTTCTCACCGACTCAACAAACGCAATTACAGTTCCAATAATAATTTCTGCTTCAACTTTTATAGGGATTTTGTTGGCATCTTTGCTTACCCATACCAAAATATCGGAATCCTCGTCGAATATTGTACCAGGAACTCCTTTTGTTCTAAATTTATGTGAAGGATATTTCTTTCCATTTTTATGTTCGACTATTTCATCGCCATCGTAGTATATGTTAATGGTAATCAATTTATCGTCCATAAATACCTTGATTGGGATTAAAGCCCCTTTTTTAAGCAAACTAACGTCAATTGTTCTAAGGTAATAAACTGCCGATAACACGTCGAAAGCGGGTGCTTTATAAGCGACCACACTTGTTTTTTTTCCAATGGTGTTGTCGTCAATGTTATACCGTATTTGCCCCGAACTAGGATAAAAATAACACCAATTATATGCTCTGTGCGATCCTTCGGATGTGTTTCGTAAGAATTTTGTGGGTGTAAAATTGCTGGGGTCTACCCATGAGTGGAAATTATCTCGAACTTTAAAAATCCAATCGTAACTTGGGTACGACGAACCCGAACTTAAGTATTGTATCAATTTTTGCCCCTGCTGAATGGTGTCTCGAACCGAGAATTTAACACTTGCGGCATCGACCCAAATAAATGCTAAATTATAATACACTTTATATTGCACCGATTCGCCATCTTGAAATGGAATCGAATACTTGTTTTGTGCTTGAACCGAATCAATTCTAAAGTATAGAATGATACTAACAAGCAAAATCTTAAGCGTTAACCTCACCAATGTGTTTTTTTACCGATTCAATTTTCCCTTCTAATCTGTGGCTTGCTCCTTTTCGAATATCCATTTTAATAATAGTGTAAACTCGATCGGAGTATGGGTCGAGGGTATAATATGCTTTTGCAATTAATGCATTGGCTTCTTCGATGGTATTGGTTTCGAAGCTGGTTCCCATTGATGCTAATTTGTATGGCACACCACTGTCGCGAATCATTTCGATAACTTTGCTCACCAATGGGCTTGCACTTTCGCCTTTTTTATCGGTAGGAAACATTGCAAATTCTACAAGTACTGACATTTTTTAGATTTTTTTAAATTTTATACAAAAGCGATAATGCGGTTATTCAATATACCTTTTCGTAACTCTAATTTCGACTCTATTATTTTGCTCACGGCCTTCGGGTAGGGCATTCATGGCGATGGGCTCTTCGCTACCCATTCCAATCGATTTTATTCTGTGATCTTCGATTCCGTTTTTTACAAAGTACGCTTTGATAGCTTTGGCTTGTGCTTCGGTTTTCGATTTCGAAATGAGTTTCGACTCAGAATTATCACTATGAACCGCGATTTGAATTTCCATATTGGGATTGGACTTTAAAACTTCGAGCATCATTTCGAGTTCAAGTTCTGAACCTTCTTCGAGTGAGTGATCGGATTTAAAGCTCACACCTTTTATTAACACCATGTCAGATGGATCGAAGGTGATGGTTACATCAAATGTAAATTTGCCTCTCGACGAAGGTATTTCGAGTGATGAGTGTTTAACTTTTTCGATTAAATCTTTGTATCGCACATCATAAGTTTGTGACTTGGGTAGCAATATTTGGGCTTGACCCGTTTTGTTGGTGCTCACCATGTATTCAGTTTTATCTTTTCGACTGATAAAAATTACAGTTTCGTTAGCTATAGGGTCTTGTTTGGTGTCCTTAACTACGACATTAACTAAAGCCTTCATTTCGTTGGGTTTTAAATCTTGAGCCCATAACGAATGCAGTGTAATTATACTTAGAAGAATTAAAAATAATGGCTTCATAATTTTTGTTTTTGGTCTATGAATTTATTTTGGAAATGCAAATGAAAGTGAGTTTAATACGAACACAAGAAGATACTGATAAAAATACAAAAAATCCGAATATACCTTAATTCTTACACCGAAATATCGCCTTTTATATGCGGATGTGCTTCGTAATTGACAATACTGAAGTCTTCAAATTGATAACCGAAAATTGAGTTTACGTTTGGGTTAATTTGCAATGTGGGCAAATGGTATGGTGTTCGCATTAATTGTAGTTTAACTTGCTCAATATGATTGAGATAAATATGAGCGTCGCCTAGAGTGTGTACAAAATCGCCTACTTGCAAACCGAGCTGATTGGCCATCATATGAGTGAGTAGGGCGTAGGAGGCTATATTAAATGGTACACCTAGAAATACATCGGCACTCCGTTGATACAATTGACAAGATAATTTCTCATTGGCCACATAAAATTGAAACAGAATATGGCAAGGAGGCAAGGCCATATGCTCAATTTCACCTACATTCCATGCACTTACAATGTGCCGGCGAGAATCTGGGTTATTTTTTAATGATGCCATCACTTGTTTGATTTGGTCGATATGGCGTCCATCTGCAGTGGGCCAAGAGCGCCATTGGTAACCATAAATTGGGCCTAGTTCGCCATCGGGTTTAGCCCACTCGTTCCATATTCTTACGCCGTTTTCTTGTAAATATTTTACATTGGTTTCGCCCTTTAAAAACCATAGTAACTCGTGTATGATCGATTTCATATGGAGTTTTTTTGTGGTCAACAATGGAAATCCAGCGTTTAAATCGAACCGCATTTGATATCCAAAAATGGATTGAGTACCAGTTCCTGTTCGGTCGTGTTTAACAACGCCTTGGTCTAAAATTGTTTGCAGTAAGTTTAAATATGTTTGCATATCACAAAGGTAAAAATGAATTAATCTGAATACAATAATAAGAAACCTTTATCGATTTCGAAACTAATTTGTTTTTAAGGAGGTTTTTTAAACGAAAATTTTTATATTTGACCTCAAGCAACTAATTTAGTCAACTGATAATTCGAAATAACTTACCGTGAGTCTGAAGAAATACGTAACTAGCTTAATTCTAATGTTTACCGTGCTTTTTGTTGAAGGACAAGAGCTTAAATTGAGCGGTATTTACCAAGGTGACAACCTCTATGTAATGAATCCTTTTGCTGCAAATGGAGTCGGTTTTTGCATTCAAGAGGTGCGAGTGAACAATAAATTGAGCACCGACGAGATTGGTTCGAGTGCTTTTGAGATCGATTTAAGCCAATATAACTTCAAAATTGGCGATCCTGTGTCGATTGTTATCAAACATAAAAGCAATTGTCAGCCCAAAGTTCTTAATCCCAATGTGATTCAGACTAAAAGCACTTTTAAAGTTTCGAAAATCGAAGTAGGAAAAGATAAAGTACTACGTTGGTCTACAACCGACGAGTCGGGGGCACTAGATTTTGTTGTGGAGCAATACCGATGGAACAAGTGGGTCAAACTTGGAAAAGTTAAAGGTTTAGGAGGCAATAAACCGAATCAATATACTTTTAATGTAAGCCCTCATTCAGGTCAAAACAAATTTAGAGTAAAACAAATCGATTATTCAAAAAAACCACGATATTCACCCGATGCTACTTTCAATTCATTAAGCCCTTTTGTAAGTTTCAAAATATCTAAAACCGAAATTGTATTCTCTATGCCTACAATGTACGAAGTTTATGATGGCTATGGTAATGTGGTTTTAGTTGGCAATGGAACCAATGCCGATATTAGTAAGCTTAAAGTAGGCGAGTATTTCCTCAATTACGACAACAAAATGGAAACTTTTAAGAAAAAGTGACGTTCAACCACTTCTTCGTAAATGAGAACCTTTGTAGCATTCGTAAACCAACATTTTCATGAAAAACAACTATTGTGTTATTATGGCCGGCGGCATAGGAAGTCGCTTTTGGCCGCTCAGTCGTACCGACTATCCTAAGCAATTTATAGATATAATGGGAACTGGTCGTAGTTTAATTCAACAAACTTTTGACCGATTTAAAACCCATGTCCCAGTTGAAAATTTTTTAGTGGTGACCAACCAATTATACAAAGATTTGGTTTTGGAACACCTCCCTGAGCTTACCCCTGAACAGATATTGCTCGAACCGATGCGTCGCAACACTGCACCATGTATCGAATATGCCAATCAAGTCATTCAAAAGAAAAATCCGAATGCACTTATTGCAGTTACACCAGCAGACCATATAATTATGGATTTGCCCGAGTTTAATAGAATTACACAAATAAGTTTCGATTTTGTTTCGGAGCACGATGCACTTCTTACCTTAGGCATTAAACCCAATAGACCCGACACTGGCTATGGTTATATTCAGAAAGAAGCAGAGCAATCGCATGGAATCGACGATTTATACAGAGTTAAAACATTTACCGAAAAACCGAATCTCGAAATGGCTAATTTCTTTATTAGCAGTGGCGAATTTTCGTGGAATTCTGGCATTTTCTTTTGGTCTTTACAAAGTATTCAAGACTCGTTTTATAAATATTTACCCGATATTGTTCAGCTTTTCGACGAACAAAGTGCCCATATAGGAACTACTACCGAGCAAGACGCCATAAATGAAATCTATTCGGTTTGCGACAATATTTCTATCGATTATGGCATTATGGAAAAGTCTAAGAATGTTTATGTGTTAGCTTCCGACTTTGGCTGGTCCGATTTAGGTACTTGGGGTTCGTTGTTTGCTAATTCGCCTAAAGATGAGCTGAATAATGTGAAAAATGGAGAAAATGTGTTTCTTTACGATTGTAATAACTGTCTAATCAATGTACCTTCTAAAAAAGTCGTAGTGGTGCATGGGCTCGAAGGTTTTATTTTGGTAGAATCGAACGATACTATTTTGATTTGCAAAAAAGATGATGAGCAGAGCATCAAACGCTTTGTTCAGGATGTACAGCATAAATTGGGCGATCACATTATGTAAGGTCTTTGAGCTATTTATTGTTTTGTAACTAGCTACACATCATATTCTTAGCTTAATTAAATAAGGCATTAGATTATACATATTACTAAATTTAGTTTTTTGAATTTATTAAAGTGCAAAAATATTTCAAAATGGGTTTTGATTTTCTTATTATAAATTCCGAGCTCGATTAAATACTTAAACAAATAAGAAATCATCAATCATCAATTTGACATGTCCATCACAATAAGTCCCAGATTGATTAAAATTTTAAGTAACAAATATGTGATTGCCATAGTTGTTTTTCTGGTTATTGTATTGTTTGTAGATGATAATAGTTTGTTAGAACGCTTCGGGTTAATGGACGAAAGAAGTGAATTGAATGAACAAATTGAGTTTTACGAAAATGCGATTCAAGAAAACAATCGTAAATTCGAAGAACTTAAAACTAATTCGGATAATTTAGAAAAATTTGCTCGCGAAGAATATTTTATGAAAAAAGACAGCGAAGATGTCTATATCATTGTCGAAAAAACTGAATAGCAAAAAGCAAAAAATAAAAAAGCAGGCAATTTCTATTTTGTCTGCTTTTTTTCTGCGGAAAACTTTTTATCGAAATATTTATAAGAATTCCATCTCGGGTTTACTAGTATAAAATATTGTTTTATTGTTAGTTATAAAAACAATAAATAGGTCGTAGGCCTTAGAAATTTGGTTTTACAGAATTATTGGTGTAGAAATCGGCAATAAATTGAACCGCTTCATCGGCCGAATCGACCAACTTGATTAAATCCATATCGGTGGCAGAAATGTTTCCTTCCACTAAAACAGCATTTTTAATCCATTCGATAAGTCCGCCCCAATAGGATTTGCCAACCAATACAATGGGGTATTTAGCTACTTTCTTGGTTTGAATCAAAGTGATGGCTTCGAACAATTCGTCAAAAGTTCCAAATCCACCAGGAAGTATAATAAATCCTTGAGAATATTTCATTAACATCACCTTTCGGACAAAGAAATAATCGAAAGTTACCACCTTATCGTTGTCGATGTAAATGTTGGGATGTTGTTCAAATTCTAAATCAATATTTAAACCAACCGATTTACCTCCGCCTTGTTTTGCACCTTTGTTGGCCGCTTCCATAATTCCGGGGCCACCACCTGTTATCACGCCCAAGCCGAGTTGTGTGGCTTTAAAAGCAATCTCTTCGGCCAATTTGTAGTAGGGACTGGTTTCTTTAGTACGTGCAGAGCCAAACACGGTCACACAGGGGCCAATTTTAGTGAGTTTGTCGTAACCATTAACAAATTCAGACATTATTTTGAAAATTCGCCATGAATCAGATGATTTGATACTATCCCAATCTGAATCGATAAAGTTTTTTAAAACAGGGTTCTTTGCCATAAAATTAATTTGTTTAAATAAAGTAATGTCGTATTTGGTTTAAGGTCTTCGATCTATTTGTTATTTTTTTAACATGTATTAAATCAGTTTTGTAGCTTAAAAATCACGCTGTATGTTAATCTAAGCACTTAAATAAGGCTATTAATAAAGGGTAAGTTGTTAATTTTTCAATTTTGAAGACCTTAGTTGTCGGAATCTTTAAAAATTTTTGATGTCATCTTAGAAATGGCTTCGATAGCTTTTTTAAACAACTCTAAGTATAAAGCCAAGTAAAGTGAAATTGACAAGAACCAGAGCACAAATAAATTCATCCAGAAAGTGGAAATTTCAAAATTAAAGATTCGTTTAAATGGGGAATAGAAATGTGCTGTAATAAAGTGTCCTTCGGGGTCTTGATAGATTGGATCTATTTTCTGATATAATCGATTGTCGTATTCGATAATATTGTCGACTACGTTTTTATTACGTGCTAAATCGGAAAGTGCTTGGTTGAAGTTGTCTTGTTTTAATTTAATAAACAAGTCTTTTCCCTCTTCGGTCGCCTGCATTTTTCGCTTCATCTCATCTTGTTTCTGGTCGGAGCGCTTCGACACCGCTACATAATAATCTTTAAGTTTCGAAATGTAATCTTTAAGCTTTTTGTTAAGCATCTCGTTGTATGATTCGTAGCGGATTTTATCCACATCTTTAAATATAAAGTCTTCCGATTTGTCCTTGGTTAAAAAATATAAGTTTTCTTTACTGATCTCGTTACGCAATAATTCAAAATTATCGATCATTTCTAATTTGCGTTCCGGTTGCTGATAATAACGATCGATGTTGCCGATTTTGTTTTTGAGATCGGTCAACCAATAGTCTTTCTTATAATTGGCATTACTCCCCACTCGGTCAATCTGATAAAATAATCTTTCGTAATCATTTTCTTTATATTGATAGGTAGCTAATGCTTCGTAGGCCCAACGGGCTGGAATAATTTCGCCGTAGAAAGGGATGGTTCCAGGCTCGGTAATATGCGGGTTCAATTTTTCGAATTTTACCATAATCCCCGATAAAATAATATTGGGAATGACCAAGAATGGGATTAAAATGTAGACTGTAATTGCCGTTTTAAAACTATTCGATATATTAAGTCCAAAGAGTATCGAAACCAACCATGAGCTAAACAAAACCAACCAATATTGCCAGTACATGCCATTCATCTCGAGAATAAAATGCCCTACAAGTACAAAAAGAAAGGCTTGGATGGCTGATATGACGAGTAAAATGGCCACTTTCGACATCAAATAACTATTCCAACTTAAATTTAGGAATTCTTCTCGTTTGAGAATAAGTCTGTCTTTGATAATCTCTTCGGCACTTACTGTTAAACCTATAAAAATGGCCACAATGACCGACATAAAAATATATACGGGTAAATTGTCGTTGTCGCTAAATAAATAACCTTTCGAAAATTCTGCATTAATATTGAAGTATTTAATTAAATACGACAAGAAAAAAGACAGAATGGGTGCTTCGAGCAAGTTGATGACCAAATATTGCTTGTTGCTTAGTTTCGAAAGTACATCACGTTTGACAAAAACGCTAAATTGCTTAAGTTGATGAGGAACTTTAAATTCGTTTTGCGGTAAATTTCTCGATTGATTGAGTAGTTCGTTTTTGGCAATAAGTTCAGCTTCGAGATATTTTTGATAATGCGTTGACCAGTCTTGTGGACGTCTTTTTCGGTGAGATGTAATGTTGCCATATTCGTCCAAAACATTGGCCTCTACTATATTAAAAACTTGCTCTGGGTTTACGTTACCGCAAATGTGACATTCGGATTCGTTCCAGTTGGCTTGATGCGAGCGGCTTTTGAAATAGATAATCGAGTCGACTGGGTCGCCCGAATAGATGAGGTACCCGCCGGTATCGAGTATCAACAATCTGTCGAACATTTTGAAAATGTCGGAAGAGGGCTGATGTATGACCACATAAATAAGCTTACCTTTTAAAGCAAGCTCTTTAAGTAAGTCCATAATGTTTTCGCTGTCGCGAGACGAAAGACCCGAAGTGGGTTCGTCTAAGAACAAGACAGAAGGCTCTCTAATAAGTTCTAAAGCAATATTGAGTCGTTTTCGTTGTCCACCCGAAATCTTTTTATTGAGTGGGTTTCCCACTTTCATATCTCTAATTTCGTATAAACCAAGGCTTTTCAGCATTGCTACCGTGGCACGTACAATCTGAAATTTTGAATAGTTTCCAAAGCAAAGTTGAGCGTTGAAGTAGAGATTTTCGAAAACAGTTAACTCTTCGATTAGCAAATCGTCTTGCGATACAAACCCAATCAGACCTTCGATCAAGTCTTTTTCTCTATGGATATCGATTCCGTTAATGGTAACACTGCCTTCGGATGGTTGATAATTGCCATTCAATACATTAAGTAATGTCGATTTACCGGCACCACTGGCACCCATTATCCCCACAAGTTTACCAGTTTCTTCGATAAAACTCATGGGTTGTAGTCCAATTTTGCCACCTTTAAATCGATACACAACATCTTTAACCTCGAGTGTAATCTTATCGTTGTTTTGCGATTGATTAAAGATGCTCAGAATATCGCTATAATAAATGGGTCTAATTTTGGGGTTGCGAATCGAAGCACCAGGGTTGATGACATAAACTTTGTCGGGTTGCATCAACTGTCCATTGATATAAAGCTCTTTTGCATTCAGGTAACGCATCAAGAACATGCCCGAGGCTTTGATGTGATAGACACGAATCTGTCCATCGAGACCCGGCGATTGAACGTGTACAACTTTGTCGTGTGCCAGTTTGACATCGCCATCGATAAAACACATACGCGACGAATTCGGTATCTTATCGAAAGAGTAGACTACAAATGCTTTGAGGCGAACATATTCATCTTCGGGGATATAAAAAGAATCGCTTACAATATATACAAATTCGAGTTCTTGTTCAGTAACTTCGCCAACGTCATCTTTTATAAATTCGAGCAAACGAAGTAAAACAATCACCTTTTGTTTTAATGTCAGCTCCTGATTAATTTCGGAACAAATTTTTAAAACTTTAACCGAGCTAAGGGCTAAGCTAGTATTGGGATTGTGGGTTTTCTTTTTTTGATATTCGCTATAGTATTTTTGAAAAACACTGATATAATCGTTAACTAAATCGATATTGAGTTGTTGCAAGAGGAATTGCTTAACGACTTCTTCGCGTTCTTCGTAGTTGCTCTCAGGCCGAGCAATTACAGCAAAAAGTTGCATTAATGCTTTTAATATCCTCTCACTCATTTAGTTAAATTGATCATCAATAAATAATTGGGTTTTGGGCTTGTGAACATTTAAACAAACTGTGTTTAATATTCAAAAGATGCGATAACTATTGTTTAAAACCAATTTGCAAAAATGCAAAACCAGATTGGTTGGCAGTGGTTCCAATCAACTCGGCTTCGATGACTAAATTGATGGTGTTTTTAATTTTAAAATCCCAATATGGCGAGTTTTGAAAATCTCGATTGGTAAAAATTAAATTTCGATCTTTATCATATACAGAAAACACAAGATTGCCTTCGGTTGTACCACTACAAGCCGCAATTCGGTACGTGCTGCCGCCATAAAATGTGACATTAAACTCTGCCAATTCGTCGTTCTTTAGTAGGGCTCTATATTCTTGACCATCCGAAACAAAAGGCGGTATGATGTAGTTGTCGCACATTTTTATGGTTTTGTCTACTTGAGCCTCAACAAAGTTGTTAAAGGTCAATAACACAATCAATAAACTTAAAATTCTCAATGCGTGGTTCATTATCGAAAGATTTATTCTGTAACGTTATTTCTAATTTTAAAGATTCGGTCTGTAATCATGTTGACATGCTCAGGATTCATCAACAAATTTGATCGGCTATTTATAGTGGTTATCTTGTTTTTGGCATCGGTAACGGGTTCTTCGTACACATACTCAACTTCGATACCGTCGTAAATATAGGCTAAATCGATAAGGGAGTCGACCAATTCGCCGTATGAGTTCGAGGTGTTGTAATATGGCGACAAAATTTTGATCAGATTGTCGAGCGGATATTTTTGATCGCCCAAACGTTGAATGACTTCTTTGTTTTGGGTTTCTTGTGCTACTTGTGCTAAAAAGTACAAGCTTTCGACCCAACCGCCTGTAAGAATCAGTACACCAATATCTTGTCGGTTATTGTCTTTGAGATATTTGTCGGTATTACGATAGGCTTTCGACAAAATGTGCAACAAAGAGTCTTCGTTACCCATGTTGTTTTCGATTCGTTTAATCGTATTTTGGTCGAAGCTATTCGACAATTGTAACTCGTCGGTTGTAATTTTGACAGTTGCAAAGTATTTTCCAGCTTCTGGAATTTGATTGTTCATGTTCAAATAAGCTAAATCGGCACCATAGACACCCAAATTGAGCGCTTTTTTAAAGTTGTCGGTATAGTTATTTGAATTCGAAGTCGGATTCATGAGCGAAGCATTGTATTCAATTTTAAGTTTTTTCATTAAAATTGAAATCTCGTATGGCGAAGGAACACTAAAAAGCGTGTTGTCGAACTTATAAATTTGAGTTGCCGACGAATCAATTTCGCTTAGAACCTCTGATTCGATAGATTCTCCTTTGTTGTTATTTTCTGTATTACAGGAAGTTATGATGGCTGTTGCAAACAGAATGACCGAAAATGTTTTAATGTAATGATTTCTCATAGAGTGAAATTATTTATTGCAAGAAAGAAATTTTTTATCACTTTTCAAACTTTTAGCCTTTGATTTTGTATCCTTTTACAGAATAAAAATATATTACCATGTATATAGGCACCAACAAAGCATACGCTTGTTGCGAATTAAAACGGTCGGAGCACGCGCCCCATAGCAAAGGGAGCAAGGCTCCGCCAGATATCGACATAATCAAAATTGCTGAGGCTTTGGGTACTTTATTACCTAAGCCAGCCAGCGCCAAAGGCCAAATTGCTGGCCAAACTAATGCGTTGGAAATTCCAAGTAAGGCAATAAATAAGACCGAATATATACCCTGTGTAAATATGGCTAACAAGGTAAACGTTACGCCTAAGATTGCCGAGTAACTTAAGGCTTTTCTTTGGCTCAACCATCTGGGAATTAATATAATACCTATCAAATATCCGATTAGCATGCCCATCATGGTAAGACTTGTGAAAAGTTTAGCCTTTTCAAGACTAAAACCTAAACTTTGTCCATATTGAATGATGGTATCGCCCGCAATTACTTCTGCACCCACATAGAAGAATAAACTTAAGGCACCAAACCATAAATTTTTGTGCGACCAAATCGAAGTATTATCGACAATCTCGATATTGGAATTATTGTTTTCGCTTTCTCTATTGACTTCGGGCAAATGGATTATTCGTATAGCGATACCTACTAATGCAAGAACAATGGCCATAAAAATATATGGTACAACCACTCTTTCGGCTAATCCATCGAGTATGGTTGTGCGTTCGAGTTCGCTTAATTTCGATAAGCTTTCGAAAAGCTGCGTATCGCCTTGCTTAACAACGAAATATGCCAAAACCAATGGTGCAATTGCACCTGCAATTTTATTAGCTACACCCATCATGCTGATTCTTTTGGCGGCGGATTCTATAGGTCCTAAAATGGTAATATACGGGTTGACCGCAGTTTGTAATAAAGCCATTCCACTACCTAAAATAAACAATCCAGCTAGAAATAAAATATATTCACGCGTGTAGGCTGCGGGTATAAAAACCAAAGCACCTAGTGCCATAATCCACAAGGCTAACGACATCCCATTTCTAAAGCCCGTTCGTTGTAACACCAATGCGGCTGGAAGTGCCATAATGGTATATGAGATGTAAAATGCAAATGTGACTAAAAGTGCCGAAAATGTTGTTAATTCGCAGGCTTGCTTTAAATAAGGAATGAGTAAACCATTGAGCCATGTAATAAAACCCAAGATAAAAAACAAGCCCCCAATGGTCAATAAAGCCCAGATATTAGAATTTTCTTGTGTGCTTTTGTTTGTCATTTGTGTATGAAGTTTAGTGATAATATTGTATTATTTTAACGAGTGAACTGAGGAAATATTTGTCGATGAATTTGTATTAGGGGCTATTTTGTAATGTCTATGTATTATTCATAATTTAAAGCCGTATTTATTAAGCTAAAATGTTGAAAAATTGCAAGTTAAAAAAAAGAGTAGGTCGAAGACCTTAATTTGTAAGCTTCGAAACCTTCACTTTGTGTTCAGTTGGGGCTTTTGCTTTAGCATTTTCGAATGCTAATTCGTCAAATTCGGCGTCTTCTAAATGCTTTTTGCCTAATTCAAATGACAAAAAATGAATGGGTTCATTTCGCATGGTAAACAAGGACTCATAATAGGTTTCAATTTTTAAAACTTCGGCTAGTGATTCTAGCTTGTGGATATCGTTTAACGCTTGGTTAATCGGTATTTGGTTGTGTTCAGCAACGGCTTTGGTGTAAAAAAAGAGCTTTGCAGAATCGGTTTTTAAATTAACAGAGCCGCCATTGGTTAGAATTTCCGCATACGAATTCAGAAAACTCGGAAAGGTTAAGCGTTTGTTTCTTTTTTTATTTTGAGGATCTGGAAAAGTGATCCAAATCTCGGAAACCTCGTCAGTAGAAAAAAGACCTTTGATAAAGTCGACGCGTGAGCGAACAAAAGCGACATTGCTCAATTTGTTTTTTAGGGCGTAGCTTGCTCCGACCCAAAATCGAGCCCCCTTGACATCAATTCCTATAAAATTTCGGTTTGGATATAATTCTGCTAGTCCAACAGTATATTCCCCTTTTCCGCAACCTAGCTCAATGGTGATGGGATTCGAATTACCAAAAAATTCTTTCCAACGACCTTTCAACTCAAAAGTTCCTTGGGCAACTTCTTCGAAAGCAGGTTCTACAACATGAGGAAAAGTTTTATTTTCGGCAAATCGTTTAAGCTTATTTTTGGTCATAAGTTTAATGGTATTGATGTAATAAAATATTAGGATATTTTATTGTCGTAATGTGCAGATATTTATTTTATTGTGTATTTTTTTTGTTTCGAATACTTGGATTCAGCTTAAAATATGGGATGTTTTTTTTTACTAATTAGTAGGCGTAAATTCTTTGAACTTGATTCCTAGATTTTCGAAATTTATCAAATTTGAATCGCGCATGGCTTGATAAAAAGTCAGTTTATAAGTCCCTAAAATTGGCAATTTAATATTTTGGCGGTATACCAATTCTTGATGTATCGATTCGCCTGATACTTTTCCATACCATTCGCCGATTGGGTTCGACAAAATGCATTCTATGGTGTCGCGGTATGTGAATTTTTTCGGATCTTCGATATCGACAAACAAAAAGATATTGTTATAAGCATATGTTTTGCTATATTTTAAATTAAGAAACAAATTGTAGCTCAAACTGCTGTCTTTATTTTCAAAGTCAAAAGAAACGGGTTCATTATACGACCATCCTTTGGATTCAATCGACTTGTCCTGTTCAAAAAAAGTTGTAGGACCACAAGCGTTTAAAAACCATAAACTTACCAATAAAACGAATGCCTTCTTCATCGTCGCTAAGAATTTGGTGGAGTAGGCGTTTGTGGTGGATTTTTTGGTCCTTCGCTTTGACCTTCGCGCTGGTGATTTGGTCTGCGGTTGTCGCCATGGCGCTGCCCTTGACCTTTATGTCGATTAAAATGAACTTCTGGTTTTTGTCCATTTTGAGGCTCAATACGTTGTTCGTTTTTTTGATCTTGCCTAGGCTTTTGATTGCTTTGGCTTTGTTGTACGGGCTTGTTTTGAGGGGTTTGCTCGCGTGTTTCGCTTGACTTAACACTTACATCTGGTGATTTTTCGGCCGAATTTGGAGTAAATTCTCTTCGTTCGCCACCTCTATTTTTGTGTCGAGGATTGGGCTTGCGTTTCGGCTTGTCGAAACGTGTCAAGCTATCTTGACCTACAATATTGGAATAGTCCGGTTCTGGCTTGGCTTTTATGCTGCCTTCTTCGATGTCGTTTAACGATTTAACTTTTTTACCAGATTTGTTTAACGAAATAATTTCTTTAACTCGTTCGACTTTTATTGGGGTTAAATTGACAGCAGATTGCGGATTGAACGAATACCACATAATGCCTTGAAGCACATCCGATTTCTGATAATAGGCTGGCCCGTCGTCGGTATCTAAAATTACATTGGTGTCGGGGAATTGTTTACGTGCATCTTTGTACACATCGACTTCGAAATTTAAGCAACATTTTAGTTTGCCACATTGCCCAGCAAGTTTTTGTGGATTTAACGACATTTCTTGGTCGCGGGCTGCATTAGTCGAAACCGAATTGAAATTGGTTAACCAACCAGAGCAACATAACTCACGGCCGCAAGAGCCTATTCCACCAATACGACCAGCTTCTTGACGAGCCCCAATTTGTCGCATCTCAATTCTGATTTTAAACTCGTCGGCTAAGTGTTTGATAAGCTGTCTAAAATCGACGCGCTCGTCGGCAATGTAATAGAAAATTGCTTTTGTTTTGTCGCCTTGAAACTCGACATCTCCAATTTTCATGTCTAAATTAAGCTCTCGAGCCAATACTCTGGAGCGTAACATGGTTATCTCTTCGAGTTTCTGTGCGGCTTCCCATTTCTCGATATCGAGGGGTTTGGCCTTGCGATAAATTTTTTTAAATTCGTTTTCGCGAGTGCCTGTTTTGGTGATTTGTTCTTTGACCAAAGGGCCAACCATCGACACCACCCCAATATCGTGCCCAGGGCTTGATTCTACAGCTACTACGTCGCCTTGTACCAACTTAAGTTGATTGACATTCTGGAAAAACCCTTTTCGTGTGTTTTTAAATCGAATCTCAACTAAATCGTCGGTTGGATAGTGTTGATGTAAATCGATTAACCAGTCGTGAACGTTTAGTTTGTTGAGGCTGGCCGAAGCGCATTGATATCTTGGTGAATTGTCATCGTTTTCTATAGTAAAGCAGCCTCTATGTTGGCTGTTGCAACATCCCATTTTCTAATTTTTAATGTATTACACATGCCCCTTGCGGGTATATCTCGATTGAGTGGCTTTGTTTTTAGAATGTGTCTTAATAAATTCTAAAGTACCACTCATAACCTGCAAAGTTAATCATTCTTAATAATTAAAGCAGGTGTTTGCTGTAAATTTAGTTTCTTAGGGATTGGGCCTTTTTTTTGATATTTGCATAACTAATTGTATATTAAGTTCATGTATTAAAAAGATATGTGATTGTTTTTTTCGAAGTCCTTAATTCACTCAGGAGTGCTTAATTTACTTTAATTTTGTAAAGTCAAAACACATTTTTGTCAAAACTGCTAAAATAATTCATGTCTAAATCTATAACTATATTAGGTATTGAGTCATCTTGCGATGATACATCGGCTGCAATTATTCGCGATGGGGTCATGTTGTCGAATGTGATAGCCAATCAGAAGGTGCACGAATTGTATGGCGGTGTGGTGCCTGAATTGGCATCGAGAGCACATCAACAAAATATTATTCCTGTTGTAGACGCGGCCATAAAAAATGCTGGATTAAAGATAAGCGAAATCGATGGAGTGGCTTTTACTGTTGGTCCTGGATTGTTAGGTGCTTTGCTTGTGGGCACCTCGTTTGCGAAGGGTTTTGCTTTAGCCAATCAAAAAAAGCTAATCGAAGTGAACCATCTTCAAGGCCATATTTTAGCCCATTTTGTTAAAAAAACGGCCGACGATAACAACCAGCCAGAATTTCCTTTTTTATGCTTGTTGGTTTCGGGTGGACATACCCAAATTGTACTGGTCAAAGATTTTTTAGACATGCAAGAGCTTGGGAGCACCATCGACGATGCTGCTGGCGAAGCATTTGACAAATGTGCAAAAGTGATGGGGCTGCCTTATCCCGGAGGTCCAATTATCGATAAAAATGCCCAAATTGGAAATCCATTAGCCTACAAATTTGCTTTGCCAAAAGTAGATGGATACAATTATAGTTTTAGTGGTTTAAAAACCTCATTTTTATATACACTTAGAGATGCATTAAAAACTGATCCCGATTTTATTATCAAAAATCAAATCGATTTAAGTGCCTCTTTGCAAAAAGCCATTATCGATATTTTGGTCGATAAATTATTAAAAGCATCGAAAGACACTGGAATTAAGCAAATAGCAATAGGTGGGGGTGTTTCGGCTAATTCTGGTTTACGACAACGTTTGACAGACTTGTCGGTTAAGCACAAATGGAAATTATTTTTGCCAGAGTTCCAATTTACAACCGATAATGCCGCAATGATAGCAATTACAGGGTATTATAAGTATCTCAAAGGCGATTTTGCTCAACAAAATGTAACCCCAAAAGCCCGATTCTCAATTGAGTAGTTTGATAAAAAATACACGCTTGTTAATGCTTTTGGCACTGCTTTTGGGCGTTTTTAATCCGCTTAAGGCACAGTTTATTAGTGACGAACCCACGATTGAGCAAGTTAGAGTTCGCCGTACGGTGATAAAAATAGACCCTAGCTTATTTGTGTTTGGACAGATTCCTGGAACAGCTGATTATCATTTTAAATATGAATTTGCTATTGGCATTAAACATAGCCTACAAATTAGCTTGGCTTATATAAGCAAAAATATACCCACACTCATTGCAGAGGCTAATGATACCTCGAATACGACAAAAATTGGAGTGAATGGCTTTAGAGGTCAGTTAAGTTATAAGTTTTACCCTTTCGGTATGAAACTTCAAGCGCCTGCTGGTTTTTTTGTTGGAGCTCATGTGTCAATCAATAGAACCAATTTTACCTACAAACAAAGCTCGACAAAATACCGCGATTATACGGTAAGTTACGATAATGCTGCTTTAATATGGGGATATCAATTTATTTTAAACAATCGCTTTTCGATAGAACTGTTTCAAGGACTGGGTTATCGCGATAACAGAATTCGAAACGATTATACTGGAGAAGAAGAAAAGTTAAACTTTAATGGCGATGTCACACCTTTTCCTGGTAGTTTTAAAATTTATTTTGGAGCAGCACTTGGCCTTAATTATTAGAATTATGAACCTGTCAACCTTCGGTAGATAAATCTATCGCCAGATAGATTAAAAATGCAAGATTAAAGATTTAAGACTAATCACCACAAACTAATCACCACGAACTAATCACTACGAACTTAACCATGTAACCTGCTACAAATCAACATTCTATCAAAAAGACATAAGACAAAAAATATTTTGAAGCATAACAAATTTTTAAATCAAGACTTCCGAAACGGCACTCACTTACCGTTGATCGACGAATTTTATACCCTTCAAGGCGAAGGTGCATTTGCTGGAGAAGCGGCTTATTTTATTAGAGTGGGTGGCTGCGATATAGGCTGCCGATGGTGCGACGAAAAGATTTCGTGGTCGCCAGCCTTACATAAATCGGTCGATATTGTCTCCATTATTGAGCGCGTGAGACCCAATGCAGGAAAGACTTTGGTAGTAACAGGTGGCGAGCCCGCCATATACAATCTCGCAGCATTGACCAGTTTAGCACACGTTCTGGGAATTAAAACCCATATCGAGACTTCGGGAAGTTATTTTATTTCTGGGCAGTGGGACTGGATTTGTGTATCGCCCAAACCACAAAGTATGCCGCTCGACGACAGTTTTTCTCGAGCCAACGAGCTTAAGGTTATCATATGGCAGGAGAGCGATTTAGCATGGGCAGAGGAATGTGCTGCTAAAGTGTCGAGTTCGTGCAAGTTGTATTTACAACCCGAATGGAGTCGTCACATTACTAATACACCATGGATAGTCGATTATATCAAAAACAATCCCAAATGGAGAATTTCGATACAGTCGCATAAATTTATGAAAATTCCCTAGACGCAATAAACTGTTAGTGAATCAAAAAATTATTGCTTTTTAGTTTTAGCTTCGGCCATTAAAAATGCGTTGTAAGCATTGATAATGCGGCCTGTAACGCTCAATTTGCCAAAAGTGGTTTTGGTTTTTACTTCGGTATCGCGGTTAAACAATACCACTTTTTGTTTGCCGTAATACGTTCCAGATTCTAACAAGATTGTTCTTAATTCCGAAGCCGTCAATTCTGGGAAATAAGACCATATAAGGGCGGCAACACCAGTTACAACGGGCGATGCAAAGCTAGTACCACTGGCTTTGCCATAATTTTGATCAGGCGAAGGAGACACAATGTCGACACCTGGTGCAAAAATATCGACCCCAGTAGCGCCATAGTTTGAAAAAACGGCCGACATTTTTTTGCCTTTTTTCATATCGTTGGCACCAACGGTAATAATGTTATCTATTTTGCCTTCTGGCGTAAATGCCGTTGGATAATGAACATCGGAATCGATATCGATGGTTTCGTTACCAGAAGCTTTTACCATTAAAATATTTTTCGAAGCGGCATAGCGTAGGGCATCCCAAACCATTTTTTGATTGGGCGAAAATGCTTTTCCAAAGCTCATGTTCATTATTTGAGCCCCATTATCGGCCGCATAACGTATGGCTAAAGCCACATCTTTGTCATATTCGTCGCCATCGGGAACTACGCGTAAAACCATAATTTCGACCGAATTGGCAATGCCGTCAATTCCTAACCCATTGCTGCGTGTGGCTGCTACCAGACCTGCTACCATTGTGCCGTGATCGGCACGTGGACCTTTTACATCGGGGTTGCCATATGGTGTATCGTTGATGTCGTTGACATTATCGCCCACCAATTCGGCTCTAGGGTCGAAATCCATATTGTAACGAAAGAGTGCTTCTTCTTTAACATGTTCGTAATAGGGTAGAATCATGCTAAGTTCCAGTTTCTTTTGCTTCATTTGTTTTTGGAAGTCAATCGAAGATTGAATCATTCGATTGGTCGATTCTGCCGCATTGAGTTGCTCTGTGGTGTAAGTTTCGCACTTAAAATACACTTTAAGTACAGAATCGGAAAATTGAAAATTCTCGACAAAGTTGCTTAAGTTTTTATATTCTTTTGTAATTCGATCGGCTTCTTTTTCATATTCGTTTTTAGCTTGCATATACACTTCGAATTCTTCGCCACTGCCAGTTCCTGATGCGTATTTCGTTTTGAGTTGTTTGTAGACTCGGGTAATCTCGAGTGGGGCTTGATTGATATTTTCGCCTTTAGAATTGCCTAAAAAATTCCAACCATGAATGTCGTCGATATAGCCGTTTTTATCGTCATCAATTCCATTGTTGGGGATCTCGTCGGTATTGATCCATATTTGGTCTTTTAAATCTTCGTGTTCGATGTCGGTTCCGCCATCGATTATGGCTACAACAATTTTTTTCTTAGCTTGTTTATCTTTGATAAGCGTGCTATATAGTTTGGCCGACGAAGTTCCTATAATTTTTTGATCTTTGGCATCGTAATGCATCCATTCGCGGGCTTCGATAGTAAAGTCATTAGCGGTCTTTTTAGCTTCTTGCGCCGATGAAAATATCGAAAAGCTCAAGAATAAAAGGGAAAAAAATGTAGCTTTCATGTATTAATTATTTTTTGACACAAAAGTAATGATTCGTTTTAAATGACAACGTTTTTCTTTAAATTAGTTCCACGTATTGCATGCTTGTTTTTTTATTTTTCGATGGATTTATAACCTTTATCGATTATCGTATAAGTTTTTAATATCTTTGCCCACAAATTTATAAATACATGGAATTAGAAATTATTTTAGCACTGCTCACTTTAGTGGGCTTAGAGGTGGTACTTGGAATAGATAATATTATTTTTATCTCAATTTTAGCAGGTAAACTACCCGAAAATCAACGCAAAAAGGCGGTTAACTATGGTCTGATTGTAGCCATGATAAGTCGCTTGGTTCTCCTAAGTCTCATTTCGTTAATTATGAGGTTAAAGAACGACTTGTTTGTGCTTTTTGGAGAAGGATATTCTGGAAAAGACCTGATTCTGATTGTGGGCGGATTGTTCTTGCTTTATAAGAGTGCTACCGAAATTTACCATAAAATGGAAGGGGAAGAAGGTGACCAAACCAGAGATATTAAAGCCCGAGGTTTTGCCAATGTAATGCTTCAAATTTTAATTATGGACATGGTCTTTTCGCTCGATAGCATTATTACCGCTGTTGGCATGGTGTCGCATTTATGGGTCATGTATGTGGCCGTTATTATTTCGGTCGGAATTATGTTGTTTGCGGCCAATCCTATTGCAGCATTTGTCAACAGGCACCCTGCTTTTAAAATGTTAGCTTTGTCGTTTTTGCTACTGATTGGGTTCTCGTTGGTAGGCGAAGGTTTTGGTGTTCATATCCCCAAAGCGTACATTTATTTTTCGATGTTCTTCTCGTTATTGGTCGATGTGCTTCAGATGCAGATGAGCAAAAGAAATCAAAAGCCAGTAGAATTGCACGAACATTATACCGATAAAGAAGTCGACGAATTTATCAAAAATGATTAGTCTTTAGGTATTAAAGATATTTTAACGACGTCCATATAAAGAGCGTCGTTTTTTTGTTTATCCTTAAATTCCCAAGTGTTTTTGTAAGTGCTTGATGGAGAGAATACCCAAGGCGTGTCGCTTGTCCCAGTCAGGAGTTTTTAACAATAGTTCGTTAAAGTATTGTACTAATAATCAATAGATTGCTTCACTCTGGATGCAATGACGTAAAATGCTGAAAATTAAAATTATCGTCATTGCGAAGGTTGATAAACCTGAAGCAATTTTAAAAACTTAACGAACTATTGTATTAAGATAAAATATTGATAAATAGCCAGTTACAAAACGGCCGGCGGTAGCCAAAGAGCAGGGCTTTCGCCGAACCAAATTGATTCACCGCTCTTCAAAATTAAATTTTCTTTTTCAAACAGCAAAAAGCCCCTCCTTGTGGCTTGGGTGTTGTTAGTAAACGTTATTCAATCAGGACTTTTAAATTTTTTCCTAATCCTGCTTCAACTATTTTCCTGAAAGTTGACATTTCCAAGTCCGTTTTATTATTTTCCAGTCTCGAGATATAAAACCGTGTTGTTCCACTTCTCTGAGCTAATTGAGCTTGTGTCAAACCAGCTTTCAGTCTAGCGGTTCTAATTAAACTTCCAAATCTTGACTTCGAAACAATATTCAATTCTTGACTCAAGTTATATAACACATCTGCACCAATTTCGTACGGGTAGACTTCAACTTCACCGTTTTCATTTTTAATCTTAATCTCAATATTAGGCCATGAGAGTGTGAAGTTTCTTAAAGTAACCTTTTTAAACTCTGTTGGGTCGAGTAATGGATATTCAAAATCGTTTTCTGATACTAGCCAGTCATTAAAAATTTTTTGAAAGTCGAACAACCTACTTTCTCCGTTATTAAACATACATTGTATTTGAAAGCCTTGCACTTTCTCGATTTTAATAATTCTAGGTATTTTAATTTTTTGTCTCATGGCCTTGGATTTAATTGTTTAAATACTTCCAACAAATAATTCTTGTTTTTCATAGCCCAATCTATCACCTTCTTTCTTTGCGTTTTTGGAACATAACCCACGTAAGTGTTCAGCGTTTCAATTACAATAAGTTCTTCGTATTCAGCGAAGAGTATGTGAAAATGAGGTGGAAGATGTTCCCTAGAATAAATGTCAATTTTAATTGAGTCTATGTTTTTTATTGTCGGCATCTTATTGTCTAGTTAGATAACAAAGATAACTACTTCTTTATACAATGTCAACTTTCTAACCTTTTTCTTGTTGAACATATTCCTGTCGGGAAGTCAATGATACTATTTGCAAGTTTATGAAAATGATTTTTAGTTATTTTTAAAATTCAGGGTGCCTTTGCGTTATATGTCACAAAATGTTTGTTAACAAACAAATAGGTCAAAGACCTTAATTCTGATTGGCAAGCCGATAGGCTTTGGCTAAATCGATGGCTTGGTTTTTATAAAACACCACTAAAAAAGCCCCTTGAATACCACATTTCGACTGAAATCCGACCGCCTCTTCGTAACTTTTAAATGGCCCAACGGTATATTTGAACCATTGATCGGAATGGTGCATGTCGGGTTTTGGTTTTAAATTGCGGTATACTTTTCGACTATCAATTTCGGTTTGGAACGCACCAACTTGCACCCTAAATTGAAGCTCGGTTTGTTTTTTATCTTTAATAAGCTCGGCAAGTCCACTCAAACTTAAACTCAAACTTGTGTTAGGTGCTGATTTCCGTTGAACAAACGATTCGGCAGGACGCACTTGCCATACAGTACGCATGGTTTGGCTTAGTTTGTTATCGCCTTTGACATAATGGAAATGGCTTAACATGGTGGTTTGCGAGACTCCGTTTTTGGGCACGTAGATTTGATATGTAATTTTAAACGAAGTGCTGTCGGGGAGGTCGATCCAGACGAATTTGGCAAGGCCATCGTCTTTAATAAAATTGGCTCCAGCGGTTTCTAGCCCTCTTATGGCAAATCCTTTTGGAATTTCGATTTCGTATTTTGCGAAGCCTTTGATGTCTTGTTTGTTAAATTCGATCTCAATAATGTGAGAGCCGCCAGCTTTTAGCAAACTAGGTTGTTTAACTAGCAAACTGACATCGCCTTGTGCCAAAGACACAAAAGCACTAAAAACCGACATTAGAATGCCGATTAAAAACAGATTGGTTGAGGTTTTCATACGTTGATATTTATTGACCCAAATCAAGAAATTGTGCAGTGAATCAAAGCAATATTTAAGAGTGGATAAGCCAAAAGATATTAAATGTTACTATTTTTCAATACCTTGTGTGAAAAATGCAATATTATTCTTTTCGTATCACTAAGCAATCAAAAGCACTGCTGCAATTTAGTATTTTTTTAACTAATTTTGCAAATAAAAAACAATTAGATGGTTTTACCGATTTATGTATATGGACACCCTCTTTTAAGAAGGGTTTCGCAGAAAATTGATCGTTCGTACGAAGGCTTTGATCAGTTTATGGTCGATATGTGGGATACCATGTACAAAACCGATGGTATTGGCTTAGCTGCACCACAAATTGGTCGCTCAGTACGTGTGTTTGTGATCGATGCCGATGCCATGAGCAAAGAGTATCCCGAAGGCAAAGATTTTAAAAGGGCATTTATCAATGCCGAAATGGTCGAAGAAAGTGGCGAGCCCTGGTTGTACAACGAAGGATGCTTGTCGGTGCCCAATATTCACGAAGATGTTAAAAGGCATTCGAAAATTAAAATCAACTATTACGATCAGGATTGGAATTATCACGAAGATGAGTTCGATGGGATTATTGCCCGAATTATTCAACACGAGTACGACCACCTCGAAGGGAAATTCTTGACCGACCGCCTTTCGCCATTACGTCGTCGATTGTTGGGCAGTAAACTAAGTGCCATATCTAAAGGCAGTATAAGTGTAAAATATAGAATTGTAACACCTTAAAATCATTACGATATGACAAAATATTATGTATGGATGGCTGTGGGTTCCTTTATTTTTTTGTCGGCTTGCCATTCGACAGGTCCAAAAAAAAGTGATAGAGAATTGGCAATAGAAAAAATTACCAGTTTCGAAAAAAAAGTGTTTAACGACAGTACCTCTTCTTATTCGCACGAACATGCGCTTAAAGTAATTGGCGAATACTCGAAGTTTGTTAAAGACTTTCCGCAAGATAGTTTGTCGCCAAAATATTTGTATATGTCGGGTCAGTTAAGTAAATCGATTAACATGCCAGCCGATGCCATACGTAAGTTTCAGGCTTTAATTACTCAATATCCCGATAATCGGAATGCCTCTAAAGCCTTGTTTTTGACTGGCATGATATACGAAACAGAGCTTAAGGATACCATGATGGCACGCCAAGTATATACCGATTTTATTGTAAAATATCCTAACGACGATTTGGTTGACGATGCTAAATTCTTGATTCAGAACTTAAGCCTTACCGATGAACAGCTGATTAAAATGTTCGAAGAAAAGAATAAGCAAACCGTTCAAAAATAAGAGCGAGCGATGATTAGCTTTTAAAGAACAATTCTTTGTTAAACTTTTCAAACGTTTTGATTATTTGATATTTAAAAAATCTTTTATCAATAGAGCCGTTTGCTTGACTGCTGCTTCTAAATGTTCGTTAACCACCACATGGTCGAACAAATGAGCTTGCGATATTTCGAGTTTGGCTTTGGCCACGCGTTTGGCAATGTTTTCTGGAGCGTCGGTTGCACGGGCATATAAGCGGCGTTCGAGTTCTTCGACCGAAGGCGGCATGATAAACAGAGCCAATGCTTTGTCCCCAAATATCTTTTTTAAATTAAGTCCGCCAGCTATGTCAATGTCGAATATTACATGGTTGCCGTTTTTCGAAATTCGGTCGAGCTCCGTTTTAAGTGTGCCGTAATAATGGTTTTCGTAAACTTCTTCCCACTCGATGAATGCGTCATTTTTAATATGATTTTGAAAGGCTTCGGTACTTAAAAAATAGTAATCTTTACCGTCAATTTCGCCTGTACGTGGCGCTCTATTGCATGCCGAAATCGAAAATTCTAAGTTCAAGTTTTGGGTCATCAATTGGTGAATAATGCTCGATTTCCCTGCCCCCGATGGCGCCGATAATATAATGAGTTTCATGTGTTTGTAATTAGCCCCCCTAACCCCCCGAAGGGGGAATAGAACGTGGTTTGTTTATGTGTTTATTTGTTGAGTTAATTCTCTTACCCCTTTAATCTTTCATCGTTAATAAACAATTCAAAATTCATAATTCAAAATTCACAATTTCTTTACCTCTTCGAAAAAATGAACAACTTTTATTTTTTCGTTTCCTTCTGGGTCTCTATAATGTAGTTTTTGCTCGCGATATTTGGGCGTAATATAATAAGGTAAATAGATTCCTGCCAAAACAAACGCCAAGGCAATGGGGATGATAAGTAGTAGAGCATAATTCGAAAGACCAAACCCGTTTTGAAAGTCTTGATGAACTAAAATGGTAAACGAAGAGGCTAAAGCAGTGCTGCCAAAAAGATTATTGAAATAATAGTATTTGAACTGCTTTTGAGCTACGATATAAAGTAAAAAAGCGAGCATAATCGAAACAAAAGGGGCTTCGAAAATGCTGTATATTGTCACCAAAAGAATCAAACCTAAAAAAAGGGTATTCCAAATGCCGTATTGTTTTAATTTGTCAGGGCTTGCGGTGTATCGCACAATTTGGGCTATCTCGAATCGGGACTTGTATTTTTCGACCAATTCGTCGTAAACAGTCTGTTTGGTTTGTCCCGAATTAATTAGTTTTAGAGCTTCTGCTTTTACTTTTTTCTGGTCGAGCTTCGATTTCATTGGGTTTTACAAAATATTAAATGTTTGTTCTTTGATTTTTTCGAGTTCGTCTTTCATTTCGACTACAATTTTTTGCAAAATGGCATCGTTGGCTTTCGAACCCAGTGTGTTTATTTCTCGTCCTAGCTCTTGAGCAATAAAATTTAGTTTGCGACCCGCTTCTGGGTCGGTTTTCATGGTTTCGATAAAATATTTGCAATGCGTTTGCAAACGAAGTTTTTCTTCGGTAATATCAAATTTTTCGATGTAATAAATCAGCTCTTGTTCGAATCTGTTGTAGTCGATTTTATCGGTTTCTGTCACTTCGGATAAACTGCGTTTGATACGTTCTTTGATGCGTTCAATGCGTTCTTTTTCGGGGATATCGACTTGACTCAACAGTATTTCTATTTTTTGGATGCGATTTTGAACCTCTTGCTGTAAAATAACCCCTTCTTGGCGACGGAAATTGTTCATTTGATCGATAGCCAAATTAAGATGCTCTACAAATCCATTCCACTCAGCTTCGTCGAGCGATTCTTTTTCGGGGACAATCACGTCGGGTAATCTTAGCACAGCTTGCAGAGCATGCCCATCGATATTTAAATTGGTGGTTTTTACTGCCGCTTCAATTTGTTCGAGATAGTGTCGCAATGCGGTTCCGTTGATCGAATTACTGCCTCCACCTTTCAAATATTCGACCGAAATTAGGACGTCCAATTTCCCACGCACCAATCTGTCGGTCAGTTCTTTACGGATCAAGGCTTCTTTGTCTTTTAAAAGGCCAGGAACCTTAAACTGTATGTCCATTTGTTTGCTGTTCAAACTGCGAATCTCAATCAAATAAGATTTGTTTTGGATGGTAAATTGACTTTTTCCAAAGCCAGTCATGGATTGTATCATGTTTTATACAGTTAATGGCCTACAGACCCGTTTATAATGAAGTGGTGGAATTTTAAAAATAAAAAATAACTTAGGAAAGGCTGTATGATTAAATTAAATGTTTGTTTTGATAAAAAACGTTAATAAATTCAGAATCCACCGAAACTTTCCTATTTTTGAACAAATTTAACAATTATAGCTCAAACAAACACTATTTCTGAGTTTACAAGACATGTTTTTTTGAATTAATAGCATGAACTTCCCCTTGAAATTTGCCTAAGCGTGACATGTAAAAATTCAAAGAAAATGTATCTTTGTTGCTTGGTAAGACACACAAGTAATGCCCATACAAATGAATTTTGAAAAGTTAATTTTTCGAATACAACAAACAAGTGACTATTTACAGCAAAGTGCTGTAAAAGCTGTAAACAGACATCTTACATTTAGAAATTGGATTACGGGTTTCTATATTGTGGAGTTTGAGCAGCATGGTAGCGATAGAGCTGAGTATGGTGCAAAATTGCTCGAGAATATTGCAAAAAATATTAATGCAAAAGGGCTTACCGCACCAGAATTGTCACGTTGCCGGCAATTTTATTATACCTATCCGCAAATTCTTGGGTTGATAACCCAAGAATTTGTAAACGTGTTTCCCAACGATTTTTTACCAAAAAGTGACGAGAAATCAATTCTTGGGTCGGCAACCCAAAAAGTAGAAAACGAAGATTTAAAGCACATTTCAACCATTTTTCAAAACATTTGACAGAACATCACAGGTGCAAACCGTTTAAACTTAGATAGAAATCAGTAAATAGGTCGAAGACCTGAAACATTTATAGAATATGAAAGCATTAACATTGCCCTTATTATTTTTGAGTCTGAACTTGAGCCTTATAGCACAGACTTACGACGCACAAAGTGCCAAATTCAGTCGAATGCTTGGGCTAATTGATACATATTATGTCGATACAGTCGATAAACCTAAATTGGTGGAAGACGCCATTGTGGCGATGCTTCAAAAACTCGACCCACATTCGGTATATATTAGCAAAGACGAAGTGGCAGCCATGAACGAGCCATTACAAGGCAATTTCGAAGGTGTGGGCATTCAGTTTAACATCACAAACGATACCTTGATGGTGGTGCAAACCATTGCAGGAGGCCCGTCAGAAAAATTAGGGATTAGAGCCGGCGACCGCATTGTAATTATCGACAAAGACACAGTAGCTGGAGTTGGATTGCAAAACAGTCAAGTGGTTAAGAAATTAAGAGGAGCAAAAGGTACAAAAGTGACTGTTTTTATCGTTCGACAAGGCGAAAAGCAATTGCTCGAATTTGAAATTATTCGCGATAAAATTCCAATTTATAGCCTCGATGCGGCTTACATTATTGCAGACCAAACCGCTTATATCAAACTCAACCGATTTGCGGCCACTACAATGGACGAATTTCGAAAAGCAGTCGATTCGCTTAAACGAACAGGATTCGAAAATTTGATTCTTGACCTACGCGGTAATGGTGGGGGATACCTAAATACAGCCTTCGAATTGGCCGACGAATTTTTGGAATCGGGTCGATTGGTGGTTTATACCGAAGGCGTTCATCAAAGTAAAAAAGTTTACGAAGCTTCGTCGAGTGGCAATTTTGATAAAGGTCGTGTGATTGTTTTGGTCGACGAAGGTTCTGCTTCGGCAAGCGAAATTGTATCGGGTGCCATTCAAGATTGGGACAGAGGATTGGTAATTGGACGCAAAACCTTTGGCAAGGGCTTGGTACAGCAGCCATTTAATTTAACCGATGGCTCAATGGTGCGTTTGACAGTAGCCCGATATTATACACCTTCGGGACGATGTATCCAAAAAAACTACGAAGATGGCCTCGAAGATTATGCCGCAGACATTGTAAAGCGATATAACAATGGCGAATTGACCAATGCCGACAGCATTCATTTTCCCGACTCGCTAAAATACAAAACCTTAGTGAACAAACGTACCGTTTATGGTGGCGGTGGTATTATGCCCGATGTGTTTGTGCCACTCGATACCACAATTTATACCGACTATTACAAAGCCATGAGCCGTAAAGGCATCATTTATCAATATGTGGTCGAATATATCGATGCTCACAGAACCGAATTGAGCCAGAAGTACCCCGATTTTAATACGTTTAATCAGAATTTCGTGGTAGACACAAGCATGTATCAGGCCATTAAAAATAGAGCTGAAGCCAAAAAGATTAACCCAAAAGACGAGGCGGAATTTGAAAACACCAAGTCTGAAATGAGTTTGCTTATTAAATCGTTATTGGCCCGCGATTTATGGAATACCAACGAGTTTTACATGGTGTTGAATTCAGCAGACGAGACCTTGAAACAGGCTGTGCAGATTGTTACCGATAAGAAAGCCTATCAAAATAGACTCAACTCGAAATAAAGTGCATCGATTTTTTAACGAATTATAGTTAGGTAAATAAGAGTTAAGTGCTTGATAGTGAATAAATATTCGATTTGATAAACCTATGAGCCAGTTTTGATAAAACTTACAAAATATAAATTTGGTCGAAGACCTTAAACCAATACCGATAAATATTTTTGATATGATTGTAATCACAGGAGCAGCGGGGTTTATTGCCTCAAATCTGATTGGGTTTTTAAATACTAAAGGATATTATGATTTGGTTTTGGTCGACGATTTTTCGAACGCCGAAAAGAATAAAAATTTCGAAGGTAAACGGTATTCACAAAAAGTTCACCGGCTCGAATTTTCGAATTGGCTCAATCAAAACCATCGTTTGGTACAGTTTGTATTTCATATTGGAGCCAAATCGGCAACCACGGGCTTCCCGAAATCGGTGTACGATGAGTTGAATCTCGAATACTCTAAAATGGTTTGGAGCCATTGTGTGCAGTTTGGACTGCCCTTGGTATACGCCTCGTCGGCTGCTACATACGGTATGGGCGAGCTGGGCTATTCCGACAGTCACGATGTGGTTTCGAAATTGCATCCATTGAACGATTATGGGGTCTCAAAAAACGATTTCGACAAGTGGGCACTCAGTCAAGAAAAAGCACCTTTTTTCTGGGCGGGGCTAAAATATTTTAATGTTTATGGTCCAAACGAGTACCATAAAGGCAGAATGGCTTCGGTGGTGTATCATGCTTACAATCAGATAAAAGCCACTGGCAAAATGAAGCTTTTTAAAAGCCACCATCCCGATTTTAAAGACGGTGAACAGCAACGCGATTTTGTCTATGTCAACGATTTGTCGGAGATTATGACCTTTTTAATGACCCAAAGACCAAGTTCGGGTTTGTATAACATTGGTTCGGGTGTAGCGCGTACCTTTTTAGATTTGGTAAGCCAAACGTTTGTGTCGATGGGTTTAAAACCACAGATCGAATTCGTAGATACCCCTATCGATATTCGAGATAAATACCAATATTTTACGCAAGCCGAAATGTCGAAATTGCAAAGTGTGGGCTATTCAAAACCAATGTACGACCTTGAGACCGGTGTTGACGATTATGTGACAAATTACCTGCTGACACAATCTTATTTTTGAAATAGTTAGAATAATTTAATGTCGTATTTTATTAAGTTAGAGTATTGGGAAATAGTAAGTTATTAAAAAATAAACAGGTCGAAGACCTTAAAGTTAAAGTATAGCGTCAGTCTACAACCGAAATGTCGGCTTTACCATCGATGTAGCGGCACATTTGTTCGAACAACGGTTTATTCTCTTTTTGTAAAAGCAACAGCGAAGCATTAAAAGCGGATTTAACGGCAATGGGCACACCACCACCTAATTCGGCCCAATGGCCACTGACCCAAAGATTTTCGATAGGCGTTTTATATTGAGCAATTTTAAGTTGCATGTTCTTTTTGCCAGGACGTGCACCCATAATGGTGCCGTTTTTATTGCCAGTATATCGCCAATATGTGATGGGGGTCGATACGTCGTAAAATAAAATATGAGAGCGAATGTCGATATTTAGGCTGGTTTCGACTCTTTTAATGAGTTGCTGGGCAAATTCTTCTTTATATTTTTTGTATCGTTCGCCTCGAATCAATTGGCCATGATTGTCGCGTTCGATTTGCCAATAATCGTTGTACGAAATCTCGGCAGGTATATAAATGTTCAATGTGCCTTGATTTGTGGGCGACAAACTGGAATCGCGTTCCGATGGCGATATAATACTGATGGCGCTCTTAAGTGGATCGCCTTTGCTATGTTCGCTTCGTGCAATGTCGTGGCGAGTAATCGACGTCAGCTCGTCAAAAATCCCGATATCTCGTGCGGGGCAATCGAGTGCAATCGACACAGTGGCACCTGAGTAGTATAGCTCGGCTTGTTGTAATTTCTCGACAAATAATCCGGTTTGCGTGCTCTGGGGGATCCATTCTCGATAAAGCGTTTCAAGGTCGACGGCCGAAATGACATATTTGGATTTGATGTACTTTTCTTCTCCGTTTTGAATGTATCGGACACCGGTAACTTTCTGGTTTTCAGTTTCGATTTTGGACACTGTGGCTTTGAGCTCTATATCTCCTCCAAAGGCATCTGTTTTTTCTTTTAGCCATTTGGGGAACGACTGTCCACCGCCTTTTATCGGCATTTGATAGTCGTTGTTATAGGCCCATGCAATGGGAAATAAACACGATAGTAAATCAGTTTCAGACGAAAAAAGTTGGTGCAGCTTTTGGTCTTTAAAAAATAAATTTAATCCTTTTTTTACAGCTTTATCGCCCGAATACAATGCATAAGGTATCATTGGAATGATGGTTCTAAAGGTTTTTAGCCCTTTTCGCAAACGTTCTATGCCGCTCATCGATTCGGTTGTTCGCATGAGTGTAGAGAATCTTTTCGAAGCAATCCCAATTTTCTTTGCAACCCGAAAAAACTTTTCGATTCCTTTGCGTTCGTGAGGGAAGTTTTGGATGAGCTGTGCTTTGAGCTCGTCGGGATTATTGGTGAGTAAATAATCGAGGCCTTCACTTTTGAAACGATGAATTTTCGACATCGATTCGACTTGGGGATAGTCCTCACCAATTAGCCTAAAAACTCTGGTCACCATGCCATCTGGGCCGCACTGATTAAGCCAGTGAATGGAGGTGTCGAAGATAAATGCCCCTCGTTTGAAGCCTTGAAGATATCCGCCAATCACTGGCTGTTTTTCGAGCACCAAACAGCTTAGTCCATGCTTGCTCAGAAGGGCTGCACTGCTAAGTCCGCTAATTCCTGCACCAATTATTATGACATCGTATTCCGATTTTACCATGTTACAAAGGTATATAAAAAAGACCTCTTCGAATAGAAGAGGTCTACGTTCAAATAACTGCTATTTGTATTTTTCTTGAAATTCATAGGGCCTAATTAGACTGTGTCCAATCGAAGGCATGAAGGCTTTAGCTAATTTTTTAGACCGTTTGACACTATAGTCAGTAAGGGATTGAAGGCTTTTTTTTGGTTAACGCTAAAAATTGTAGCGATTAAAAACACTTTATGTACCACAGAAACCTTTATTGGGTATAATGAGTAATGTCTTGATTTTTTATGCTATTTCTAGTCCTGTCCTTTTAACTAAATCAATCAATAGAGAATCCTTATTATTATTGAATCTCTTTTTGCCAACCAGATAAGGTTCTATTTTCGAATTTACTTTTCTGGTTAAACTCCAAATTTTTCCAGTCTGATAATCATCTTCGGTTTCAGTTACAATCATTATATCAATGTCGCTATCTTCGGTAGCTGTGTTTGACAAATAGCTGCCATATAAATATGCTTTTTCAATGGTTATTCCCTCTGAGCGCAAAACAAAAATATATTTCTTCAATATTTCTACAATCTCTCTTTTAACCATTCTAATAAGGTTTTCGTTTTTTCTAAGTATTCATTTACTTTTGAAATATTTGGCAGGTCAGGGTTATAATCAGGATATCGACCTTGCAGCTGATATTTCATTAAAACCCCCAAAAATATTTCTGTTTCAGGATCAAATATCAAGGTTGTTTTTTCTGATAGGTAAATCAAGTTGTGAGACCTCGGGGCTACCTCACTGGAAGTTTTAACAACATGAGCTTTAATAATTTTCTCAATCACTAAATGGCAGAAAAACAAACCATGCAAAATTCGGTTTTCTCGAATTAGCAATTCAGCTGTCAAAAAATCATCTTCAGCCCCTTTAAGCCAGTAATCAATTTGTTTTTTAATATCAATCATTTTTTGTCGTTGAAAATCTCAAAATTAACAAAAACAGTCATTGAACTGATTCAATTACACAATATTTTCATGACTGCACTGCATTATTAAAATGCAAGCGACTTGTAACTGAAAGGAAGTCTTGACCTATAAAAATATTGGGCTATTAAGTAATGACGAAAATATATTGCTGCTATTTATGTAAGTATTTAATAAATAGATAATTATTAAAATATTTAGAGGTCGATGACTTTAGTTTTCGTGGTAAATTATATCGTCGTACTCCAATTCGAAGTTGAGCTTATGTTTAGCTTCTTCGTTGGCTAGGTTACGGAAGATGGTTTTAAGTTCGTCGTTGGGTGCCATTTCCGAAAGTTTCATATACAACTTAAAAGCAGCTTTTTCGCGCTTCATGGCCAAAATTAGAGCCTCTTGATACGACATTTTATCAGATGTCGGGACGCTAATCAAATAGTCCGATATTTTCATATCCAAAACATCTTTTTGAGGAGCTTCGTAAACGCCTTCTGATTTAATTTTTTCTAAACGAGATTTATGTCCCATTTCTTCTTTGGCAAATTGGCCAAAAGTTTCGGCCATATATTTTATGGTAGCCTCTGATGATAAATGGTGATAAAAATCGGCAGCCTGTTGCTCATTTTGAATAGCAAAGTCCAGTATTTCGGTTACGTTGTTGAAATTTTTCATATATCTTAGAAATATTTTATGAAGTGAAGATAATCAAATGTTTTCAAATGTACTAATAAAGTATGGCTTACCCTATCACTACGTTAATAATTTTTCCGTGTACAAATACCACTTTTTTGATGCTTTTGCCTTCGAGATATTTTGGTGTAAGCTCGTGTGCATTGAGTTGCTCCAAAACTGCATTGGTGTCGGTAATATCGAGCGAAAGATTGAGTTTATAACGCATCTTACCGTTGAACGAAACTGGGTAATCGAAAGCAGATTCGACCAAATACTGTGGGTCAAATTCAGGGAAAGTTGCATCGATAATGCTGCTTGTATGTCCCAAGGCATGCCACAATTCTTCGGCAATGTGTGGTGCAAAGGGTGATAGCATTATTAAAAACGGTTCGGCAATCTTACGTTTATGTGTTTTATGTTGACTCCATTCGTTAACAGCAATCATAAATGCACTAACCGAGGTATTGAACGAAAATTGTTCGATGTCGGCTTGTATTTTTTTGATGGTTTTATGCAAGACTTTAAGCTCTTCGGCTGTAGGAACTTGGTCGCTTATCAAGAATTGACCGTCTCTATCGTAAAACATTTGCCAAGTCTTACGTAAAAACTTATGTACACCATCAATTCCATTGGTATCCCATGGTTTGGCCTGTTCCAATGGACCCAAAAACATCTCGTACATACGCAAAGTATCGGCTCCGTATTTTTCGATGATATCGTCGGGGTTTACTACGTTAAACGTCGACTTCGACATTTTCTCGACCGCCCATCCGCAAATATATTTTCCGTTTTCGAGAATGAATTCTGTTTGAGCAAATTCCACACGCCATTGTTTAAACTGTTCGATATCTAAAATGTCGTTACTCACCATATTGACATCGACATGTATAGCAGTTGTGTCGTATTGATCTTTAAGTCCGTTTGATACAAATTGTTGTGTGCCATTAACTCGATATACAAAATTGGAACGGCCTTGTATCATCCCTTGATTGATTAGCTTTTTGAAAGGTTCGTCTTTAACCACAAGGCCTATATCGAATAAGAATTTGTTCCAAAAACGAGAATAAATCAAATGACCAGTGGCGTGCTCTGTGCCTCCGATATACAAATCGACATCTTGCCAATAGGCGTTGGCATCTTTCGAAACCAAGCTGTTTGTATTTCGAGGATCCATATATCTTAAATAATAAGCTGACGAACCAGCAAAACCGGGCATGGTACTCAATTCGAGCGTGTGCCCTTCGCTGTTGTGCCAATTTTGTGCACGTCCAAGTGGGGGCTGTCCGTCTTCGGTGGGCAAGAATTTATCGACATCGGGCAACAAAAGCGGCAATTCATCTTCGTTTAATGGGTAAGGCATGCCATCTTTGTAATAAATTGGAAATGGCTCTCCCCAGTAACGTTGACGTGAAAAAATAGCATCTCGTAAACGGTAATTGGTTTGTCCTAGGCCGATTTGTTCATCCTCTAAACGAGTAATCACTTGGCTTATGGCGGTTTTAACGTCTAAACCGGTAATAAAATCCGATTGTATGCATACGCCTTCTTTGGCGTCATAAGATTGGCTCCATTCCGAAACCGGTATTGGGTTTTCACCCTTTTGAGCCACAACTTGAATAATCGGCAAATTAAAATGTTTGGCAAATGCAAAATCGCGGCTATCGTGTGCCGGTACTGCCATTACAGCTCCTGTCCCGTAGCCTGCCAAAACATAATCGGCTACCCAAATAGGGATAAGTTCGTCGGTAAACGGATGTTTGGCATAACTGCCAGTAAACACACCCGAAACCGTTTTAACGTCGGCCATTCGCTCTCGCTCACTTCGCTTTTGAGTGTCTTCGAGGTATTGAGCCACGGCTTGTTTTTGTTCCTTAGTCGTTAAAGTTTGAACCCAGTCGCTTTCAGGTGCAAGGACCATAAACGTAACACCGAAAATGGTATCGGGTCTGGTGGTAAAGATTTTGATTGAAGCCCCTCCTAAATCCTCCCCAAAGGGGAGGACTTTATTTGACCCACCTAAATTGTCGTTACCAGAGAGGACTTTATTTGACCCACCTAAATTGTCGTCACTAGAGAGGACTTTATTTGAC
>DYOK01000136.1 GCA_020720565.1 Acetofilamentum sp.
TTAACCAATGGTGTTAATGCCATTGCATTTAACGACAAAGAAAATGGATATTACGAAATCACGCCTTTGGTTGTTGCCGATATGAATGCTGCATTAGCCAGTATTTGCGACACGGCCAATTGGAATATGTCTGACGCTATTATATGGCAACCCAATACATATTGGACATTTACCGTAAGTGTACCTGAAATTAATGCACAAGCTCAAGGTTTGTATCCTAACCCTGCTCAAGAAAGCATCAGCGTACTGAATGCTGCTGTAACCGAAGTTCGTATTTTCGATTTAAACGGCAAAATGGTTAAATCGGTAAGCCATGTTCAAAACCAAATCAACATCAGCGAATTAAAAGCGGGTGTGTATATGGTTCAATTGATCGAGCCTACTCAAACCACTGTAAGTAAATTGATTAAATTGTAATCAATCAAACACATATTAAGAAAGGCAGCCATAAGGTTGCCTTTTTTTATGGGATAATCTAAGGACTATAATATTTTATACCGAAAGCATCCCGAACAAGTTCGAAGGTATAATATGAATTAGACTAAAACCAACCAGCAATTGCATCGGCATCCTCCTTAGGCGGACAAATAAGTGTTTTACAATTGATTTACTAAACTCCCGAATCTTCAAAACACAGTATATTTGGATTATATTTGGTATTAAATTGACGCCAATATTTTGTAAAAAAAGCATTTGGACTTTGAAATTAGATTTCGTATCTTTATATCCTAAGGTCTTCGACCTATTTCTTGTTTTTGTATCAGTAGATTTAATAATCTTCTAACTTAACAAAATACTTAAATTTACAATATATGGCTACTATTGACCACATAAGAAATGGGATTATTAACAAACTATTAACGATTTCGAATAAAAATTACTTAACTGCTTTGTATCAACTAGTCGAAAATAGTTCTACTGAAAAAGATTTGGTAAATTTAACTGATGAACAAATACTTATGTTACAGCTTAGCGACAACGACATTAAGTCTGGCAAAACCATAAGCCAAGCTCAACTTGACAAAAGCGACTTAAAATGGTTGGAAGAGTTATAGTTTGGACTGAAACCGCTGCTCGACAACGAAGAGTAATTTTAAAATATTGGACTATCAGAAATGGTACAACTACATATGCTGAAAGGTTAATTCGATTAGCTACACAACAAATAAAAATAATTTCTCAAAATCCTTATTCTTTTAAAAAAGCAGACTATCCAGACACCCATGTATCAGCAATGGGACATTTTAGTATTTTTTATAAAATAACATCTGAAAAAATTATTATTACTGCTTTTTGGGACAATCGTCAAGATCCGAAAAAACTTTTAGGAATTATCAAGGACTAAATTTGACTAAGGTCTTCGATCTATTTCTTTTCTTCAGTAACTATCTATTTATCAATCTTTAATCTTAATAAAATCCGACAATAAATTATTCTAGGCACTTAATTTCTACGCCATTACAATAAAAATGCAAGGTATTTTGTGCAAGCTAGGCATCTGATTGCGCCATTGCGAAATGGTTTTGGTTCGAATCGATTGATGTTCGTCGGTAATATTTGCCGCCACACATAATCTTGTTTGAGGCGATAGCGTTTTTAGCATCAATTCGAGTAAGGCCATATTCCGATAGGGCGTTTCGATAAAACTTTGACTTTGCTGCTCCGTTTTACTTCGTTTTTCGAATTTTAACAAAGCTTGAGCCGCATCGTTGGGTTTAATGGGTAAATATCCATTAAATGCAAAACTTTGCCCATTCATGCCCGAGGCCATATGTGCCAATAATACCGACGATGGCCCCACTAAAGGAATGACTTCTATATTTTTTTCGTGAGCCAAACGAACCAATTCTGCACCTGGGTCGGCAATACCAGGGCAACCCGCTTCCGAAATCACGCCCATGTCGAAGCCTTGCTTAATCGGATCGAGAAGTTTAGGCAAAACATCTTGTGAGGTCGATTTATCGAGAATCTCAAATTGCATCTCGTCAATAACCAATTCGCGATTGACCGATTTGATAAAACGTCGAGCCGTTCGAATATCTTCGACTAAAAAATGTTTTACATTCGAAATTATTTCTGCATTATAAGCAGGGAAAACACGCTGAAAAGGTGTTTCGGCTAAAGGGCTAGGGATTAAAAAAAGACGTCCTGTTGGCATAGTTTGCATTAAAGTTTTAACTAAGGTCTTGATAAATTTTCAATTATAAAACCAATAAGGTCTTCGACCTATTTATTGTTTTTGCAACTGGTTATTTATCAATCTTCTAGCTTAATAAATACGATATTAAATTATACATAATACTTAAACTAGTCGAAAACCTTACATTTGTAAATTGTTATATTTTCGTAGCACAAACTTAAGTAGAATTTACCGATTGGAATGAATAGACTGTGGACAATAATCAACCATAAAAACACCATACTCATTATGGCTGTGGTATCTGGAATGCTAATTGGCGAATGGGCCATCTGGTTTAAACCTTATACCCTTGTTATTTTAGCTACTGTTTTAAGTTTTTCGACCAGTGGCATGGTATTCTCCGAAATCCAATCGATGAAGGCATTTTCCAAAGATGTCATTTGGGGAATTGTACTCAATTACATCATATTTTCGAGTATTTTAATCCCTTTAGCCTATTGGCTATCGCCGAGTAAAGATATATTTTACGGATTTGTAGTTATTGCCGCAACCCCTCCTGGTGTCGCTATCATTCCGTTTAGCCTGATGTTAAATGGCAATCTCGCTCGTGCAGTAATTGGTACTTTTGGTGCATTTGTAGCCTCCATTTTCTTTGCACCCATCATCATTCAAAGCTTTACAGGTAATGCCGGTTTAAGCTACTCTCAGTTGTTTTACGATATGTTAAACGTAATTGTAGTACCCATGATGGTTTCTCGATTGCTACTTCTAAAGCCCATTAAACCTTTTACGATTCAACATCGAGGACGTATAGTCAATTGGGGCTTTGCGATTATTATTTTTACGGCTGTAGGACTGAACAGGGCCGTTTTTTTATCAAACTTTGAATTGATTCTTCGGATTGGACTAATCTTAGGTGTGGCTATATTTGGCTTAGGGCAAGCATCAGAATTTCTTTTTCGGCATTTTAAAATGGACTATTCTAAGCGAATCAGTAACAACCTGTTGCTCACCATGAAATCGTCAGGTTTTTCGGTGGCCATTTCGATGGCACACTTTGGGCCTGCGGCGGTAGTTCCGGCAGCAGTTATGAGTATCTTAGTGCTGATGTATCTTTTGTTTTTAACTGGAATCAGACCATTTCAGTATTTGAAGTAAAAATCCATAATTACTTAACCCATTAAGATAATTCAAGATTGAGAACCTGTCAACCTTCTGTCGATAGATAGATTCAAAATTAAGAATTACCCAATTACCGGTTAAATCTTTTTTTGAGGTGCTATAAAAAATCTTTGTGTAGCTTTGTGACTTCACTTCGACAGGCTCAGTGCACCGCTTTGTGCAACTTTGTGTAACAGCTATACCACAAAAAACACAAAGGAAACCACAAAAAACACAAAGCGTTGTATTGAGCTTGCCTAGACTGGACACTGAGCGTAGTCGAAGTGAGCATACTCGAAATGCCGCTAATACACAAAGAATTCAAAATTAAGAATCTATCTGTCGCCTGCCTGCCGGTAGGTAGGATAGGTCTATCGTTCAAAATTAACTTAACAACTTGGTTTTCTGAAATATACAAATGACGCAGCGGATTGATGTGGTTATTTTTTTATGTTCGGCAAAAAATGTGTAATTTTCAGCGTGTAAAAATATCTTAACAAAAACCACTATTTTCAATAAAAAACTTACCATCAACACATGAAAACTCATATTTTACTCATCGCCCTTCTGTTTTTGAATGTTCAAATTTGGGCACAGACTTCCCTCGATAACCTAACGATTGGTTCCGACGGTATCGCTTGCGAAAAGGGAACTGAAACGCCATACACGGGCAAAGTAGCTGGCACATACAGCTCCAATCAATGGAAATACCAAGGCGTGATGAAATTGGGTCAAAAAGACCGTTTGTGGACCGAATGGGATCAAGATGCGATGAAACGTTTGGAGTGTAACTATAAATTGGGGGCCTTAAACGGGGTTTACAAAACTTGGTACGATTACGGTCAACTTCAAGAAGAAGGAAGCTATACCAATGGACGAAGAGTGGGGTCTTGGATAGAATGGGATAAACTCGGTAAATCGCAACGTACAAGAATATATAAAACGGTACAAACCTTTTATGCCCCAAATCAATTAAAGTCGGAAGGCACCCTAAAAGATGGACAAAAAAACGACCATTGGGTCGAATTTAACGAACAAGGTCAGAAAGTTTTTGAAACCCATTACAACGAAGGCGTAAAAAATGGAAAAGAAACCCAATGGTTTGCTAACGGAAAAAAACAAACAGAAAAAATATTAAAAGACGATATCAAAACTGGGATTTGTACCGAATATTACGAAAATGGCCAGAAAAAAAGAACAGGGCAATTCGACGATAAAGGAAATCCAAACGGGACTTGGACTTATTATGACGAATCTGGTAAAGCAATTGATACAAAAGCTTTTAAAACCGAAGTGGAGTACTATCCCAATGGCGAGAAAATGCAATTAAGTAGCTATATCAACGATCAAAAAGATGGTGTTTGGACTTGGTGGTTCGAATCGGGTCAACAAAAATTTCAAGAAAGCTACAAAGCCGGAAAACCTGATGGTGAATGGATGTGGTGGTTCGAAAATGGGGTTGTCGAAACAAAAGGAACCTATCTAATGGGTCAAAAAACAGGTCTATGGGAAACCCGATATTCGAATGGAAACCTAAAAGAATCTGGGGAGCTTATTAACGATCAAAAGAATGGTTTATGGTTGACTTACTACGCTAATGGTAAAAAGAACACTGAAACTCAATACGAAAAAGGTCAGAAAATCGGCACTCAAAAATCGTATCATTCGAATGGTACATTGGCATTTCAAGGACAATGTACTAAAGGCAAATTAGAAGGTCTTGCCACTTACTATTACGACAATGGCAAAAAATCGGAAGAAGGCATGTATGTCAACGACCGCCAAAATGGAAAATGGAAATCGTGGATATCGTCGGGTGTTGCGAGTAAAGACATTGCATACGAAACCTACTCGGCACAGTACGACAATCGCAAACTCAAAGTTATTGGCAATTACAAAGACAAAAAACAAGATGGCTTATGGGAATGGTTTCACGAAAACGGTCAAAAAAAATCGGACGAATATTATTTGAATGGCGAGCTTAATGGCGTTGTTGTGTCTTGGCACGACGATGGTCGTATCGCATTCCAAGGCGAATACAAAAATGGCAAACAAGTGGGTGTTTTCGAAGAATGGCACAAAAATCGTCAAAGAAAAGCATTGGAAAATTACAAATCGGGGGTTAAACACGGCGAATTTAAAGAGTGGTATGCCAACGGTCAAACCAAACTGCAAGGCACTTATGTCGATGGTAAACAACAAGGCCAATATTTAATGTGGAACGAAGACGGAAGCAAATTACTTATAAGCACCTATGTAATGGGCAAACCCGAAGGAAATTACACCGAATGGTATACCAACGGCAATAAGAAAAAAGAAGGCGAATATAAAGAGGGCAAAGAAGATGGCCTTTGGGTGGAATGGTTCGAGAACGGAACTAAAAAGTACGAGGGCAAATATTCCTTAGGTAAAAAGAATGCCGAATGGACCAACTGGTTCGAAAATGGTCAGAAATCGTCGGACGAAGTATATGCTGCTGGCCAACTTTCAGGCGACAGACAAGAGTTTTATCCCAACGGCCAAACCAAAAGCAAACAAAAATATGCCAATGGCAAGCTTTCGGGCGAAGTCATCAGCTATCACGACAATGGCAAACGTCAAAGTATTTGCATTTACGCCAATGGACAACAAGCGGGTAAATATTCAGAATGGGATACGGAAGGTGTTTTGCTTACCGAAGGCATGTTTGTGGCTGGAAAAAAATCGGGATTGTGGGAGGCTTTCTATCCTAATGCCAGAAAGTTAAGCTCTGGATTGTATCAAAACGACATGCTAAATGGCAAATGGACCGACTGGAGCGATAACGGTGCCAAAGTTTGCGAAGGCGTATACAAAAACGATAAAAAACAAGGGCCATGGGTTTGCTACCACGATAATGGGGGCAAACAATATGCAGGCAGCTATTTCGACGACGAAAAAGTGGGTTTATGGCAAGAATTTGACACGCTAGGTAAAATGATAAGCGAAGAAACTTTTGCTGCACCTAGAAAACTAGCACCTAAAAAGTAATCGTTTTATATACAATACATTAAAGTATTCGGTCTATTTCTTGTTTTTGTAACTGGCTATTTTACAATCTTCTCGTTTAATAAAATACGACATTAAATTATACATCATACTTAGAGCCTAGTTTTAACACAAATATCTAGATCAAAGGCTCTAAACACAATAAAATTCATTTATCTATGTACACTATTCAATTAAAAGACAAAACCTTTCAGGTCGAACTCGACAACTACCAAGCAGGAAAAGGAACTATCAATGGTCAACCTTTTAATCTCGATATTCAACGCAATGGCGATCATTTCCATGTGGTGTACAACCATCAATCGTATCAGTTAGAATTGACTCAACTCGATCCTTTGACCAAGGAGATTACTCTAAAGCTTAACCACGACAAAATGCAGTTTAAAGTGGCCGATGATCTCGATGTATTGCTTCACCGTTTGGGCATGGATAAGATGGCTCAGAAAAAAGTTAACGACGTAAGAGCGCCAATGCCTGGGCTAGTGCTCGATGTTTTGGTCGACAAAGGTCAAGTGGTCAAAAAAGGCGATACATTGGTTATTTTAGAAGCCATGAAAATGGAAAATAACATTAAATCGCCAGTCGATGGTAAAATTGTACAAATTGCTTGTGTCCCCAAAAAAGCCGTCGAGAAAAATGATTTATTGGTAGTTTTTGAATAAGGTCTTCGACCTATTTATTGTTTTTGTAACTAGCAATCCGTCAGCATTCTAGCTATGTAATATGTAATTATTTTAAAACATCTTTCCCCAAAAGGAAAAATGCTTTTTCAATTCCCCTTGTCCCTCCAGATATACGGGAAAGACTTG
>DYOK01000357.1 GCA_020720565.1 Acetofilamentum sp.
GCTTTATTCAACTGTCCGAAGGAGGTGAGTCCTGCTACAGATAAAGCTAAGAGTAAACTTACTTTTCTCATAAACAAATCATTTTAAATTAAACTTCAAATTAATAACTAAGGTCTTTTGACCCATTCTTTATTTTGTAATTGTTTAATTACTATCGTTTTAACGTAATAATTCACAATTTATTAATATCTATTTTGTATTCACAACAAATATAACATTTTTTAACATACCAAACAAATTCAAGCACAAGACTTTAATAAAATTCAAAAGGTTGCACGAACCTTTAAATATTTTTATCTACAATTTATGATTGAAAATTCGACATTCAATACCTTTTGGTAGTAGCTCGGTTAAAATTTTAGAAGGGCAAGTCGTCGGCCATATCGTCGGGAGGTGGAGGCGGAAGCGGAATGTCTGAATGTTGTGGTTTTGTAGTGACCGCACCATCTTTTCTCTCAATTTTCCATGCTTGAAGATTGACAAAATATTTGTCGTTCCATTTACGTCCTTTGACCCCAAACGATACTTTGACTTCGTCGCCTACATGATATGGATCGAGCAAGTCGCATCGATCTTGTACCAATTCCATCTTAATTTGTTCGGTAAAATTATTTTCGCTGGTTTCTAGAACAAACTCCCGTTTGCGAAAACTTGCACTTACTTGGGTCTCGTCGAATACTTCGATTAGTTTACCTGCTAGTTCTAATGCCATTGATTAAGCGTTTTCGACAATAAGAATTTTCTCAATTTCATCGCCAGGACGAATGGCATCGACCACTTCTATCCCTTCGAATACCTTCCCAAAGCAGGTATGTACACCATCTAAATGGGCTGTATTTTGACGACTATGACACACAAAAAATTGAGATCCCCCTGTGTTTTTACCTGCATGTGCCATCGACAACACGCCACGATCGTGGTATTGGTTTTCGCCTTTGGTTTCGCAATCAATCTTGTAACCAGGGCCACCGGTACCCACTCGTGGGTCGTTAATGTCTTTCGAAAAAGGGCATCCGCCTTGAATGACAAAATTAGGAATTACGCGATGGAATGCCAATCCATCGAAATACCCCGATTCGGCTAGTTTTACAAAATTTGCAACTGTAACGGGTGCATCTTTATCGTAAAAGTTGACTTTCATTACCCCTTTCGAGGTGTGTATCTCTGCTGTTTTCATTGATAATAAATTTGAAAAGATAATATTAATTAAACATTGGCCTTTTTTAACAAACCAAAGTTCACACAAAGTTACAAAAAAAGTATAGATTTGTTGAATTGTTGAATTGTTTATTTTAGGGCAAGCTAGGGCAACCGCAGACTTTTATTAACAAGCATATTTTAGGGTATT
>DYOK01000358.1 GCA_020720565.1 Acetofilamentum sp.
TTTTTGTCGGATTAGCTGCAAAGTGGGTTAAAGGAACTTCTGTTGAAAATATTACAGATCAAGACATTAAACGAGTTGAAGACATATTGAATAACAGACCATCAAAAAATTAAATTTCCTAACTCCAAATGAATTTTTTGCTCTAAATTTGGTTAAACCTATAGTTAAATTTGTGTCTTGAATTCAGCGATCAATATTTCTCGCAAAACTGTAAAACCTGAAATGCAATTTAAGATACTAATCTATCGATTATACAAACCAAGCCATCAATAAAAAACACCTTGCCTCAATAAATAAAATGTTCGAATAACATATAAATACTGATTCAACTTCACTATTTTATTTGTAATTTTAGCCTTCTAAATTTATTAAGGTCTTCGACCTGTTAATATTTTTAAAACTATCATTAAATTATTCTAAGTACTTATTTTATATAACACTATTAACTTATGAAAAACATAGCCGTAATCGGATCGGGAACTATGGGTAATGGTATTTGCCATGTATTTGCCCAAAATGGATTTAAAGTAGCCATGATTGATATCAGTCAAGATGCTTTAAACCGTGCCTTGAGCACCATTGACAAAAACTTGGATCGAATGGTTAAAAAAGAAGCCATCACCGAAGCCGACAAATCGGCCACTTTGGCCAATATTACGCCTTACACACAATTGGCCGAAGGTGTTAAAAATGCCGATTTAGTGATCGAAGCAGCAACCGAAAATTCCGAAATCAAGCTTAAGCTGTTCCGCGATATCGACGCTGCAGCAAAACCAGAAGCCATTTTAGCCACCAATACCTCTTCAATTTCTATTACCAAAATTGCTGCAGTAACTAAACGCCCAGATAAAGTGATTGGTATGCACTTTATGAATCCTGTCCCTGTGATGAAATTGGTCGAAGTGATTAGTGGTTATAAAACTTCGAAAGAGGTGCTTGATACCATTTTAACCATGAGCAAAACCATTGGAAAAGTTCCTGTTCCGGTTAACGATTATGCTGGTTTTGTGGCCAATCGTATTTTAATGCCTATGATTAACGAAGCCATCATTACCTTACACGAGGGCGTATCTGGAGTAGAAGAAATTGACACTGTAATGAAGCTCGGCATGGCTCACCCAATGGGACCATTGCAATTGGCCGATTTTATTGGACTCGACGTATGCCTGTTCATTATGAAAGTGCTTTACGACGACCTAGGAAAAGACAAATACGCTCCAGACCCATTGTTAGTGAACATGGTCAATGCAGGCAATTTAGGTGTTAAATCGGGCGAAGGATTTTATTCTTGGACCCACGGAACAAAAGAATTGGTTGTTTCGTCTGCTTTCAAAAAATAAATTGAAG
>DYOK01000359.1 GCA_020720565.1 Acetofilamentum sp.
CCATCTGCATCTTCGGTAGCAAAAACATAATTGTCCATATTTACTATTTCATGAACCAAAAGATACGGTTTACACCATAAAACGTTCATCTGGGCATCGTACAAGGTAATATCGACACTGTCCGAATGCCATACATGCTGCCCCACGGTTACTTTTTTACCATTCCTTAACGGTAAAATATCAAAATTACGCCCAGCATGGGGGTAGTTGAATATACTGTCTTCTATTTGCCCCAAACTGTCGAGTTGCAACCAAAACATGGGGTATGATTCATTATTGCCTATACTGTAACGTTCGATAGAGGTCATATATTCACCATTAGGGAGTTGTGCAATGCCTTTGGGCCATACATTTAGGGTGTCGCTTTCTATTAATTTGGTCCACGAAACTTGGGCACTTGCCCATAAGGCTGTGCTTAAAAAATAAAATACCAGTATTTTTTTCATTTTGTTAATTGTGACTTGATAATAACCACAAATATAATGATATATAGATTTTCAATACAGAAGCCGCATATGTTTTTATTAATTTATACTCGTTATAAATAACAAATGTACACCAGCGTGGTATGTATAGATATTTGGTATGGTTGGCAAATTTGTGCTTTTTTTATTCGGTGTATTATAACATTACTACAGGGCTTAATTCTTTATTCGAAGTGTGCATCAAATACCGATTTAACGTTCTAAATAGTACAAACTATTTTATTAAAAATATTGGTATATAATATAAATAGCACCTGTCTGTTCGAGTAGCTTTCGATTGATTTTAAATTGATGAATATTAATTGGAGATTAGCCTGTCCTTTAGATTATCGAGACAAGCCGCAAAGCGAGGGTTGAACTCAGATTAAGGTTACAGGTTGCATATTTATTAATTTTGAATTCTAAATTGTCTTAACTTCATAATAGTTTATAATCGTTAATTTGGATTTGTAGATTTTAAGCATCACAAAAATTAAATCAGTAATTTAACTTAAAATTTTACGTCAAACGCTTATTTTGAGTGCCGAAAAAGCGCTTTTAGTTGATTGTGGCAACATTTTAATCAGTATATTAGTAGAATGTAATTTGGGGTCAATCGAAGGCTAATGGCCTTCATGTTTTTCACATACTATGAAGTACTTATTATTATGGGCCCTATTGGGCATTTCTGTCGTTGGCAAAGCCGATGGCGATATCGCTGCTATGGTACATAGCTTAGATTCCTTGGTTAAAAACAAAGCCGACGATAAGGCACTTGTATGGGCCGAGAAATTAGAAAAACAAGCCAAAAAAGAAGCTAAGCCCGATCTGTTAGCCTATGCATACAATACACTTGCTCGATTGCATTATA
>DYOK01000360.1 GCA_020720565.1 Acetofilamentum sp.
TTCTCGATAATCTCGACTCAAAACCATATCGAATTTACATTAGATTCGAGCGAATTTACATTGGTTCATATTTATCCTTAAAAGGTTTGTAATATTGTATCCAGAACCACCCACCAAAACCAAACATAGGCCAAAAACCTATTTATTAATTCTTAATTAAACTAAAAATGAAAAAATTATTGATGATGTTAGCCTTATGGCTCGGCGGTTCGGCAGCACAAGCCCAACAAAAAGACATTCCTGTAAGCGACCTGCCTGCAGAAGTAAAACAAGTTTTGGAACAATATATCGAAATATTGTCCACATCGAAAGATCTAGACGAATGTGCCACTCGATTTTTGAGCATTGCAGGTGGTACATTAGTCGATGCCGAAGGTACTGCTTTACGTACCACCGTGAAACCTTATTCTTTGAAAAAAGATTTTAGCGACATCACGTACTACAAGGTACCCGTCGAAATTAAGCGTGTGGCCAAAACCCGCACCGGTCAAGCCGGATTTGGACCTTCGGCCATTGCCGGAGATTGGTACAAAATCTACATTATAAAGAAAGACGGCAGCCAACCTGCACCTGTACAAATTGTAATGCCAGAGAACCATGCCACCATCAAAACGCCGAAAGTCATTAGCATCGGTAGTTTGTAAAAACATCTCATAGTTGCTGCGGTTGGCTTTTTTCGGAAAGTCGGCTGTGGCTTTTTCAACAACAAGGTCATTTAATAAGGATATAAACCTTCTACGCCAAGCTAATTTTGACACACAACTTGGCCAGATTCATTGGAAGGGTATGTTTTAATAGTTCATAAACTACGCTCTATTGCCCCGTCGCGGGGGTGGGGACTAATAATAAACAAATGAAAAGAATATTACTTTTTACAGCACTATTTGTGTGGGTTACCATGAGCCAAGCACAAAATTACACCTATCGAAGCACCACCTATACCTCTCCGGTAGCGACTGCCGACGAAAAAGGTGTATCCATTACCAAAGACGCATCCGGAAACATGTATGCCGTAGGCACTGTGCACAATGGGACAAATAAAGACATTTCACTAAGCAAGTATAATGCTTTAGGCGTACTGCAGTGGGAAGTGTTTTATAACAATGGAGGCAACGATACACCTGTTCACGTTGAAATAGGCGAGTCGAGTAATATTTATGTTACGGGTAACTCTGAAGTAGGCTCTGTCAACAAAGCTCTTATTGCTAAATATAACCCTTCGGGCGTATTACAATGGGATATCCATAATGGTGGCGGATCAAGAACCTTAAGAGATTCAAAAACCAATAGCACCGGACAAACTGTTTTGGCGGGATATTACGACCACAGCTCA
>DYOK01000137.1 GCA_020720565.1 Acetofilamentum sp.
TCATATTCTTTCAACCTTACTACTAAAAATACAAGTTACTCATTTAACGCTCAGGGTTCGAAAACAAACATAATGAAAATAAAGCAGCTCGCCCAATCGGAAATTTTTCGCCACATATCAATTTTGGTAAGTGGAACCGTTTTGGCACAGCTGATACCCATTTCTTTACAAGTTTTTCTGAGGAGGCTTTATCCTGCCGAATTGTTTGGTGCCATGTCAGTTTTGGCTGGCTTAACAGGAATTTTTTTATATGTGTTTACCTTAAGTTACGAATTTTCAATTATCAACCCGAAGGAAGAACGTCAGGCACATGGCATTTTTAAAGGTGTAATGTTGTTTTCTTGGCTTTGGACTTTGATTGGAATTTTATTTTTGCTTTTTTTTCAAGAGCATGTCATCCGATGGGTTAATTTCCCCAAACAATATGCATGGTGGTTGTATCTTTTACCACTTTCGGTCGGTGTGATGGGCGTTTATCAAGGCTTACAATACTTGCTGATTCGACAAAAGGCTTTTAAAGCCATCTCGGTTAATAAACTGTCGCGAAGGGCTTTCGAGGGTATAAGTCAATTGTTTTTTGGAATTTTCGGCATTCAAGTAGGCCTGTTGTTAGGACAAATAATCGGAAATTTAGCCAATGTGATTTCCGGCTTCTATCAAGTCAAAAAGAAAGGAATTAATTGGACCGATGCTTCTGCATCAGAAGTTAAATTAGCTTTAAAAACTTATAAAAATTATCCTTTATACTACCTATCGCCTGCGCTTTTTAATACCATTGGCGTTTCGATGCCCATTATTTATTTAAATAAATTTTACGGAACTACAGTATCAGGTTATTTCGATCTGATGCAACTTGTTCTTACTGTTCCGTCGGCATTCTTGTCGGTAGCCATTTCTCAGGTTTTTTTGCAAAATATGTCGGAACGCTACAAAAACGGACAAAGTATTCGTAAAAACTTGATGCAATTGGCAGGGGCATTGGTTGTAGGGGCTGTATTATTGATAGCCGTTTTTAGCTTTTTTGGCGAAGAATTATATGCTTTGGTTTTTGGCGATGCTTGGCGTACCTCGGGTCAATATGCAGAATGGATGGTTTTTAAATATGCTTTGGTATTTGTGGTTTCCCCCATAAGCTCGGTTTTTATTGCATTAGAAAAGATTAAAATCAGCAGCATGTGGCAAATTTTCTATTTCCTGATGATTATGATGCTCGGACAACTTTACACCCCAAATTTATTCGATTTTTTAAGCAGATATATTGTAATCGATTTAATTTCGTATTCGATATATTTCGGATTAATAGTTTATGTGGTTTTCAAATATGAACGTTCCATATCGAAAGTATGAAAATAGAACGATTTAAAATATTCGACATGTTTTGGTTTCTGGGTTTGATGCTTGCTGCAACATTCAGCTACAAAAATTTCGTTTGTGTGTATTATAGTGGAATCGGCTTCGATTTCGAGTTCGATATGCTTCGATTTATTTCCGGCTCAATATTAATTTTAATCGCATTGTTTTTTAATAGTTTGCAACGCGACATTTATTATCTAATCGGCTCATTATTTACCATTCTGATGGTAATACCCAATGTAATCATGTATCAGTACAAGCCGGAAGTCACTTTTTTAATGGCTTTTTATCCCGTTTTACTTGTCGTACTTTTGTCCTTAAGTTCGTTTGTTAATATCGAATTCGACCGATTGTTTAAGATAACTTCGTATAAAATGGCGACCATTAGTGTGCTGATTATTGCTATTTTAATTCCAATTGCCCTGTCTTATAAACTCAATGTCAATTTTAGAACACTTTTGCTCGAAGACATTTATCAAGTCAGGCAAGAGGGTGTTAAACAATTAAATAGCATAACGCACTATTTATACCAATGGCTGGTTAAAATTCTGATGCCTGTTGGCTTGGTTTTGGCGTTAAAATATCGGCAACGTGCCTTGTTTGTTATTTTTCTTCTCATACAAATTTATCTGTTTATGGTTCAGGGACATAAAACAGTTTTTATTTCAGTTTTTTTAACCGCGTTTTATTTCATTAAAGACTTTAAAGCACAAACGCGCTTGCTCATTGTGGGAAGTTTTTTTATGGTTTTTTTATCACATTTGGCCACTTATGCCACAGGCAATTTGTTTATCGAATCGGTATTAGTTCGAAGGGTATTGTTTGTGCCGGCTATCAATAATTTATTTTATTTTGAATTTTTTGATGAGCAACATTTGTATTATTCGTACAGCTTTTTAAAATCGTTTATCGATTATCCATTGGCCATTGAGCCACAGTATTTAATGGGACAGCTTTATTATGGAGAGCCCGAAATGAGTGTAAACAATGGTTGGATGAGCGATGGCATGATGAATATTGGGCATCTTGGTATCGTATTTAACATTTTTGTGGCGGTCGTTTATTTCAAATTGTTAACCAAAGCCCAATTGTCGCCTATCTTCTCGGGATTATTGGTCTTAATAGTTTTTACTTTGATAAGTAGTTATTTATTCACGGCTATGTTAACACACGGCTTATTTTTATTTGTCGTATTGGCCTATTTGGTTTTGCGTTATCCAAAACAAATAACAACAAAATAAATTTGGGATCCAGAACTATCAGATTCTAAGTAGTTAGAATAATTTAATGTCGTATTTTATTAAGCTAGAGTATTGATAAATAACAATTTATACCAACAATAAATAGGTCAAAGACCTTAATTTTAGAAATACAAATCAAAAGAACAGAAACTATCAGCCGCACAAAACTTAAAAAACATGTCATTGAAAGTTTGCCATATTACCACTTTACATCCTCGAAACGACGTTCGGATTTTTTATAAACAATGCCTGTCATTGGCTAAAAACCATCAAGTTACATTGATTGTAGCCGACGGTAAAGGCAATGATACTTTAAACGGGGTGCAGATTGTCGATATACAAGATCGACCTGTTAGCAGGGTTAAGCGAGCTTGGAAAATCGCCAATTTAGCGACTAAAAAGGCCTTGGAATTGGATGCCGATGTGTATCATTTTCACGACCCGGAATTGTTGCGTATTACACCCCGAATACTTAAAGCCGGTAAAAAAGTGATTTATGATGTGCACGAAGATTTACCTCGTCAGATTATGGGCAAACCTTATATCCCACAATGGTTACGCCCAATCGTGTCGAGCGTGGTCGAACGCATCGAAAACCGATACGCAAAAAAATTAAGTGGAATAGTTTGTGCTACGCCATTTATCCGCGACCGGTTTCTTAAGCTGAATCCAAATACTATCGATATCAATAATTATCCAAAATTGGACGAATTTGAGCAGGTCGGACAGTTCGAAAAAAAGAACCAAGTTTGTTATGTCGGAAATTTAACCGACAATAGAGGCATCTATCCATTGATTCAGAGCTTTAAAAACCTTGATATTCCTTTGGTTATTGCAGGTCAATTTGGTGATGCCGAGTTCCAGAAAAAATGCGAATCCCTTCCCGAATGGTCGAAAGTGGACTATCGAGGCTTTGTCGATAGAGCTACTATTGCTCAAATTACAGGCGAATCGAAAGTGGGAATGGTTACGCTTAAACCACTTATCAATTATTTAGATGCATTGCCTGTAAAAATGTTCGAATATATGTTGGCCGGATTGCCAGTGGTAGCGTCAGATTTTCCGCTTTGGCGAAGTATTGTGGTCGATAACGATTGCGGACTTTGTGTCGATCCACTCAAGCCTGATACGATTGCAGAAGCCATACGTTATATTTTGGAACACCCCGAACACGCTCAAAAAATGAGCGAGAATGGCCAAGCTATGGTACGGAATCAACTCAACTGGACCATTGAATCGGAAAAATTGTACCGCTTTTATCAGAAAATAGAACAAATTTAAAAATTCAATTGTGTTTTTCGTACCTTTGGAGCGTGAAACGAACCATTGTCATAGGGTTGATAATTAGCTTAGGCTTGCCGTTTGTAGGCTCTTGGGTGTGGCTCGATTATCAAAAAAATCAAGTTCGCAGAACAGTCAAACACCGAATAATGGAAGGTTTGCCCAAAGAGGTCTTAACCGCACTTTCTTTTACCATAGACCAATCGAGTGCCCTAAAATGGAAACACAGCAAGGAATTCGAGTTTCAAGGCCATATGTACGATGTGGTGTATACAGAATCGAGCAATGGACGAATGACTTATTGGTGTTGGCACGATAAAGAAGAAACGCATTTTAACAAACAAATTCAAGACTTAATAGCTTCGGAATGGATGCATCGTCCCGACCGCCTACCGCAACAAAAAAATCTGGCAAAAATTTGGAACATTAAGCCGATTGTGCCACAACGCATTCAGATTTCGCCTCAAAATACACTGATTTTCAACTCAAATCATGTAACAAAATTCGAGAGGATATTACCGCTTTTTCTTGATTTTGATTCGCCACCACCGGAGTGTTAAATTGGGGCAAGTTCCTATCTGTAGTCTGTGTACTTGTCGGTGTTGCTATCTGTCAGTATGCAAACCAATACTTTTTCAAACTTTTGAAAAGTTCTGAAGATTAAACAATTATATAGTTTGCGTATCTGTAATACCATGTTCCGAACTTGCTCAGGATACTTTCGGTATTATCAATCCATACGTCAATTTTTCAATTAATACTTACATGAACAAAATTTATATATTATTGCTATTCTGGCTCTGTTCTAATGTTTTAATTGCACAGATCATAACTATAAAAGACTCCAATGGTCAGGCATTAGAAATGGCGACTTTGGTGAGCAAACAACCCATGGTTTATGCTGTAACCAATCATATAGGGCAAGCCGATATTTCAGCGTTTAAGAATTCTAAACAAATAGAAATTAGAATGTTAGGATATCATACTGTCGTAAAATCATTTGCCGATTTCGAAAAAAGTTTATTTATAATTACCTTGCAACCCGCCGGTTTGCGGATGGACGAAGTGGTAGTAACTGCCGCAAAATGGAATCAGGCTGCCGACGAGATACCTACAAAGATTACCCAAATTTCGAATAAAACAGTGAGTTTACTCAACCCGCAAACAGCAGCCGATTTATTGGGCGTATCAAACGAAGTCTTTATTCAAAAAAGTCAGCAAGGCGGCGGTAGCCCCATGATACGCGGTTTTGCAACCAATCGATTGCTGTATGTGGTCGATGGCGTAAGAATGAACACTGCTATTTTTCGATCGGGGAACATTCAAAATGTGATTTCGCTCGATCCATTGGCCATCGAAAACACCGAAGTTTTGTTTGGGCCGGGCTCTGTAATATATGGGAGTGATGCCATAGGAGGGGTAATGAATTTCCAGACGCTTACGCCTCAATTTTCGCTCAACGAACAATTGTTGACTTCGGGCAAAGCACTAAGCCGATACAGCTCAGCAAATCAAGAAAAAACCTTACATTTTGATGTGAATGTGGGTTGGAAAAAATTCTCTACACTCACGAGCATAACGTATTCCGATTTTGGGGACTTGAAAATGGGTACTTACGGACCCGATTCATACTTACGTCCTTTTTATGTTCAGCGACAAGACGGTGTCGATGTGGTGGTACAAAACAAAGATACACGAATTCAAACCCCTACAGCGTATTCCCAAATAAATTTGATGCAGAAATTTAGATTTAAACCATCAAAAAATTGGGATATCAATTACGGATTCCATTATTCCGAAACATCGGAATACGCTCGTTACGACAGGCATATACGCTACAAAAATGGCTTACCCCGATATGGTGAATGGTCGTATGGCCCACAAAAATGGATGATGAATCAGCTAGCAGTTTCGCATTCTGGACGAAATTCTTGGTACGATCAGATGAATCTTAATTTAGCCATTCAACAATTCGACGAAAGCCGTATGGATAGGAATTTTAACAAACCGGATCGTTTTGTCAGAATAGAACAAGTAGATGCCTACTCTGCTAATCTAGATTTTGTTAAATCGATCGGAGCTCGGCATCAATTGATGTATGGTGCCGAAGCGGTACTAAATCACGTCAAATCTACGGGTATCGACGAAAATATCGCCACCGGTGTTGCTGTTGCCGGACCTTCGAGATATCCGCAATCCGATTGGAGTTCTTATGGTCTATATTTGACCGACAGATGGTCGTTAACCGAAAAATTGGTTTTAACCTCAGGAATTCGATACACCCAATATCTGTTAAATGCAATCTTCGACACCAGCGTTTATCAATTCCCATTTACAAGCACAGCATTAAATCAAGGTGCACTGACCGGACAAATCGGTTTGACCTTTAAACCGAATACAACATGGGTTATCAGTGGCAATTTATCGACGGGCTTCCGTTCGCCTAATGTCGACGATTTAGGCAAAGTATTCGACTCAGGCGATGGTGCAGTAACCGTTCCAAATCCAGATTTGAAAGCCGAATATGCTTATAACGCCGAACTTGGTGTGGCAAAGATTTTTGCCGAAACCATTAAAATTGATGCAACAGCATATTATACACTTTTGCAAGATGCTATGGTACGTCGCAATTATACTCTAAATGGACAAGACAGCATTGTTTACGAAGGGGAGCTCAGTCAGGTACAAGCCATTCAAAACGCAGCAGAAACGATGGTTTATGGGATACAGCTTAGCCTAGAAGTTAAACTTCCAGTCGGTTTTTCTTTCGAGACACATTATAACTTCCAAAAAGGTGAAGAGGAACTCGACAATGGCGATCGTTCGCCATCGCGTCATGCAGCACCTCAATTTGGTTCACTGCAATTAAACTACAAAGCCGAGCGTATTTCTATGCAGCTCTATGCCCTTTTTAGCGGCGAAAAGCAATTTGAAGATTTACCTTTCGAAGAACAAAGCAAAACCGAAATCTATGCCATTGATTCTGATGGAAATCCTTGGTCACCGGCCTGGTATACTTTAAATTTTAAGGCTCAATATCAGTTCGAAAAATTTTTAACGGTCGTTGCCGGAATCGAGAACATTACCGACCAAAGATATCGACCCTATAGCTCAGGTATTGTAGCTGCAGGGCGCAATTT
>DYOK01000138.1:0-1533 GCA_020720565.1 Acetofilamentum sp.
TCGGCCTACACCCCATGGGAATGGCACCAAACGCTTTTCGAAACTGCAAAAAAAGAAGGTTTGATTTGCTTTTCGTCGCCTTTCGACCATAGCTCGATAGATTTATTAGAGCAACTAGACAATCCCATCTATAAAATTGCTTCTTTCGAAATAAACGATATTCCTTTGATAGAATATGCTGCCAGCAAAGGCAAGCCCATGATCATGTCAACTGGTATTGCCGATGAGGCTGACATTCGTTTAGCCATTGCAACTTGTCGCAAAGTGGGAAACAACCAAATAACTTTACTTAAAACCACCTCGCAATACCCTGCTAAAATAGAAGATGCCAATTTAAGTATGATTCCCGATATGCGAACCCGATTTGGCGTTGAGGTTGGATTGTCTGACCATACCATGGGCAGTTTAGTTCCGATGGCAGCAACAGCACTCGGCGCTACTGTTATCGAAAAACACTTTATCCTTGACCGCAACATGGGTGGACCCGATTCTGAATTTTCGATGAACCCAAGCGAATTTAAAGACATGGTAGATCAAGTGAGATTAATCGAAAAGGCTCTTGGTAAAATAGATTATCAATTAAGCGAAAAGGCTCTAAAAAGCCGCCAACTTTCTCGATCAATTTATGTTGTAAAAGACCTCAAAGCTGGTGAAACCATTACAAAAGAACACATAAAAGTCATTCGTCCTGGCTTTGGATTGCACCCTAAATATTACCATGAACTTATTGGCAAAATAAGTAAAAACGACCTTTTTAAAGGCGACCGAATGAGTATAGAATTTATCCAATAAATATTAAGTTTTATGAACAAAAACAAAATAGCTGCACTAAAGTCACTTTATCAGAGCAATACCAACATCATGGCTCATATTAAGCAAACTGACCAAAAAACTGAAAATGATTTGGAAAGCATTTTAATTAGCTACGATTTACAAGCCGGTTCTTACATTCAGCTAAGCAATGGTCCAATTAAACAAAGTAAACAGCTTTATAATCAAGAAATTATTGATGTATTATCTGCACTAACTTTCGACTCAATTTTGGAAGTTGGTGTGGGCGAAGGAACTACTTTAAGTCCAATTCTTGATGGATTATCCCGTCAAGTAAAAAGTGCTGGTTTCGATATATCGTGGTCACGAATACGATATGCCAAACAATATTTAGCCGAGCAAAAGCATAGCGATGCTTTTGTTTTTACTGCCGATTTATTTAACATTCCCTTGGCCGACAACAGCTTCGATGTGGTTTATACTTCGCATAGCATTGAACCAAATGGAGGGAAAGAACAAGCCGCCTTAGAATCTTTGTATAGAATCACAGGTAAATATTTGGTACTTTTCGAACCTTCTTACGAATTGTCAAACGATGCCATCAAAAACATCATCAAAGGGAAAGCTTACATTACCTGTTTGCACGAAACAGCCATAAACCTTGGGTATAAAGTAATTGAGCATCGATTATTACAACATCCAGTGAACCCTAACAACCCCACTTCTGTTATTGTTATCGAGAAAAATCCAAATTACCCATCG
>DYOK01000138.1:1633-6996 GCA_020720565.1 Acetofilamentum sp.
CCCATCGTAAATGGAATCCCTTGCCTGCTTCCAGAAAATGGAATAGTAGCAAGCCACTACGGTGATTTTAATTCAGCAAAATAATGATATTCCCATGTTTCGTATCAGAAATTATGACTTAACAGATCATATAAACACGAAGCCTAGCAAAAACAACATCGCATATGATTCTCGACACCATTCAAAACATTAACCATTACGCATTTACTAGCATATTTAATAAAGCTTTTCAATGGCTAAGCCAAAACGATGTGGAACATATGCAATACTTAGTACCCCAGCAAAGCCAATCTAACCCAAAAGAGGTGTTTAAAAATGCGTTAATCTGATAAAAATTCATTTCCTTTAATCAAATTCAAAAAAATGCTCCATTTAATAGGTAGAAAGAATCCCTTACTAAAAGAAGATATTGAGCAAAACGAAGCTCAGTTAAGTGCCATAGTTTCACAATCAAAATTTTTAGTACTTGGAGGTGCCGGCTCCATTGGACAAGCAGTTAGTAAAGAGATTTTTAAACGAAATCCACAAAAACTGCATATTGTTGATATTAGCGAGAATAATATTGTTGAACTGGTGCGCGATATTAGAAGCTCATTTGGTTATATTGAAGGCGATTTTAAAACCTTTGCCCTCGATATAGGTTCGGACGAATATGATGCCTTTTGGAAACAAGATGGGCAATTTGACTATGTGCTTAATTTGTCGGCTTTAAAGCACGTTCGCAGCGAGAAAGATCCTTTTACGCTTATGCGAATGATTAAAACCAATATTCTAAATACCGACAAAACAATGGCTCAATCCATTGAAAAAGGCGTTAAAAAATATTTTTGTGTATCGACCGACAAAGCAGCCAATCCCGTTAACATGATGGGGGCTTCGAAACGAATTATGGAAATGTTTGTTACCCGCCGAAGTAAAAATATTGCTGTTTCTATGGCCAGATTTGCCAATGTGGCGTTTTCGGACGGGTCTCTTTTACATGGCTTTAATCAACGTATCGAAAAAAAACAACCCATAGTGGCTCCAAACGATATAAAACGATACTTTGTAACCCCACAAGAATCGGGTGAATTATGTTTAATGTCTTGTATTTTTGGCGAAAATAGGGATATCTTTTTTCCAAAGCTTAGCGAAGATTTACATTTAATCACTTTTGCCGAAATCGCCGAAAAATATTTATTACAAAAGGGGTTACATCCCCATTTGTGTCGCGACGAGGACGAAGCACGCACTTTTAACTTTCAACTTTCAACATCTGATTCTAAATGGCCTTGTTTATTTACTAAAAGCGACACCACAGGTGAAAAAGATTTTGAAGAATTTTACACTTCTACCGAAGTACTCGATATGAAGCGTTTTGAAAACCTAGGCATCATTAAAAACGAACTTGCATACGATGACGACAAACTAAACCAATTCGAACAGCAAATCGAAAAATTATTAAAGAATAAAGATTGGACTAAATCACAAATATTAGATTTGTTTTTCGACTTAATTCCAGATTTTGGCCATAAAGAGACCGGTAAATATTTAGATGACAAAATGTAAGGTCATCGATCTATTAATTATTTTTTTAACTAGCAATCTATCAATATTCTAGCTTTATTTAATACTTTTGTAACAAGTAATTTTGAGACAAAGAATGTCTACTCATTTTCACAATAATTTTATCTCAATTGTATTCCGACCCCATTTTGAACTCGAAAATTGACATTTTGCTGATGAATGAAAAAACATATATAGAAAGCCTTTCCAAACATTTATTTTGGGATGTTGACGTATCAGCCATTGAAGCTGAAAAACATCAAAAATTTATTATCACAAAGGTCTTAAAGTATGGATTATATGACGATTGGAAAAAGACAAAAGCCTTTTATGGTACAGATACAATAGTTCGTATTGCAAAAACGATACAAGATTTAGATTCTAAAACCATTGCATTTTTATCACTAATCGGACAGCTTTCTAAAACAGAATTTTTATGCTTCACTTCAACGCCATTGATGCCAAAACACTGGCACTTTTAAGAACGATTCAAAACGTCGAAATATTTAAAAACCTACGCTTAGCGGGGGGTACATCTTTGGCTTTACAGATTGGACACAGAATATCTGTAGATCTTGACTTATTTGGTGAACTTAATTCTGATAGAATTCAAATTATCGAAGAATTGAAGCAAATTGGTCAGGTTCAAACACTCAATTTTACAGACAATATTCATGTTTTTTTATTAGATGGAATTAAAATAGATATTGTTAACTATCCATACCCTTGGTTAGAGCAGGTGATGGTATCCGAAAATCTATATTTATCTGGCATAAAGGATATTGCAGCGATGAAGCTAGCCGCCATTTCAGGCCGAGGCACCATGAAAGACTTTATCGATTTATATTTCTTACTAAAACAATTTAGTTTACAACAAATGATCTCCTTTTACGAAGAAAAATATGTTGATGGTTCTGTTTTTTTGGTATTGAAAAGTTTAGCCTATTTCGATGATGCAGATCAAGATGTTATTCCCAAAATGCTAAAAAAAGTTAATTGGGTGGACATCAAAACAATTATTTTAAAAAATTTAAATGAGTATATTCAAGCATAGTCGATGGAAAAAATGGTAGTTGATGTTTCAATCGTATATTTGTCCATAATGAACGAGTCGTTTATTTCGTTCGACTTAATTCCAGATTTTGGCCATAAAGAGACCGGTAAATATTTAGATGACAAAATGTAAATGAAAGAGGAATGAGAAAACCAATAATATTAGTAGGGGGTGGTGGGCATTGTAAGTCATGCATAGAAGTAATAGAAAGTACTAAATTATTTGATATAATAGGGATACTCGATCTGCCAGAGTTACTCGACCAGAATATACTTGAATACAAAATAATAGGAAACGACAATGATATTGAAAATTATGCAAAAAAAGGCTTTTCGTTTTGTATAACAGTAGGTCAGGTCGGCAATGCTAGATTACGCATCAAGTTATTTAATTTAGTTTTAGAAAAGGGTGGTATTTTGCCCGTTATCATCGCACCCACGTCCTATGTGTCTAAATACGCAACTATTGGTATTGGGACTATTATTATGCATCATGCTTTTGTAAATGCGGGTTGCATAATTGGCGTCAATAATATTATTAACACTAAAGCATTGATAGAGCACGATTGTTTTATTGGTAACAACGTCCACTTGTCTACAGCTTCGAAAACAAATGGAACGTGTAATATTGGAGATAATTGCATGATAGGTAGCGGAGCAATTTTAAAAAACAATATCGATATTTGTGCAGATGCGTTGATAGGTGCGGGATCTGTAGTAACTAAAAATATTACAGAAGCTGGTGTTTATGTCGGAAGCCCCGCCCATAAAATAAAATAAACAGAAAAACCATGCTCTACCCCCACTCTGGATGTGAGTGGGGCTAATTATGTCAAATTCTAATCTTTTTCAAATAAATAATGATTTGTATATTTGCTGATTATGGAAAACCACAAAGAAATACGTTGGCAGCAACGATTTGTAAACTTAGATAGAGCATTTAAACAATTGAAAGATGCCATTAACCGATTTGACGATTTAGATGACTTATCGAAAGAAGGCTTAGTACAACGTTTCGAATACACATTTGAATTATCCAAAAACACTATAAAAGATTATTTAGAAAGTAAAGGGGAAATTGAAAAATATCCGCGAGATATTATTAAAAAAGCGTTTCAATTACAGATTATCGAAAATGGTGAAATTTGGATAGAAATGCTTGAGAAGAGAAATATTATGTCACATACATATGACCAAGCTACATTTGTAGAGATTGTAACCTCAATTAAAGACAGATATTTTGTCGAAATAGAAAATTTGGTTAATTTTTTTAAAAAAGAAAATGAACAATAGTTTTGGTATATACGACAAAAGTTATTCGCTTATATTAGAAAGTTTCGACAGATATGTCAAAATTGAACAAGCCTATATATTTGGCTCGCGGGCAATGGGTAATTACAAAAAAGGGTCTGATATTGACATCGCTATTTTTGGAAAAGAAATAGATTTTGAAACAACAAGCGGTTTGCTCAGCCTGCTGAACGAACAGCTTCCAATACCTTATTATGTCGATGTTGTAAATTTCAATACCATTAATATTGAAGCACTTAAACAACATATTTTAACAGAAGGGAAAACTATTTATAATAGATTAATAACGTAATATTCGTAAATCTTAAGTCGGAAGCCCCGCCAGAAAAATAAAATAAGAATGAAAAAAGTAATTATAATAGCCGAAGCGGGTGTCAACCATAATGGACGTATGGATCTAGCTAAAAAGCTGATTGATGTAGCAGCCGATTCGGGTGCCGATTATGTCAAATTCCAAACTTTTAAAACAGAATTAGCCATTTCGAAGAACGCCCAAAAAGCTGATTATCAACAACAAAATACCGGAAATAGCGAATCACAGTTCGATATGGTCAAAAAACTTGAATTAGGTTTCGACCAATTTATTGAGCTTAAAAAATACAGCGAAGTAAAAGGTATAAAATTTCTTTCGACCGGTTTCGATTTGCCAAGCATGGCTTTTCTGAACAGCCTTGACTTGGATTTATTTAAAATTCCAAGCGGTGAAATTACCAATCTACCCTATTTACGATTAATCGGTAGCTACAACAAACCCATATATTTGTCAACTGGCATGAGTAATTTGGAAGAAATTGAGGCGGCATTACAAGTACTAGAAACATCTGGAACTAATCGGCTTAAAATTTCGATTCTGCACGCCAACACCGAGTACCCGACTCCATTCGAGGACGTGAATTTGAATGTGTTATCGGCCTTAAAGACAAACTTTGAATTGCCAATAGGTTACTCCGACCATACTCCGGGTATTGAAGTCCCGATAGCGGCAGTAGCAATGGGTGCAGAGATTATAGAAAAGCATTTCACCCTCGACAAAACTATGGATGGCCCCGATCATGTAGCCAGTCTTGAACCACACGAGCTAAAAGCCATGGTGTCTGCAATTCGTCATATCGAAAAAGCAATGGGTGGGAGCATTAAGCAAGCTTCGCCATCGGAAGAAAAAAATAAAGATATAGCACGCAAAAGTATTGTAGCTTTAAAACCCATAAAAAAAGGTGAACAATTGACGGAAAGCAATCTTGGAGTTAAACGTCCGGGTAACGGGTTATCGCCCATGCTTTGGGATACAATCCTTGGACAAAAAGCAATAAAAGATTTCGACGAAGATGAATTGATAATCACAAACTTAGGTATTAAAAATTAAAGATTATAAATTAAGGATTAATAAACAACTCAATCTACCGAAGGAGGATTTATCGTCCGAAGGAGGATTTATCGTCCGAAGGAGGATTTAT
>DYOK01000139.1:0-2725 GCA_020720565.1 Acetofilamentum sp.
TGATAAAATTTGAGCTGAAATAAATTCGAATTTTAATTTTGTGCCAAATAAAAGAAGACAGACCCTAAAGTCTGTCTTCTTTTATTTGTCCCATTGGGACAAGCTATTTTTAATCGTTTATTTAATTTCCAATTTCTTTTTCATATCGCTGCTTAAAGCGTCTTTATGAATCATAAAATCGATGGTTTTAAGTTTTACAAAAGCTTCGGAAGCATAAAAATATCCGGCATAATCGTTCCCTTTTTCTGACCAGCTGTTTTTAACAATGTAGTATTTGGTTCCATTTTGATCTTTAGCAATACCTGTAATGTGCATACCATGGTCGTCGGTAGTTTGATAGTTATCGAAACCTTTTTGACGCATTTCTTGGGTAATCACCATTTCTTTTTTGGGTTCTTCGAACGAAAAGAACAATTGAGCTCTTTGTTTATCGGTCATTTCGGCCCATTTGTCTTGTTCATTATTGTCTAAATTTTCTTTAGCTTCTTCGGGTACCACGGCAACGCCATTGTTCCACGAAAAACCTTTTTCGCTTACATCGGCACCCCAAGCAATGGTGTAACCATTTTCAAGTGCTTTATCCATTATGCTAATCATTTCGTCCATTGGTACATTATAGATAGCATCCCACATCCAATTGTCTTGAACTTCTAGAATAAACTTTTTGTAAAAAGGATGATGGGTAAACGATCCAATCTCAACGTAATTGTCAGCATTTAAACCCAAAGAACTTGCAAACGATTGTGGCGTGTATTCAGCACCTTTGTAGTTAAATTTTTCGGGTTTTGCTCCCAAATAGGTATCCAACACTTTGTCGTAAGCCGTAAGCCAAGATGTTGTGAGCGTTTTATTTTCGTCTTTAACAACGGCTTCTAAAAATGCTTTTAACACAGCGTCAAGTTCGCCATGGACGTCTTTGTCGGTCCCGTAGTTTAAGCCTTGATAAGCTTCTTGTGGAACAATGCCATATTTTCGAATCATTTCAGTTACATCGTGAAAAGCACCTCCTTGACCAAAGTTTAGTATACCATGCATTCGAACGTATTTTTCTGCTTTTTCGTGGTAAGTGTTTCGTACAATGTACATTTCAGATAAATCGAAAGTACCCTTACTCATTCTGATGATTTCCGATTCTAAAAAAGAAATCCCTGAAAAGCTCCAACAAGTCCCTGCACGATATTGGTTTTTAACTGGCGTAGCGTCAAGTTGTTTTACTACGGTAAATTGATACCCTTTTTTTTCTGGTTTAGCCTCGGTATCTTGTGCCTGCAGACCAACAAATGAGGCCAAAAATAAGGCCAGTACAATGGTTCTCATATTTTTTTTACTTTAAATTTTAAAATGCGATTTAGTTTACTAAAAAAATGAATCGATAGGACATATTATGTTACCATAATGTTACAAATTGACTACGATATTTATAAAAACCCTTTCTTTACAAGTAACTGTGCGATTTGAACGGCATTGGTAGCGGCTCCTTTACGTAAGTTATCGGCAACAATCCACATGTTAAGTGCGTTTTCGACGAATAAATCTGCCCTAACTCGGCCTACAAAAACCTCATCTTTACCCCATGCATTCAGTGGCATTGGATACACGGACTCTTTGGGACGATCGAGTAAAACAACCCCATGAGTCGAGGCGATCAGTGCTTTTGCTGTCTCAATTTCGAATGGTTTTTTGAAGCTTACATTAACCGACTCTGAGTGACCACCAGTTACAGGAACCCTTACGGCAGTGGCCGACACTGCAATTTGTGGCTCATCAAAGATTTTCTGTGTTTCGTTCACCAATTTCATTTCTTCTTTGGTATAGTCGTTATCTAAAAACACGTCGCATTGTGGTAAACAATTTCTGTCGATGCGATGCGGATAAAATGCTTCGTACGGCTGATTCAGTCGTTCTGCCTCGAACTGGGCCATCGCTTTTTGTCCAGAGCCCGAAATGGATTGGTAAGTCGAAACCACAATTCTTTTAATCTGATATGCCTTGTGTAATGACGAAAGTGCCAATACCATTTGGATGGTAGAACAGTTTGGATTGGCAATTATCAGATCGTTGGTTTGAATGGAATAGCCATTAATTTCGGGTACGATCAATTTTGTTGTTGGATCCATTCGCCAGGCCGACGAATTGTCGACCACATAGCAACCCACTTCTGCAAATTTAGGTGCATATTCAAGCGACACGCTACCACCAGCCGAAAACAAAGCCAAATGTGGTTTTTTTGCTATAGCGTCGTCGATGCTACATAATGTGTAAATCTGGTTTTTCCATTTCACTTTTTGCCCTATGCTACGTGACGAGGCGACTAAAATTAATTCGGTCAAGGGGAAATTTTGCTCTTCCAAAACCTGTAACATGACCCGGCCAACTAACCCGCTTGCTCCAATAACTGCAACTTTCATATCTTTCTATCGATAACTAATGTATTCAATTTCAATTTTTCATTGATAAGTACAAATGTATTTACCTTAATACTCAATCAAAAATAATTGGAGTGTTTTTTTACCATGCTACACCATCAAGGTTTTTAGAACTTTGATGGTGTGCACAGCTCATAAATTCCTTCTGCCTTATCGAGAACTTAACAGGATTGTTATTATTCTAACTCAATATCATTTTATCGTCAATTTCTTTTTTGATGAAAATAACTGAAGCTTTCTTTATCTCAGAACCATTCTATGACAACTTCACGCTTAACCCAACTTGAAAATCATTTGAG
>DYOK01000139.1:2825-6967 GCA_020720565.1 Acetofilamentum sp.
TCATTTGAGACAAAAAAAATATCTATCGAAAACGATTAGTCCATTATTCGAGGGCTCGTTTGTCAAATCTTCGCTCGATAAAAAGTACAAAAATGACAAAACTACCGATTAAACTGGTCGAAAAAGACAAATGCCAAATGGTGCTTTCGACTTCAATGGAGCGATACAAAAGAAATATTCCCATGGCGACCATAAAATACAGACCGATTCTACCAATGGGGTAATGGACTGGATAATACTTTTGACCGTAAGCCCAAGACAAAATCATCATTGCTCCATAAGCAATAAATGTAATCCAAGCCGAGGCCCAATAACCCCAAATGGGGATTAATATCACATTAAGTACAATTGTTAGCATGGCTCCAATTACCGAGATTACGGCACCTAAACGGGTTTGATTGGTCAGTTTATACCAAATGGACAAATTATAATAGATTCCCAAAAATAAATTGGCCAGCAACACAATGGGGACTATTGCAAGCCCTTCGTGAAACTGTGTTCCGATAAAATATTTGATCCAATCTAATCCCAAACTCACCGAAAGAAAGATTAAAAGACCAAACACCACAAAATACTTCATCACATGTGCGTAAACCTCTTTGGCATTTTCTTGCTTCGATTGTCGGAAAAAGAAGGGTTCGGCAGCAAATTTAAACATCTGAATAAAAATGGTCATCAGTACTGCAATTTTGTAATTGGCAGCATAAATACCAATTTGCTCCATCGGATGCAGAGCCTGTGGAAGCAGATACTTTAGTAATAATTTATCGGCTACCTCGTTTACCATTGCGGCAAGTCCAACAATAAGTAATGGCCACGAGAAAGAAATCATTCGTTTCCACAATGCAAAATCGAACCGCTGAAACGATTTAAAAATACTGGGCAGAAGAAACAAAGCAGTAATACCATTAGCTGCTAAGTTGGCCACAAGAATATAAGTGATTGTTTGATCGGGGCGATACCAAGTGCCTAAAAATGAGCTCGGGTTTTCGTTATATGCCTCACGCATCACATATAAGAAAAAGAAGTTTAAACCGATATTTACGCTAATGTTCAGAATTTTTAAAATAGTAAACCACAACGCTTTTTGTTCTTGGCGCAACTTAGCAAAAGGGATGGCTAAAACCGTATCGAGGCCGATAATAATGCCCATCAATAATACATAATAGGGTTGATTTTCATATTGAATCCATTGCGATAAATTGTCTTGAAACAACCACAAACCCAACAGAAATACGCCTGTTGTAACCCACAGCGACCAACTTATTGTCCCATACACTTTGGAAGGCTGCTTTTCTGTTTCGGAAAATTTAAAAAAGGTGGTTTCCATGCCGTAGGTGAGCAACACCATTAGGAAAGCCACATAGGAATACAATTCGGTCATGGTCCCGAAATCGCCTTTACTTAGAATCCGAGTGTAGAATGGCGTTAGCAAGAGGTAATTGAGCAAGCGTGGCACTATGGTACCCAAACCATAAACTAATGTTTGACCCATTAACGCTTTAATTGCAGATGCCATTCAATATTGAATTTTAATGCGAAATTAAACTAAGGTCATCGACCTATTTATTGATTTTAGAATTTCTGTTGATGATATTTCTAATTTAAAATAATACACATTATTTTTATCAGATATTATCGTTTAATGGCCCCGAAATATTAGGGCGATCGGGATGAACTTCGTATTTTTCGATCATTTTTTCGTATTGATGATTCAAATCTTGAAGTTGTTTTTGTGATTTACTCAACTCTTTATGCTGAATTTCGAGCAAGGACTTCGATTTTCTTAGTTTTTTTCGTTGAAAATAGAAAACCCCAATAAACACAAACATAAAACCTACCAAGCCCGCCAAAGACCAAATGTATTTGCGTTGTGTGGCGATTTGTAAATCGTTTAATTGTTGGGTCGATTTTAAAGCTGAGTTTTCGTTTTCTTTTTCGCGAATTGCATATTTAATCTCGAGCTCAGCGTATTCTCTGTTGAGATTCGAAGCATTGATGCTGTCTGACCCCGCTTTATATAGTTCCAAATAATCGAAAGCCCGCTTGTAGTCTTTGGCTGTTTTAAACAAATTTACAAGGCTTTTATACGATTCCAAAGCCATCTGAGTGCTATTCATTTTTTGCGACATTTCGAGTGCCCAAGTTAAATAAGCCTCTGCTTTGGCAAAATCGGTTACCATGGTATAATAATCGCCTAAATTAATATTGATGACTAAAAGCGAAAGTGTATCTTTTTTGGCTTCGGCCATTTCTTCGGCATCGGTAAAATACTTTAACGCATTTTCCATATGGTGCGACTCCATTTCGATAAGGCCAAGATTCATTATTGTAGCCACCATGCCTTCGTAATTATTTTTAAGCGTAAAGAAGGTATAGGCTTGCGAAAAATATTCTTTGGCTTTGTCGAATTGCTTCATATTGAAATACACATTGGCCAAATTGTTACTGGTACTAGCCACTCTCAAGGTGTCTTTGCCATTGTATTCTAGCGATTTTTGATAATACACTAAGGACTTTTGGTCTTGATTCAAATAATGATAATTAATTCCAATACGGTTATATGAACTGGCTAAAATAACAGAATCCTTTTTGATAGCCTCTGTTTCGACATACTTAAACATAAACTCTAAAGCCATTTGGTACTCGGCAATCTCCAAATATACTTCGCTTATTTTAGCAAAAATCTGAACCTCTTCTTTGGTTTGTAAAAGACGTTCGGGTTTGAGCTCCAAAGCTTTTTTAAAATTAAGAATAGCCGTGCTAAAATCACGTTTTTTTAATGCTTCATCACCCTTCGAATAATATTGTTCGTATGTTTGAGAAAATAAAGTGTTCGACAAAACAAACACAAGGGGAAAAACTGAGAAATATTTAAAAATTTGCATTGTATGGATATCAAAAGTGTAGCGAAATTACCATACAGATTAAAGACTAAGCATCGTATAGTATAGTTCTCATAGTTGAAGTCAAATTTACAATTTTTTAATGATTACAGACTCAAAATTTTAGATTTGTTTTTTCGATAATAAAGTATTTTTATCCAATTCTAAACAAATCAAAATTGTGGTTTCGCCCAAAGTATCATGCCGTTCAAAGCCTAAAAAAATCGATATATAAAATTATATTAAAAGATTAAAGTAGATAGAAGAAGCTGTCAAAAATAAATTGTAATTTAGCAAAGCAATAAACTCATTTTCAGGCTACGAGATTGCTAAGCGTTTCAATATTTTTGAAAATCTTGTGTCATTCATCGCTACATTTTGGATTATGTTGAAACAATATGCTGCTCTAGCTTACTTCTTGAAACAAATAATTGCACTTTTCATTGCCTCATAGACTTTATAAAATGCTTAAATATTTAACCCTATGCATAGAAAACTACATCTAATGCTTATTGTTGGGAGCTTTTTGGCTATTTCGTGCCAAAACCAAAGCAAGGAATCTATCGAAAATACATCGGTGATCGACTCGCTTAAGAAAAAAGACACTTCTGTACAGGTTAAAAAAAATACCGAAACCAAAGTGATTGAAACCAACGAAGTAGAAGATAAAATGAAAAAAATGGATGATGGTTTAAATCAACATATCGACGATGCCGAAAAAGGAATGGAACAAGCGGCGGATTAAATATATCCAGTTGAGTTCCCAAAAATTCATTTTACAATATTGGAAAACCATTGTTTGGGCTGCTGTTATTCTTTTATTAAGCACCATGCAGGTTAATCCTCATCAACCCAAAGTGTTTTGGTTTGGACTACCCCATCTCGATAAAGCAGTTCATTTTATGATGTACTTTATTTTGGCAACCATTTGGATATCCGATTATTTCAAGATTCGACAAATCTGCAGCTTTCGCTCTATTTTAGTGATTGGCTTTGTGTCTACATTTTATGGCGTCAGCATGGAACTAATTCAAAGCGTTTTTACAACTCACCGCAATGGCAGCTTAATCGATGCTTTATTTAATCTAACTGGCGTTTTGGCCGCCTTATATTTGTTCAGGTACTTGCACTTTTACCGACATATTTTGGTTCGAGTTATCACACTCAATCGATACGATACCGATAGCTAAGGTCTTCGACCTATTTATTAGTTTTGTAACATGCTATTTATTAATCCTCTAGCTTAATAAAATACGA
>DYOK01000140.1:0-3093 GCA_020720565.1 Acetofilamentum sp.
AATTAGGCGGAGAAATTCGGCAAATTCATTTATTGGAAAGCCCAACAGTTGAGAAATATATTACTCAATACCCGATTGATGGCGATAATGTGGTAATCAAACCACGTTTTATAAATTCCCCTCCTTTGGAGGGGTGTCCGCAGGACGGGGAGGTCGGAAAAGTTTACATCAACGATACGCAGTATTTTGACAATGTTCCCGAAATAGCTTGGAACTTTTACATTGGAGGTTACCAACCTGCCCAAAAATGGCTAAAAGACCGTAAAGACCGTAAACTCGAATTTGAGGATATTTTGCACTATCAAAAAATAATTGTTGCGTTATCGGAAACTGATAGGTTAATGAAAGAGATTGATAAGATTGAAATAGAATAGCCCACGCAACGCACGGCAGACCGAAACGCCTGCCCTGAGCGAAGTCGAAGGGAAGTAGCAAATTGATAGAATAATGACAGGAAAAATAGAACACCAGTTGACAACAAAGGCTATATGCAATACGGGTTTCAGTGGTAATTCAAGCATTCTGCCCCGCATAAAAATTTATGTCGGTGGGCAGGTAAGTAGCCCGCAATCCCTTACTGCATATAGCCACAACCGAACAAAAAAGACTAGGTTTGTTTGAAATCAAAACATTTAAGCAAACCCTTTGTTAAGTTTTTTATGTTTATCAATTTCTGCTTTTAAACATTTAAATTCTTGTTTCCCAATAAATTCACGGAAGATTTCCAAATTTTCTTGTTCTTCGGCGGTATTAAGTGCATCAATATATTCAGCTCTATCTTCTGTAAATATCTTTACTAAAGGTTCATTATGATGTAGTTGAATATAATTTATCAGCAATATAATAACTATTTTTCAAATCTGTATCAAGCCATTATTTACGTTTAACATTTTATGATAAAGATACGAAAAGCCCAATCTGAAGACTTCGAAAATATCGCTCGTTGTTTATGGCCTGCATTAAGCGATTTATTAAATTATTACATTTCAGAAAATGCCTCACTAAATGGTCAAACCATACTTAAGATGTTCATCGAAATGGAATCGAATCAATATTCTTTTCAAAATTGCGTTGTAGCCCTTGATGGAGACAAAATTGTGGGTGCAATTAATGTTTATGAAGGTTCCCATTTACAGTTGTTACGACAACCCATTATCAATTATTTCGAGCAATTGAATTTATGTACAATCGAAATTGAACCTGAAACATCGGATGGTGAATACTACATCGATAGTATTGGTGTAATCGAATCGTACAGAGGCAACGGCATTGCAGGTGATTTAATAAAGCACATTCAAACTGTAGTTTTAAAAAAACCAAATTTAAAACTGGGCTTACTGGTCGAGCCCGAAAACGATTCCGCAATAAAACTTTATACCCGTTTGGGATTTGAAAATATTGGTTTTAAAAATTTGCTCGGTAAAAAAATGTATCATATGCAGAGTATTTGATTAAATTTGTAAAAAATATTAAATCCAATGAAAGCACATTTTCAAATCAAACATAAAGTTATTCTAACCATTTTAGATGGATGGGGAATTGGTGATGGTTCAAAATCTGACGCCATCGAAATTGCCAATACAATTTATCTCGATAAACTTTTTGCAAACAATCCCCATTCGCAATTATTAACCTCTGGCGAAGAAGTTGGCCTACCCGATGGTCAAATGGGCAACTCCGAAGTGGGGCATTTGAATATTGGATCGGGGCGGGTTGTTTTTCAAGACTTGGTTCGGATCAACAACGAAATAAAATCTGGTGCTTTTTTTCAAAATCAAATTCTTAATGAGGCTATTACCAAAGCAAAAAACGCCAATAAAAAACTTCATTTAATTGGTTTAGTGTCCGATGGTGGCGTGCACTCGTCGCAAGAACATTTGCACGCCTTGTGCGATTTAGCCAAAGCTCAGAATTTTGATAAACTGATGATTCATGCCATAACCGACGGTCGCGATACCGACCCCAAAAGTGGACTGGAGTTTATTAAAAAATTGGAACAACACCTCGAGCACTCGGCAGGGAAACTGGCCTCCGTTATTGGTCGATATTATGCGATGGATCGCGACAAGCGTTGGGAACGCATCAAAATAGCCTACGATTTGTATATTAATGGCAAGGGTGAAAGCACAAGCAATTTCTCAAAATCAATCGAAAATTCGTACCAAAATCAGGTAACTGACGAATTTCTAAAACCAATCTACAACCCACAAATAGACGGTAAAATTGAATCTGGCGATGTGGTCTTATGTTTCAATTACAGAACTGATCGCCTTAGACAATTGACTACAGTGCTCACCCAAAAAGAGTTTCCGGAATTTGACATGCACACCATCCCTTTGGAATATTATACCTTGACCAACTACGACGATACGTTTAACCATGTCAATGTAGTTTATAATAAAGATAATCTAGAAGACACTTTAGGTGCCGTGGTTTCGAAAAAAGGATTAAAACAACTGCGTATTGCCGAAACTGAAAAATACGCGCATGTAACCTTCTTTTTCTCGGGCGGACGTGAGGCGGTTTTTCTGGGCGAGAAACGTATCTTAGTACCTTCGCCCAAAGTGGCCACATACGATTTACAACCAGAAATGAGTGCCCACAAAGTATGCGACAATCTACTGCATGCCATCGAAAGAGAAACTTTCGATTTGATTGTGGTCAATTTTGCTAACGGCGATATGGTTGGGCACACTGGAGTTTACCCTGCCATTATACAAGCTGTCGAAACCGTTGACAAAGTTATTGGTAAAGTTGCAAAAGCAGCTAAATATCACAGCTATCAAATGATAGTGATTGCCGACCACGGCAACAGCGACTTTGCAGTAAATACCGACGGTAGTCCCAATACGGCTCATTCGCTCAACCCAGTGCCCTTTTTATTAATTTCCGATGAATATCACGAAGTTAAAAATGGTCGTTTAGCCGATGTCGCACCTACTATTCTTGACTTGATGGGCATTAAACAACCCAAAGCCATGACTGGAACTTCGCTAATTGTTAGATAAGGGTGTTAAAATGTTGAAAGTTTGTAAAGTTGAATGTTCGTAAAGTTGAAAGCCTTTCCTCCTTCGCCCGATAAACCTGTCTATC
>DYOK01000140.1:3193-6954 GCA_020720565.1 Acetofilamentum sp.
CGCCAGATAGCATTATCGCCAGATAGATTTATAATTCGTAATTCTCTTACATCTTTAATCTTACATCTTAAATATTAAATCTTAAATTCTTAATTCATTCCCCATGCCAATGCTCGAAATTGACAATAAAATAATCAGTACCGAAATATTCGAACGCGAATTTGTTTGCGATTTAAGTCAATGCAAAGGCGAATGCTGTGTGCAAGGCGATAGCGGGGCTCCTCTAGAACCGAATGAAGTCGAAAAAATTCGAGACCATTTTGAACAGATTTTGCCCTACATGACCGAGAATGGAATAAAATCGGTTCGCGAGCATGGATTTGGGGTGATTGATAGCGATGGCGAACTTGGAACACCACTTATCGACAATCAAGCCTGTGCTTACATTTTCTACAGTGGCGACATTGCCTTATGCGCCATCGAACAAGCTTATAACGACGGAAAGATTGATTTTCAGAAACCGATTTCGTGCCACCTCTACCCTATTAGAACAACAAAACACATCGATTTTACAGCCCTAAACTTTCATAAATGGGATATTTGCAAATCGGCGCTAAAAAAAGGAAAAATGACACAAACACCAGTGTTCCAATTTTTAAAAGCACCCATTATTCGTCAATTTGGATCTGAGTTTTTCGAGCAACTCGAGATTGCACATGAACATTTCTCAAAAAATGAATAAGAAAATTTCGCTAACCAATCTCTATTCCCTCATCGAGGGTTAGGGTCTAATTCTGGACAAATGAAAAAGAGCATTATCCTAATTTTTACCTTTTTAATAAGTATTTCATCGCAAGCCCAAAAAGCATCCAAAAGCAAAGCGGCACAACTTCAAGGTCACAAAACAGTCTTTGGTGTGGCCGCTCATATTTTACCTGTTGATAGTTGGTATCAAAACTCCGAAGTCAATTTTATTTCGGATAGTATTCAATCGTCGATTACCAAACATACTTCGGTGTCGTTAGGCGGAGAAATTCGCCACTTTTTTACCTACCGATTTGCCATAAATACAGGCCTGTTTTTTACCCCTCGCAACTACAAACTAAACTACTCGAGCCACTATACCGAAGCGGGGCATCGGGGCATCGACACTACTTTTAATCGCGAAATGCGTTTTATTTCCTTCGAAATTCCAGTTCACTTATCGGGATATGTGAGGTTGTCTCGCAATATTTTTATGAATGTAGCCGGGGGGATTAACCTCAACTTCTACCCCACCAATATTGGCGTCGAAAATATTAATTTTCAACGAATTGGGCTTGGTGGTAGTCAGTTTTTTCAATTGGGCTACACCATTGGAATTGGATGGGAATTCCGTACCGAAAATACGGGCTACTTTTATCTGGGTGGACTTTATCAAGCTCGGTTCGACAATATGGGTTCTTTTCTATTTTACGAACGAAATACAGTGAGTACACCTACCTATTCGCATGATATAACAGGGAGTTATTTGGCTCTGGTTTTAAAATTTTATTTTCCTGTATCAGAATCAGATAAAAAATTTGAGTAATTGCAATTCATATAAAGACAGTAAACCAAAGATTCCGGATGATATGGTTCGGAAAATTATTTTAATCTTGTTTGGCCTAATTGTTTTGGCAGCCGGATTGGGAATGGCTTTGAATTCTTAATTTTGAATTATGAATTTTGAATTCAAAATTAAGAATTAAAGATTAATCGAGTGACTTTTGAAAAGTTTAACGATGAATTGCAAAGTTATTTTAATTTTAAAATGCTCTCTTTAATTTCGAAAATTTTGCTTTGCGAAAAATTTTCCATTAAACCCACAATACGCACCTGCCTGCCTTCAGGCAGGATAGACAGGTCCATGTCAATTAATAAAAAAACCCGAACTCCAAATTTATATGGAATTCGGGTGATATTGAATCGAAAAAACGATAATAAGGGCAACTAAAACAAACCGCCCGTTTTATAAATTTCTAAAGCCACTTCGGAAAATGGATTAATAGTCAACGATGTACCTTTGGTTTTGTTTTCTACCAAGCCGGTTTCGAAATTGACTTTTAAAATATCGCCATCGGATAAATTTAAACCCTCGAGTGTTTTATATGTCATAATGGGCATAGCCGCATTGATGGCATTTCGTTCGTAGATTGCACCGAACGATTCGGCTATAATCACCGAAATTCCAAGTGCTAAAAAGCCATCGACAGCCTGCTGACGCGACGAACCCGAACCAAAATTTTTCTGCACTAAAACGATATCGCCTTTTTGGCATTGTTTGGCAAATTTCTCGTATCCTTTAAGGTTATCGAAAATATATTGCCCCATTTCGGACATATCGGTAATGGCCAAATATCGGTTATGGAAAATCATATCGGTGTCGATATTATCCTCTTTTATGTACCAAACACGCCCTTCGACAATGGTCGGTTTATCGATTATAGCATTATTTTCCTTACTTAAAGAACCATTTGTCTTGGTTTCGGAGGTATGAAATAAAGCTGGTTCTGAAGGTATATCGTCTGGTGTAGTGATGTAACCCGCCAAAGATGAAGCTGCTACAGCCGAAGGCGACGATAAATAAACCGCACCCTTACCTTGTTTGCCTGGGAAGTTTCGGTTACCTGTAGAAATAGTAATTTCACCCGGACCATTTTGCCCAACTTGTCCAGCGGCACACCCTGCACAACCAGCATTCGAAACCATTGCACCTGAATCTTTAAAAATTTTAATCAAACCCTCATCGTATGCCTGATTCCAAATGGCATCGGTTGAAGGTACAATTTTAAGTACAACGCCAGGTGCGACTGTTTTCCCTTTTAAGATTTTAGCTGCTTCGCGTAAATCTTCGATACGCCCATTGGTACAACTTCCGATAAAAGCAGAGTCGATTTTGGTTTTCTTTTGGGCATCGATATCAGATGTATCGTGAGGGGCGCCTGGCATAGAGACTTTTCGAGTAAATGTGCTTAAATCTAAGGTAAATTCGTGCGCATACACGGCATCTGCATCAGCCGAAATTTTTTCGAGCTTTCTGCCTGTTGCTTTTTCGCAATAATCCATCACCTCTTGGCTGGGTGTAAACAGCAAAATAATTGCGCCCATTTCTGTGGCCATCGAAGCGATAGTGATACGCTCATCTAAAGTGAGTTTATCGACTTCTTCGCCATAAATTTCGACCGAATAACCCAAAAGTTTATTGGCCCCAAAAACAGATAATAGATTAAGTGTGATATCTTTAGCTGTAATGTTTTCCGGACGCTTGCCTGTAAGGGTAATTTTAACAGATTCGGGTACTTTGAACCATACTTTACCTTTTGCAAAAGCGGCTGCAATATCGATATCGCCCATTCCTTGTCCAAAAGCACCGATAGCGCCCAAAATATTGGCATGTGAGTCGGTTGTAACACCTGTCGATCCAGGATAAGCCAAACCTTCCGACATCATAATATGCGTACCGATCCCCATGTTGATATCGTAGACTTTGATGCCATGTTTACGGGCAAAAGTTCGTACCACATGTTGGTTAACTGCATATTTTTGGTCTGAACCTGTCGGATTGGTATCGAATGTAAAAAATGTTTTGGACACATCGTGAATCGGCAAGCCCAATTCTTCGATACTTTTAACCACATTGGGACCACCAAAATCGCGCGCTGCACGGGCATCAATTTCGATATCAACAATATCATCTGGTTTAACCACCTCATGTTTAGAGTGGTTGACAATAATTCTTTCTATAAATGTAAGTGCCATAAAGATTTAATATAATTTGTTCGCAAATTTAGCAATTGTAT
>DYOK01000361.1 GCA_020720565.1 Acetofilamentum sp.
CTCCGGTGCTTAGTTGATTTGCTTTTCGATCAGGATATAGTAATTTGCAGGCAGATGTTCCCAAAAGATTTTCATTTTAGTGTCTTTGCATTCGCCGCCAATCCCTTGAAGGGGTATGGTCAATCCAACGGGGAAGTAAGCAAAATCGTTTACAAATGAGGGCACTACAAAATCGCCAACTTTCTTGGCTATTTGTTTTTCCATAGTGCGTCCCAATACTTTTCTAAAACGTTTTTGAGCTTTCTTAACCGGATTTTTCATCGAATTATAAATCTTTTTGGCGAAAATTCTTTTAAAGAATGGGAGTTTAAATTCATTACGTTCTAAAGATGCAAAAGGGTTGAGTGCAACCATGTTTTCGGGCGATTGTACACTTAAGGGCACTTGTGGAACCCAGTCTTGAACGTTGATAATACTGTACGAGCTATTGTTGATAGAGGTGTACGAGGCATAGTCGTATGCAAAAAAACGATTACCAGGCTTGGGTGGAGCAAAAGCGTATACAATGTACTCATTTTTTTTCGAAACTTTAGACTCGGGGAGGTATTGCAAAAATGCTCTGGTCAAATGGGCCAGTGCGCCGCCTTGGCTGTGACCTGTAATGTAGATTTTATAAATACCTCTGGAATTGGCCTCTTTAATGTGTTTGAGAATATCTTCAATCATAAACGATACGCCCATTGCCCAGCCTACATGTACATGTGCTCTAGGGTCGGCGGCGAATTTGTAATGCACTTTTTGGCTATCGGGCAGCAATATGTCGCCTTCCGAAGGAATCATAGCGGCGTAGAAATTTTCCATCCAACTGATGGCTTCACGCGTGGTCCCTCTTAAATTGATTACCATTGCATCGTCACCTTTTTGCCACATTTGCCAACGATTGTCCATTTTGTAGAGTTTCGATTCGTACAGTAATTTATACTCTGGATCGACGAATGTTGAGTCGACACCCTCAATTTTACCGTTCAGCCAATAATTACAGATGGCTACAAGATTTTTAGCCACATTTTTTTCAAATACAGGCTCCGAAGCGCTTACAATATTTGATAGGCCAACTGCCCATACCAATATAATAATGCTAAATCTATTCATGTGTTTATAATTAGCCCCCTAATCCCCGATGGGGGAATAGTGAGCGGTTTGTAAAATCTTAATCATCCACTTGTGTGGCAAAATTGATTTGGCTTGGATGTTTCGTCTGATAATTATTTATGATTTGTAATATCAATATTCAAAGGTAGATGATATCTTCAAAATAATCTTGCACAATAGAAAACTTTGTAATCTTCATACATTTTAAAACCTTTAGAAATAAGGG